>CAYVDS010000255.1:0-5237 GCA_964450145.1 uncultured bacterium
TAACCCTCTCCAATGAGAGGCTCAAGCTCTCATATATCATAGTTACTGTGGTTCCCGTTGCTTCTTCTTTTTGTTGGTGGCAGCCTTGGCCGCGCTGTGGTTTCTCTCTTGTTTCTTCTTTGCAATCTGTGAATTAAATCGTTCCGTTCAGGTATTTGACGGCGCTCGCCGCGAGCAACTCGACGCCGAGCGGCAGGCAGCGGTCGTCGAAATCGTACTTCGGATGGTGCGAAGGATATTCGACCTCTCTGTCTCTGCGGGCGCCGAGCATGCCCATGGCGCCGGGAACTTTCTCGAGATAGTACGAATAATCTTCCGAACCCATGTGCGGCTTGTCCATCTCGACCACGCCGCCGGCGCCCCACAATTCCGCTGCCACTCCTCTCATCAGGTCGGTCATGCCGGGCTCGTTCGCGGTTATCGGAGCCCCGTGGATGTAGCTGAAATCGAACGTCGCCCCGAAAGTGGCCGTGATTCCACGGACGATCTCCTCGAGCTTCTTCGGCATCACTGCGCGGCGCTCGCGCGAGAGTGTTCTCACAGTCCCGCCGAAGTGGACGCAATCGGGGATGACGTTGAAGGCCGAGCCGCCCTGGATCGAGCAGACGCTCACTACCACGGGGTCCTGTGCGTCGAGCGTGCGGGGGATCATTGTCTGCACGGCGGTGATGACATGTGCGGCGATATGGATGGGATCGACGCATGCCTGCGGCTCGGAGCCGTGTCCGCCCTTCCCGTTTATCGAGACCATGAACACGTCGGCGGCAGCCCCGATCGGCCCCGACCTAATTACGAGCTTCCCCACCCTCTCATCCACGTCGATGTGAAGCGCAATGATGGCGTCGACGGTCGGGTTCTCGAGCACGCCCTCCTCGACAAGGTCTCGCGCGCCGCCGTAGTTCTCCTCGGCCGGCTGCATGATGAATTTCACGTTTCCGCGTAATTGCTCGCGAATTCCGGAAAGCACGCGCGCGGTCCCGAGCGCCATCGCGACGTGGCCGTCGTGCCCGCACGCATGCATCACGCCTTTGTTCTGCGAAGCGAACGGAAGGCCAGTCTCTTCCTCAATCGGGAGCGCATCCATATCAGCCCGGATGCCAATGGTGCGGCCCGGCGCGCCGCCTCTAAGCAGACCTGTGACTCCAGTCATGCCGATGCCCGTTCGGACTTCGAGACCGATGCGCCGGAGTTCGTCCGCGATTTTGGCCGATGTGCGGACTTCCTGCATTCCGATCTCGGGATGGGCATGAATGTCGCGCCTGGTCTCAACAAGCCAATCGAATAGCTTTGTGGCCTCTTGCCGAATTCTTTCTTTCATAGGATTCCTTTTTGTCTGCGGATTTCGCTGATTGACGCAGATTTTCTCACCGCAAAGGGTCAAAGATTGCAAAGGACACAGGGCGTAAGAAGAGATTCTTCGCTTCGCTCAGAATGACGTGCATTGTTTTCCCTTTTGCCTGCTTTGCGCCCTTTGCGCCTCTGCCCCGTTCGCTTTGTCCCCTTTCACCTTTTCCCCGTTTCCCCTTTTGCCCTACGGCTCTATGATTACTTTGAATGCGCCGTGTTTCTCCTTGTCGAGGGCAACATCGAAGGCCTTAGCAACTTCGCGCAACAGAAACCTGTGGGTTATCCACGGTTTCACGTCGATCTGGCCCGACTCCACCAGCGAGAGCGAGAGCGGGAACTCTTCAGGGAGGAAGTTGCAGGATGTTTTGACTGAGCGCTCCGAGCCGATATCGAGCGAGTTCAGGTTGAAGGCCATGTCGTGCACCGCCATATTGACAAGCGTTCCGCCCTCGGCCAATAATGCGATGCATTTCCGGAACGTGTCGGCGGAGCCAACGGTGTCGAAGACGACGGAGCACGCGCCGCCATTTGCCTCGAAAATCGCGTTCACGGGGTCGGCTTCACCCGCCTCTATTGCCGCCGTTGCGTTGCACTTGATGGCTATCTCGAGCGCCACGTCATATGTGTCTACAACGAAGGTGCGGCTGGCGCCCATGGCGCGCGAGGCCTGCATGATCGCGTTCCCTATGGGGCCGGCTCCGAACACGGCGACGGACGAGCCCGGGCCCACGCCGCCGACGCGCGCAGCGTGAACCCCGACGCCGACGACATCGAGCAAAGCGGCTTCTTCAAAGCTCATCACTTCGGGCAACTCGAAGCAGAGGTTCCCCCATGCAGGACACTTATCCGCCATGCCCCCCGGATAATATTCCCGCTTGCCCCACCCTGCTCCATGACCGAGATGCATTGTGTTTCCGCAAAGATTCTCACGTCCACTGCGGCAGTGGCGGCAAGCTCCGCATGTTTTGAAAGACATCACGGCAACCCGCTTGCCGAGTAATTGCGGGAAATCCCCTGCGTCGGTCACGGTTCCTGCGAACTCGTGACCGAGCACTATGTTGGGCGGGTTTGGCAGCGATTTGCCGAGCGTATGGAGCGCCCACGGGTTTTCGCCATAATAATATCTGAGGTCGCTGCCGCATATGCCGCATGCCTCGACATCTATCATCACCTGGTCGAAGTCAGGTTTGAACTCGGGAATTTCTGCCAGCGTCAAGTCACGCGGACGACGAAGCAACGCTGCGGAGATCATAACCGGCTCCTTTTCCCCCTTGTTCTGCCCCTTTCGCCTTTGCCCTTTAACCTTTCCCCTCTATCTACACTCCCATCGCAAGGAAGCCGCCGTCGACCACGATCGACTGGCCGGTCACGAAGTCCGAGGCCGGCGACGCGAGATACACGGCGGCGCCGACGAGTTCGTCAACATGGCCGATACGCCCCATCGGAGTGCGAGACACAAACATCTGATAGCGCTCGGGGATCGCCAATAAATGTTCGTTGAGCGGAGTGCGGAAAACTCCCGGCGCGATGGCGTTGACGTTAATCCTCAGATGAGCCCATTCACGTCCCAGCGCGCGCGTAAGCGAGAGAACGCCCCCTTTGCTCGCGCAGTAAGCGGCCACTTCATTCAACCCCACGAAAGAGGCGAGTGAGGCGATGTTGATTATTTTCCCGCCGCGTCCTTTTGAAATCATGACTCTGGCCGCCGCCTGGCATGAAAAGAAAACTGCCTTCAGGTTGGTATCGACAACCCCGTCCCATTCGACTTCAGTGAGGTCCACGGAAGGCTTCTTCAGCGTTGCCCCCGCGGAATTGACGAGGATATCAAGTGAGCCGTATTCAGACGCAATAACATCGAAGAGATCCCTTGTAGTGGCGGATGCAAGCACATCCAGTGTGTGAATTGACGGTTTTCTGCCCGTGAGCTTTTCGATTTCGAGTGCGGTCTCTTCGACTTTTTCGCGGCGTCTCGAAACCGGCACGACAGCGGCCCCCGCCCCCGCGAGCCCGAGCGCTATCGCGCGTCCGATTCCGCTGGTTCCGCCGATCACGACGGCGACCTTGCCGTCGAGTCCGAATTTTTCTTTCAATAGGTCATTCAATTGCAGCCTCCTTACTCGAAACGCCTCTTTTACCGCAAAGGCGCAAAGGACCAAGGTGGAACCGAGAGTGCCGCTGAGATACGGAAAGCTGAAAGACAAAGGTAAAAGGGGATTCTTCGCTTCGCTCAGAATGACAGTTGTGGGGTAGATATTCCGCCCCTTGCGCGGCTCCCTTTTCCTTTTCACTTCTCATGTCTTTGCGCTCTTTGCGCCTTTGCGGTGGACAACAATCTATTCGAAATCCGGGTCCACCCGTACGCGCATTTTCCGGTTCTTGCCCGCGAGGGCCCAGAAGTAATAGAGCCTCGAACTCGGCGCGGACGCCACAGGGTGGTAGCCGCGGGGCAGGACACACAGGTCGCCATCCCGCACGGTATGCGCTTCATCGATGCGGCCGTCGTCAGTATAGATGCGTTGAACCCCGAATCCATTCGGTTTTTCGAGCTTGTAGTAATAGACCTCTTCGAGTTTCACCTCGTCGGGAAGCGAATCTTTCTCATGCCGGTGCGGTGGATAGCTCGACCATTTGCCGGCCCCATTTATCGTCTCTCCGACCAGCAGCTTTTCCGCCGGGAAGTCCTCGCCGATAATCGTCCTGACGCGCCGCTCGTACGTGTCGGCGCCGACAATCTTCTCGACCACATCGGGCGGCTCGATTACTTGAATGAGCGAATTCCGCGCCGAAACTGCGGCCATCGACGCGACCGCGTCCACGGTTGAGAGGGCTTTCACCTTGAGCGCGGCGATGCCACGCACGTAGAGGGCCCACGGAAAATCATCAAAAATGTTTTTTCGCGGGCCAAGAAAGAATCTCCTGCCATCGACTTCGAGGGAACTGTGGCCTTTGAGCAAGGTGATAACGGCCTCTTTCCCCTCGAGCCGTAGATCAAGGACGCGCCCGCGAGACAGGTTAATGGTCCCGAACTCAATAAGCCGCAGCGCAGCGGTTGCGGGGGAAACGACCGGACGATAGCCTGATTTCGCCTTATGGGGGAATTTCAAGGGTGTCTTTTTCATCGATCGAGTCTCACCGTTTTATTTCGGATTTTGGATTTTGGATACCTCTTGTCCAAGATAACAAGATAGAATCATCGAAAAAGCCGGTTACCACGGAATGATAATGACTTTCATAACATGGGAAACCTCTTCTTCAAGAACCATGAGAATGAAATAGACTACACAAATTATTTACCGCGGAGGACGCCGACGAAGCGGAGGATATTGACATCCTGACGTTTTCCTCTGCGGCCCTCTGCGCCCTCTGCGGTTCGGGTTCTTTTTCTTGGACAGCAGCGATTTTAGATTTTGGATTGAAAAAGTCAAACCGCAAAGGCCGAACAGGATAAAATGAGATTCTTCGGTTCGCTCAGAATGACGTTCAGTTGGGAGTTTGCTGTTTTTTCATATTGTTTATCGTTGCGTCTGTCATATCCTTGACTTGGACTCCCGGTGGCGGATTGAACGCAAACTCGGAGTCAGCAATCGGAACATTGAGCTGATAGTTCGAGCAAGTTTGCTCCACCATAAGAGAACCGTCTTTGGCATAAACAAGGGTCTTCCGCCTCATGCCGGTGGCCGGGTCTATCCACAAGACAACCTTATGAGGGATAGGTTGGGACGTATTCTGCGCTGGAGACTGAGCAGTCACCGGCACCGGGCTCTCGAATACATAGACTTGTCCGCCGTCCGTGTTTCTTGTCTCGACATATTTGATTTTGTCTTTGGGCAATCCCGCGAATGGACTCACCATGTCGCCAACGCTTTTAGGGGCATCACTTGACATCTACT
>CAYVDS010000256.1:0-5218 GCA_964450145.1 uncultured bacterium
CTAACTGGCGGTTGCCGGACAGGTCCAGATATCCGATGCAGTCTTTCAGACATATTTCAGAAGCACGAGGTGAGATATAAGGGGCGACGAAGACGCCATAGGCTCCCGGGTAGCTTTCTCTGTATCTCGTGAGCTGATTGACGGCCTCCCGAGCCACGCGCGGTTGGCCACTGCTTCTTATCTCCGCCGCGAGCAACTTTTCTCTCTTAGGCAATGCAAGTTTGACCAACAAGTCCGGCCTTAATTCGGTTCGGTCAGCTTCTATTTTGATTCCCTGCACTTTCAGGAATGGAACGTCCGCAAAGCACACGCGAAGCGCTTCTTTAGCTCTCAGATTGAGTTCTTTATTTCCTAGCTTCATTATTTCAGCTTTTTTCAACATCCGCTGAAACCTATTGCATCACTGAAAGGAGCCCAAGTCAAGGAGTTTCATCGGGCGGATGCACCAAAACCAAATCTGGCCATTCTTCCACCTTGTATGATATTATATGGAGAAGTTGGCGGGCGCTTGAAATGCCGTCGAAGGAGTTGCATTGTGAATGAAATGATCAAAGACAAACACGAAGACTTGATCCGTCTTTGCGCCCAACGCCATGTTCGCCGTTTGGAACTATTCGGTTCCGCTCTCGGAAATGATTTCGACCCGCAAACCAGCGATTTGGACTTTCTTGTCGAATTCGAAGAACTGTCGCCGGGGCAATATGCTGACAACTATTTTGGCCTGCTGGAAGAATTGGAGCAACTATTCGGTTGCCCGGTTGATTTGGTGATGACCTCTGCGATCAAGAATCCTTACTTTCTGCAGAGAATCCATTCCTCAAGAGTTACCCTCTATGCGGCTTGAAGCCAAGAAGTATCTCGAAGACATCAGACAAGCGACAGAACTTCTGCAACAGTTCACAAGAGGAAAGACCTTCCACGACTACACGGGAGACGCTCTATTGCGTTCCGGTGTTGAGCGCAAGTTTGAGATCATCGGAGAAGCTCTCAATAAGCTCTCGAGAATAGATCCTGCGGTTGTGGAGACCATCAGCGAAGCCCGGCGTATTATCTCCTTTCGGAACATGCTGATTCATGGTTATAACGCGATTGACGATAGAGTTGTCTGGGATATCGTCGAGATGAAACTGCCCAAGCTTGCCCGTGAGATCGAGGCTCTATTGTCAAGCGAAAGCGATAGGTGAAGGCTTGATTGAGGCAATCTCGCCAAAAGTGCCATCGCAGCAGTAATCTGAATCCAAGCCGTCCGAAATCAAATCGAAAAAGGAGAGCATGGGCTGAAAACTAGCCAGAAAACTGCCCAGAAAATCATTAACCTAAATTCAGAAAAGACCCGAGATTACCCGTCAGGATCTGGCGATTGAACTCGGAATAACCGAAAGTGGAATTAAGTACCACCTGAAGAAAATGCAGGACAAGGGCGTGCTCCGTCGAGTCGGTCCCGACAAGGGTGGGCATTGGGAATTAGTCCAGTAAAATGACGATAGGTGCGACACTCTGTTTACAGGCGGTTCACCAATGGCTTCAGCGGAGATGAAGAAGTGGTTTAAGGAGTACGTTATGTTTGCCTGTGGACAGCCAAAAGGGGAAAAAGCGCCAAGAATGCGCCAGTCAGAAGCTCAGTAAGCTCAGGCGCAACCCGTCATAAACCCGACAAACCCGACAAAGGGGCGGTAGAGGGGCAAAAGGGGCATTCTGTTAACGTGCACGAACCAGTTCCGGGCGTTTTCGTACCTCACGATTCCGAACAAATGGCGAAAAATCGATCGCTAACTGAGTTCGCCAAAGTTGGCGGTTGCCTGGAGCTTCCTCTTTTTCGGTTTCATTCATCATTCATCACTCATCATTCATCATTGCCTGTCCGTAGTTGGTTCGCCTAATTCCGACACAGTCTGCCTTGGCTAAGCATATTTGTCTTATAGTAAATATATATGCACGCCCGAGGAATTCATATTATCCGATGTAGACCCGACCTCTATATTTTTACCTTGGTCTGAGGGGATATCCCGATCACTTTGCAACACGATAACGCAATGGTGTATACTTTCCGAAAAGCCCATCCGGTGATAACGAAAAGCAATGCCTGCTGAATCGTGACGAAAGATAGTTGATGACGACAGAGGCTCTGGCAGATCAAATTCTTCAGAAGATACCGCAAGCGCAGGGGCTTTACCATCGGTTGATATTGGTCGTTGGACCTGCGGGGTCCGGGAAAACTGCGGCATTGCAGCGCATCAAAGAGCAAACCACCGCTGCGCTGCTCAATGTCAACCTGGAGCTTTCCCGTCTGTTACTGGATTTGACGGAGCGTCAGCGAGCGCTCCAAGTTCCCCGGCTGCTCAGCGAGATTGTGGATCAAACTGCAAGCGAAGTCGTCTTGTTGGACAATACCGAGATTCTCTTCGATGTTTTGCTCAAGCAAGACCCGCTTAGACTCCTTCAGGGCATTTCAAGAAATCGAACCCTGGTGGCGACATGGAACGGTTCATTCAAGGATGCCCACGTGACATACGCAGCGCCGGGACATCCGGAGTATCGTCGTTATCCGGCCAGGGATTTGTTAGTGGCAAGTCCATTGACGACGGAATAACCGCACTGTAAGGGGGCAGCGATGAAATACGGTGATTTGATTAACTTCGAACCTATCGAATCGGTAGTCCAACTCCGGGATGCCGATGAGGCTGCCGCCGCCCGACAGCTTGTGGATACATACGTAATATCGGAAGAAATGGCCGAGAGACTTACGAGTCTCGTCATTCCCCAACTCCAGTTTGACCAGCCGGGTGACAACAAGGGGCTCATGGTTGTCGGAAATTACGGCACTGGAAAGTCGCATCTTATGTCGGTCATTTCGGCGATTGCCGAGCGCGCCGAGTTAGCGTCTGAACTCACCAATTCTCAGGTTAGCAAGACTGCTGCGAAGATCGGTGGCAAGTTCAAGGTAATCCGTGCCGAAATAGGCGCAACCACGATGTCGTTCCGCGATATTCTTGTGGCCGAACTCGAAGAACACCTGGAAAAACTTGGTGTAAGTTTTTCTTTCCCGGATACCAGTCGGGTTCGGAACAATAAACAAGCCTTCGAAGATATGATGGCCGCATTCCACAAGAAATACCCGGACCACGGTCTGCTTCTTGTGGTTGACGAGTTGCTTGACTATTTACGGAGTCGTAAAGACCAGGAACTGATTCTCGATCTGAACTTTCTCCGCGAGACGGGCGAAGTATGCAAAGACCTGCGATTTCGGTTTGTCGCCGGAGTGCAGGAGGCCATTTTTGATAGTCCGAGATTTTCATTCGTTGCCGATAGCATTCGCCGCGTAAAGGACCGCTTCGAGCAGGTTCTCATTGCTCGCAAGGACGTTAAGTTTGTGGTGGCGGAAAGGTTACTCAAGAAGACGGTCGAAAAGCAGGCCAAAATTCGTGAGTATCTCACGCCTTTCGCCAAGTTCTACGGGCATATGAATGAGCGGATGGATGAATACGTCCGCCTCTTCCCCGTTCATCCCGATTATATCGAAACCTTCGAGCGTGTAACGGCCGTTGAAAAGCGCGAAGTTCTTAAGACCCTGTCTTTCGCAATGAAGAAGCTTCTTGATAAGGAAGTCCCTGCTGATCATCCGGGTCTCATAGCTTACGATAGTTACTGGGGCACGCTGAGAGAGAATCCGTCATTTCGGGCCGTGCCTGACATAAGAGCGGTAATAGATTGCAGCCAGGTGCTTGAGTCGCGCATCGAGCAGACATTCACTCGCCCGCAATACAAACCGATGGCGCTGCGGATCATCCGTGCGTTGTCGTTGCACCGCTTGACCACTGGGGACATTTATGCCTCCATAGGCGCCACGGCCAATGAACTGCGTGACAGTCTGTGCCTCTACCAGCCCGGCATCGAAGAGCTTGGCGGCGATCCTGCTGATGACCTGCTATCCCAAGTAGAGACCGTGCTGCGAGAAATCCTCAAGACAGTGAGTGGTCAGTTCATTTCATCCAATCCTGATAACAGGCAGTATTATCTCGATCTGAAGAAGACCGACGACTTCGACGCATTGATTGAAAAGAAGTCCGAAACTCTCGACTCATCGCAACTTGACCGCTACTACTATGAAGCCCTGAAGCGAGTCATGGAATGCACCGACCAGACATATGTCACCGGCTACAAAATCTGGCAGCACGAAATAGAGTGGCTCGGACGGAGGGCGGCGCGACAGGGTTACCTCTTCTTTGGCGCGCCCAATGAACGTTCTACGGCGGTCCCGCCCCGCGACTTCTACATTTACTTCATACAGCCATACGAGCCGACTGCTGCGAAGTACGAAACAGATGCAAGAGATCTTGTTATTCGACTGAACAACACTGACGAGATATTTCGCGCCACGCTTAGCAAATATGCCGCAGCAATTGATCTGGCTTCGACTTCGTCAGGCAACGCAAAGATCACCTATGAGTCGAAGGCTTCGAAATTCCTCAGCGAGTTGGTTCAGTGGCTGCAGAAGAACATGACTACCGCCTTTGAGGTCACATATGGCGGGCGGACGAAATCACTCACCGAGTGGGCAAAGGGCAAGTCAGTCCGGGAGCTTTCCGGAATTGCTCCGCACGAGCGCATAAACTTCCGTGACCTGGTGAACACGATAGCGGGAATCTGTTTCGAGGCTCATTTCCAGGACAAGGCTCCCGAATATCCCTTCTTCTCGGTACTCATCACCGGAGACAACAGGGCCCAGGCGGCTCAGGACGCGTTGCGCGCTATTGCGGGCCAGAATCGAACGAAACAGGCGACGGCGGTATTGGACGCGCTTGAGTTGTTGGACGGCGCGCGCCTTGATCCAAATCGCTCAAAGTATGCGAAGCACGTATTGGAGATTCTGAAGAAGAAAGGACATGGGCAAGTCGTTAATCGAACGGATCTTATCCATGATGAGCAAGGCGTAGAATACCTGGTGCCGACTTCGCTAAGACTCGAGCCTGAATGGGTGGTGGTTGTGTTGGCCGCGTTAATTCACACAGGAGATTTGGTCCTGGCAATTCCGGGCCAGAAGTTCGATGCCACGGGCCTTGCGGCGCTCGCCTCAACCCCCGTTGGCGATCTGGTTCAATTCAAGCACATCGAGCGACCAAAGGAATGGAATCTTCCCGCTCTTAAGACACTCTTCGAACTCTTTAACCTTGCGCCCGGAAAGGCTCAAATGCTGACACAGGGAACCGAAGCCCCGGTC
>CAYVDS010000257.1:0-5212 GCA_964450145.1 uncultured bacterium
AACTTGTACGCTTCCTTGGCGCACTCCGTGTGCATCTGTGGCTAAGATGCCTCTTTTTCTTCTTCTCCCCAATCCGTGAAATCCGCTGTGGTTTCCATGCTTCTTTTTCTTTTTTGGTTGCGGCTGTGCCGAGCTGTGTTCATCTGCGGCCAAATATGCTTCCTTTTTTTCTTTTTCCCGCGATCTGTTAAGTTGCCCGAACTCTTTTCGACTTCATTCCGAACAGGAATCGAAGAATGTTGAAGCGCCTGACCAATACATCGTATATCGCCATGATTGCGACAAATGACGATATACTCAGGAAGGCATACTTGGCCGGCGTGCCCAAATCCCAATCGACGATGTAGAAGCCAATCGTCAGGATCACAGTTTGGTGGAGAATGTAGAACGGGAGGACTTCTTCACTCGCATATTTCAACGCTCTGTTGTTGACGTTGAGATGCTTACTGCCGAAACCAAGCATCGCAACGAGCCAGAACCACGCGTTGAATGCGCGAAGGACGGAGAAGTAGAATCCAAATTGGGATGCCCCCGCTTGAAACAGAAAATACCCAAGCGTCGTTGCCGCCAGTCCCATCAGCAGTGCGCCGAGCCATTGTCTCTCCATGATTTCCTTCAACCGACCATCCGACGCGATGAGATAGCCCGAAATGAAAAAGACGAGGTGCGGAAACAAGCTCCAACCGCCCCACGCCCTCACGCCGATGCTTTCAGGCTTCAAGTTAACGAGCAGTTCTACAACTCCCAACGGAACCGCCAACAAGAAAATGGCCCCCGATCTCGCGAGTAGAGAGACGGCCCGGGATATTAGAATCTTCGCTTTTCCTCCCCTAACCCACAAGAATAAAGGCAGTGTCAATAAGGAGAAAATGAAGAGCATTTCCAGATACCACAGGTGGAGCCCCATCCATGCGAAGTTCCCCCCAAAGGCATAGAAACCATCGTAGTAGCGCGGATAAAACTCGAAGAACGAGCCGGAGAACTGTCCGTGGGTCACACGCTCGAGGTACACTTGCAGCGATATGTGTGTCACTGCGCCGAATATCAATGGGATCAGAAGTCGCTTCACCCTTGCATTTAGATACTTCGAGCCACTCAGATAGTCCAGGGCATAGTACGAGCTTATCCCGGAGAGCACGAAGAAAAGAGGCATGAGCCATTGGGCTACGATGGCGACAAAAACAGTCGTACCCCAATCGAGCTCGGCGTTTTTCACGTGCCAGAAATCGAAGTCGAAGAACCTCGCGCAGTGAAAGAGAAATGCCATGACGGTGGCGAAAACTCTCAGCCAGTCGATGTCGAAACGTCTCTCGTGCCGATCAGCCACTATTCCCATAATCCCCCATTATATCGAAACATTCCTATCCAAGGAAAACAGACCTGTTTTTCCTCTGCATTGTTTACATTCGAGATCGTGAATTCTAGCCGTAATTTTCTTTTCCTCTCCTTCCCTAAAATCTGTACTACTGACGTTCAGAATCTTGAATTCTTGTCGCGATTTCCTCTTCTCCTTTTTCCTAGAATCTGTATTACTCATGTTCGAAATTGTGAATTTTTGTCATGATTTTCAAGAACATATGTGCATAACCCATTGTTATAAAATGGATTCCCGCTCCCCGATCAGGTCGAGGACAGGCTTCGCGGGAATGATTAAGAGGAAGCTATTCATTCATGATGTAATTCGTGTTCCAATCACGCCTTTGGCGTGATTCTTTTTCTTCTTTTTCTCAAATCTGTGTCCATCCGTGTGCATCTATGGCGAAGAATCTTTCTTATTTTTTCTTCTTCCCAAAATCTGCGCGAATCTGCGAAATCTGCGGATTCCTCTTTTCTTCTTTTCCTCTGGCTGCGGCTCTGTGATCTCTGTGCGCTCTGTGGCTTGGGTTCCTTTTCGGTTGCGGCTTCGTCGCGCTGTGTCCATCCTCCGTGTGCATCTGTGGCAAAGAATGCCTCTTCTTCTGTTTCTTCTTTTCCGTTGGTGACTTGGTGCCTTTGTGGTGAAGGTGTTTGGTTGCGGCTTCGCCGCCCTATGTAAATCTGCGAAATCTACTCGTTGTTTCTCCTTGGAAAGCAGTGAATTATCGAAACCTCGCCTCATACGGAAAACGCGTCCTGAGTTATTTCTATGCAACTCCTGTCCCGGTTTGCGATTATTTGCGACTTCATTTGGACTCCCGGAAGGATATTATTCACGAAAAATTTGGCTGCTTGCACTTTCCCCGAGTAGAAAACGTAATCAGGGCTAGCGCTTGTGAGACCATCCATCCGCTTGGATGCGATTGCCGCCTGCTCGACCAGTTCGCGCGCAATCGCCACTTCGCCGAACATGTGAAGGTACCGGGTCGCCACCGACATCACGTAGTCGAGGTCTCCTTCCATTGCAAACTCGGCCAGCTTCATTGTCGTGTCGAGAAGGATGGCTCTTGCCGCATCGAGCTTCTCGGCGAGTTCCTTGACTTCTCCGTTTCCACGCAGCCCGTTGATGAATTCCTCGAGGTTCGCCATGTAGCTCTGCATGAGCGCTCCACCGCCGATGTTGAGCTTGCGGCCGATCAGGTCGGCGCCCTGTATGAAGTTTGTCCCCTCGAATATCATGGCGATGCGGGAATCGCGGCAGTACTGCTCGACAGGATACTCCTGGCAGTAGCCGTAGCCGCCGTAACATTGCATTGCCACTGACGTCATCTCGAAGCCCATGTCGGAACAATAGGCCTTCATGATCGGAGTCATCATGTCTACGTATCCCTGATAGAATTTCCTTGTTTCTTCGTCCGGATGCGAGTGGGCGAGGTCATCGTACATTGCCAGTCGATAAGCGAAAGCCCTCATTCCCTCGGCAATTGACTTTTGGAGAAGCAGCATGCGGCGCACGTCTGAATGGTTGATGATGGGAACGCGCGGCGCGTTCGGGTCCTTCATTGCCGTCACGGCAACGCCTTGGACCCGCTCCTGCGAATACTGCACCGCATTTTCGAAAGCGGCTGCCGCAAGGGCAATTCCTTGCAGTCCTGTGGTGATGCGTGCCTCGTTCATCATTTGGAACATCTGTCTCATGCCCTGATTTTCCGCGCCTCCTAGCAGATATCCCCGGCATGGGCCGTCTTCACCGAAGTTAAGCGTGCACGTCGGCGACGCTTTCATGCCCATTTTGTGCTCGACGCCGGCGCAAGTCACATTGTTGAATTCGCCTTTGGAACCATCATCATTCACCCAATACTTGGGAACGATGAACTGGCTTATCCCCTTTGTGCCGGGCGGAGCGCCTTCCACTCTGGCGAGAACCCCATGAATGATGTTCTCAGTCACGTCATGGTTGCCGGAAGTGATGAAGCACTTGGTTCCCGTGATAAGATAAGTTTCCCCGTCTCTTTTGGCAGAGGTCCTGATATCGCCGACCGCGGTGCCTGCTTGCGGCTCAGTAAGGCACATGGTGCCTGCCCATTCTCCCGTGTACGATTTCTCACAAAAGAGTTGCCGGAGTTTGTCGGGGCCGAAATTCTCGATCATGTGGCCGACACCTGGTCCCGGCATGAGGCAGACGAAGGTCATGCATGCCCCCATGAAGAATTCCCCCGCCGCGACGGCGATCACATGAGGCAGCCCCTGCCCTCCGAAGTCGGGATTATTTGGCATTGCGATCCAGCCGTTCTCACAAGCGAGTTTGTATGCCTTATGAAACTCCGGATACACTTCCACCTGCCCGTCGCGAAAACGCACCCCCCACCGGTCTGCATCTTGATTCATTGGGCCAAGCACTTCCCGGGCAAACCTGATCGCCTCGGTGATAATCATGTCGAAATCTTCCCGCGAGAAATCCTTGTACTTGTCGAACGAACACAGGCTATCAATCCCAAGCTGTTCGTGCAGGACAAAATCCACGTCCCTTCTGTTGACTCGATAGAAGTTATTTCCCATTTCCGTACCTCCTAAGAAACCAGTTGCTGGTGCCTAGTTCTTGGTTCATGGTTAACACCAACGGGGGCCGTGACTAATTGTCGAACAAAGGTGCAGCTTGACTGTCCATCACGTCATTCTGAGCGGAGCGAAGAATCTCTCTTTTGTTTCTTTTGACCTTGAACCTTTGACCTTGAACCTATTTTATTCCGAGGAATGGCGAGCCTGCCGGCCGCGCACAGCTAACCATGCCGCCTCGCTTACCTGCTTGACGGCTGCGGCAAGCTCCGTGCGTGCCTGCCCCGACAGCCAAATCCGCGTGTATTCCTGGCAGGGTCCGATCACAAGCGCAAAGAAAAGGTCCAGTCCAATACGCCTGATGGCTCCCCCCTCAAAATGAGGCTTGACCCATCGAACGACTTCTCTCATGAAATTCCGGTTCAGTTCCGTGATCGTTTGCTCGCTGGCCGCCACGAACTCGGCATGTCTCATTTCCTGCAGGTACCGGGCCCAATGAGGATTTTCCTTCACCCAGTAAAGATGGTAACGAACAATAGCGTTTATCCCGACGCGCGCATCACGCTCGCGAGCAAGCGCCTCACTCAAGCCGGTTTGATAGTCGTTCAGCCCCTGCACATAGACGGCGGCGGCAAGCATCTCCTTGCTTGTGAAATGGTGGTATATGCTGCCATTGCTTGCTCCCGAGCGCTGGCGGATGTCTTCCATCGTCGTGTTGGCCAGGCCGAACTCGACGAAGCAGTCCAACGCCGCGCGGATAATCTGTTCGCGTCGTTTCGCCGACCGTTTATGGGGCAAGTATGTTTTCCTCGGCATAATTAGAATTATATTCTAGAATCTTATACTTGTCAAGAGAAATCTTTTTAGTCCTCCTGACTCGATACGATTTGGCCGCTGACCGAATTCACAGCGCGGCGGAGCCGCAACCAAACAAAGAGGAGGACCGCGGATTTCACGGATTCATAGAAGAAGAACAAGTGGAATACTTAACCGCGGATACACGTAGATGAACGCAGATTTGGAAGAAAAAGAAGATATCTTGGAACACGAATTACTAAAGCTTCCTCTTTGTCATTCCCGCGAAGGGGGGAATCCATTGAAGAATAACGAGTTATAAATAAGGTCCTGAAAATCACGACAA
Source organism: uncultured bacterium (assembly GCA_964450145.1). Lineage (GTDB taxonomy): Bacteria > Abyssobacteria > SURF-5 > SURF-5 > SURF-5 > JACRIR01. The sequence goes on from CAYVDS010000257.1 coordinate 5,054, forward strand.
GATTTCAGTCTTGTCCAAGATAACAAGATGGAATCATCGAAAAAGCCTGTTACGGCGGAATGATAATGACTTTCATAACATGGGAAACCTCTTCTTCAAGAACGATGAGAATGAAATAGACTACACAAATTATTTACCGCGGAGGACGCCGACGAAGCG
>CAYVDS010000258.1:0-5206 GCA_964450145.1 uncultured bacterium
CGCATCTGCGAATAAATTCGCACCTACAGAATTATGGGACAGTTTCTCTTTCCCCTGCAAAGGGGGACGAAGGCGGATTTAGCAAGAGGGGCCCGCGCAGGACGCGGGGTTCCGAGTTCATAGTTTATAGTTCATGGTTGAAAAGAGGCAAATAAGAGAACAACGAGCCATATGACATGGGTCGAGTTTCTGTCTCTTTTCAAATTCAGAATCCAGAACAAACAGGTATGGAGTCGACAAAGAAAGGAGGGCTTTCAATGCCTGCAACAAGCCCCTATTTCACCGAAGAGCACGAGATGTTTCGCAAGACCGTCCGGGATTTCGTTCAGAAGGAACTCCTTCCTCACGCACAGGAATGGGATAAGGCCGAAGAGTTTCCGCGCAGCGTTTTTGAGCGCATGGGCGAGCTCGGATTCTTGGGGATTCGCTATCCTGAGGAGTACGGCGGCTCGGCGCTTGACTATTTCTATTCGGTCGTATTCACCGAAGAACTCGCTGGCTGCGGACTCGCCGGGTTGGTGATGTCGGTCCTTGTGCAGACCGACATGGGGACCGGCCCGGTCCACCTCATCGGGTCCGAAGAGATTAAGCGAAAATATCTCGCGCCCGCGATACGGGGCAAGATGATCGCGGCCCTCGGAATCACCGAGCCGGGCGCGGGCTCCGACGTCGCCGGCATGCAAACAACCGCCGTCCGCGATGGTGACGAGTATATAATCAACGGCACGAAAATCTTCATCACAAACGGCACGCGCGCGGATTTCATTGCACTCGCGGCCAAGACTGAGAAGAGCGCCGGTCACAAGGGCATCAGCATGTTTGTGGCGCCGACGAACCTGCCGGGATTCTCCGTTGGCCGAAAACTCGACAAGGTCGGCAACCGCGTTTCCGACACCGCCGAACTCGTCTTCGAGGATTACCGGTTACCCGCTGACCATTTGCTGGGCGAGGAAGGGCAGGGCTTCTATACGGCCATGATCAATTTCCAAGGGGAGCGTCTGGTGGGCGCCATCGCATCCATTGCGGGGGCGCAGCGCATATTAAACCTCACGCTCGAATATGCTCAGCAGCGGGTACAGTTCGGGAGACCCATCGCAAAGTTTCAGGTTACGCGGCACAAGTTCGCCGACATGGCTACCGAGCTTGAGGCCGCCCGCCAACTTGCGTACCACGCGGCATATCTCATAAATAACAAGGTCGACTGCGTCAGAGAAGTCTCTATGGCAAAACTGTTTTGCTGTGAGACAGCCTTTAAGGTTATCGACCGTTGCCTTCAGATTCACGGCGGCTACGGTTACATGAACGAATACGTGGTCTCGCGCGCCTGGCGCGACTCGCGCCTTGCCACAATAGGCGGCGGCACGTCCGAGGTTATGAAAGAGATAATCGGGCGCCTCATGGGCTGCTGATGCGAGGGGAAAGGCGAAAGGGGGAATCAAACCGCAAAGGCGCAAAGGGCACAAAGGAAAAGCAAAGGGAAAACGAGTGTCTGCTAGCGAATTCGCGCCTACAGAACTGCGTGATAGTCACGCTTGTGTTATCTTCAGCATACGATCTTTGCGATCTCTGCGCCTTCGCGCCGGTCCAGCTTTCTTTTTCTTCAATCCAAAATCCAAAATCGGAAATCCAAAATAAGAATATGCTTGCGCTCAGCTTTTTGGGGAGAGCCGAGACCCGCGACATTCCGCAGGTCTCATGCTCTTCCTCATACCAGTGATCCCGTCACTTGGCGCCTTCAAAGAATTTCTCGTAGCAGTCCTTGCAGCAGTATAAGACTGTCTTCCTGAAAGGCCCATTGGATACTACGATCTTCTTGAGGGTTTCGAAGTTATTCACTCCTGCACATTGACAATATTGCACGAACACAATTGCACCTCCCCTAATGTAATCCAATTTCATGTAAATCAAATCCAATGCAGAACACAGCGCGGCAGAGCCGCAACCACAATCGACGAAATCACGGATTTTGTAGGGGCGTTTCGCAAACCGCCCCCACAAAAGAATCGCGATTGAATTCGAAATTTCGACTGTGGATAGTATGGAGAGCTTACAAAGCAAGACAAATGCCATGCGAGCAAGAACGTCCTAACTTGTTTTTCTATAATGACTTGAGAGGTTATATGCGGGTCTTCTTTCAACCTCATGCTGCGGGAAAATGAATAAATTTTCCGTGTAGGGAGAGAGTGATTGGAGGCGGATCGGTCACGACGGGACGAAAAGGGCAAGACGAAAGACGAAAGGCGCATCAAACCGCCCAGGCGCAAAGTTCGCAAAGAAAAGTTATATAAGAATGATGAATTCTGAGTGATGAATGATGACTGAAAAGCGGCGTTGCGAAAGGATAATCGGATCGAAGATGAAGCAAGGGGACAGGGGAGACATCTCTGGTGAGCTTACGGTACCCCGTCTTCAGTTACAACCGTGGACTATATACTGCAAACCGCAGCCTTTTTACTTTAGACACTCTACACACTTTAGCTCACTTAAGGCGCTTGCTTATCGAGAATATAATCCTGCCGGATCGGATGCCATGCGTCGAGCGCGAATACAGGCTCGGGGCCGACTTCGACCTCGTGCTCGACATTCGCAGGCACGACAGCAATATCACCCTCGTTCATGACTCTCGTCTGGTCGCCGACCCTCATCTTCATCGAGCCTCTGACGAGATAGCTAATCTGCTCGTGCGGATGCTTGTGTGCGGGAATGTGGCTCCCCGCTTTGAGATCGAAGAACGTCATCATCGTGTTCTCGAGATAAACACTTCGAAGAATGATGCCCGGAAGGACTTCTTTGGAAGGAAGCTGACTTCTACTATAGAACGACACGGGAGAGCCTCCTATTCTTATTTTGGATTGCGGATTGCGGACTTCGGATTGAAAAGAAAACTCAAACCGCAGAGGCGTAAAGGGCGAAAGAGAACACAGCAACGATATCGTTGTACAGTCTGAAGCCAAAAGTCGAAAGTAAGTCAAAGACGGAAACGCTGTCATTGCGAGCATCTGACCTCGCCTGTCGCGCGGCCCGAGACTCGAAACTCAGCATCGAAACCACCACCGCTTCGGTGTTCCCTTTCGCCTTGTTCCTCTCGCCTTTCGCCTTCTGCGTGTCAGCGCGACATCAGCACCTCGCGGGCGATGACGAGCCGCTGAATCTGGTTAGTGCCCTCATATATCTGGAGCAGTTTTGCGTCCCGCATCAGTTTTTCGACCGGATACTCGCGCGAATACCCGTAGCCGCCATAGATTTGGACTGCGTCGGTCGACACCTGCATCGCGGCGTCGGCGGCGTATGCCTTTGCGATAGCCGCCCACAGCGTGTTGCGCTCACCATTGTCGGCAAGCCACGCGGACTTATAAGCCATCAGCCTTGCAAGCTCGACCTTCATTGACATCTCAGCAATCATGAACTGGATTGCCTGGTTCATTGCAATCGGCTGTCCGAACTGGATTCTCTGTTTCGAGTAGTCGACTGCGTACTCCATGGCTGCGCGGGCAACCCCGACCGACGCGGCGGCCACACCGGGGCGGCTCTTGTCGAGGGTTGTCATCGCGATCTTGAAGCCGTCGCCTTCTTTTCCGAGCCGATTTTCTTTCGGAATGCGCACGTCCTCGAGGATGACCTCCGAGGTGTTCGAGGCGCGCTGCCCCATCTTGTCTTCCTCTTTGCCTGCCGAAATCCCCGGCATATCGCGAGTGACTACGAAAGCCGACAGTCCGCGGTGACCCTTGCTCTTGTCGGTCGAAGCAAAGATCGTGTAGAGTTCGGCCACTCCCCCGTTTGTGATAAAGCACTTGGTTCCGTTGAGCACGTATTCGTCTCCGACCAATTTGGCCGTTGTAGCGACTGAGCCTGCATCCGAACCAGCGCCGGGCTCAGTTAACCCGAAAGAGGCGAACGACAATTTCTCGCAGAGCGGCGAAAGGAATTTCTTCTTCTGTTCGTCCGTGGCCGCGATCAGTATCGGCGTGACCGCGAGCGAGTTGGCGGCGCGCGACGTATTGATGCCAACGCAGCCCCACGAGATTTCCTCGGCGATGATGCAGCCGTCAAGGGTGCTCAAACCGCCGCCTCCGCAGAATTCAGGGATGCTCTCGTTCATCAGGCCGATGTCGAACGCCTTCTGAAGAATTTCACGCGGGAACTCTCCCGTTTTGTCATGATGCGCGGCTTTTGGGCGGACTTCCTGTTCCGCGAACTTGTGGGCCGTTTCCTGCAGCATCTTTTGTTCGTCTGTCAAAGAAAAGCTAATCATGATATCCTCTCCTTCTTTTCCAATTCCAAGGGCTATTTTTGCAAAAAGGCCAGAATAATTTCCTCCGTCAACTTTTGCGCGCGCGCGAGGTCGAAGGCCTTCTCGTCAAGAATCCATTGTATCGTCAGGCCTTCGATCAGGCCAATCAGCGCCGAGGCGACTCGCGCCGGATCGCATTCCTTGAAGTATCCGCCGGATATCCCTTCCGCGATGATCTTCTTGGTGAGATGCCGGTAGCGAGCATATTGGTTGGCGTTTGCGGCCTTTAACGTGGAGTTCTTCGTCGAATGCGCCCAGAAGTCCAGAAGAACCACCTGAAACTTCTTGTTCTCGCGGATTTTCTCGAAAACCGCCGTGATAATGGCGCAGATTTTCTCCGGCGGCGTTTTTGCTCTCTCCACCTTTCGCGCCAGGTGGCTATCGAGGTCTCGTATGAGTTTATCGTAAACGGAAAGGAACAGTTCTTCTTTGTTTCGGAAATAGTAGTGAATGACGCCCTTGCTCACGCCTGCCGAGTCGGCGATATCCTGCATCGTGATATTGCTGTACCCCTTGAGCGCGATGCAGAAGAAAGTCGCCTCGATGATCTCAGCTCTTCTTTTTGGCGCGACGCCGACCTTGGGTGACATGGGGTGACCGGACTTTCGTTTTTTAGATTGGCCAGCCAGTTAATAAAGCAACTCTACCAAACCCCCTTCGCTTTGTCAAGTGCGCAAAAACGGCATGGAAAGTGGGGACGACCCGAAAATTAGGGACAGACCCGTCACATAGGGTCTGTCCCTAATTTTCCAGAAGCTAAGGGGCGTGCGACATAAATAGTGGTTCAGGCGGCGCGCGAAGCCAAGACTCGATTTGACATTGGCCGCCGCAGTGGCTTATAATAACCTTCGTTGCGGGAGTAACTCAGCGGTAGAGTGCAACCTTGCCAAGGTTGAAGTCGCGGGTTCAAATCCC
>CAYVDS010000259.1:0-1817 GCA_964450145.1 uncultured bacterium
CCAACCAGCGTGTCCGAAGCTCTTATCCGGAAATTTCCACACATAGACGTGATCGTACGGGGCCCGGGGGAATCGGTATTGGAAGGCATTGTCCGAAACATGGACACGCTCGATACCCTAGATGGATTACCGGGTGTATGTTACAGGAGCGGGCACGGAGAGCCGCACATCTCGACAAAAACGGCTCCCCTTCCCGAAATTGATTCGTTGCCCTGGCCTGCCTACGACCGTATCAACTTGTCGGATTACGAGAGGATCCAACTGCTTTCAAGCCGGGGATGTCCCTACCGCTGCGCGTTTTGCAGCATACCCGGCCTCTGGGATTATAAGTTCGCTTTCCGTGATATCGACCGATTCGCAGAGGAAATTGAGTTTCTGCACCATGAAAACAGAATACCCCGAATCCATATTATCGATGATACGTTTCTGGCGCATCGGCATCGGGTATTCGAGTTCTGCCGCCGCATCATCAGGACGTGCCCGGATCTGAAGTGGACGTGCTACGCACGTGTGGACCTTATCGACGAACAGATTTGCCAATTGATGTCCGAAGCCGGCTGCGATAAGGTGTTCTTCGGAATAGAAAGCGGATCCAACCAGGTGTTACAGGCTCTCGGCAAGCGTTTCGATACGGACACCGCAATCCGTGCAGTAAAAACGGCTGGAAGACACTTCGACATCATAGCGTCGTTCATTTGGGGATTCCCATTTGAAACATTCCATGATTTCGGACAGACGATAATTCTGATGTATTATATGACCGAACTCGCTCCCAACATCGAGATACAATCGTTTTTCCTGGCGCCTTTGGCAATGAGCGATTTGCGCAATCGCTTTTCCGACCGGGTTCGATTCGACGAGTCGACAGGTTCCTTTTTTACCTGGGGACTATCTCGAGAGGACTTCGGAGAAGAAGTCGCGGATTTGATCCGGAGCGACCCTCTCACTTTTTCCGGAATGTGTTATTTCGATTCCCCCGAACTGACTTCAAAGATGAAGCTCGCCGACGAATTGCACTTGACGAGGAGGTGACCTATTGAAACGACTCATACTCCGCAGACAAAGGAGTAAAACATTGAGAAAGTACATTATATTCATCTCGGTGCTGATTACGTTGATTTTGTCCCCAGGGTTGGCTTGTGCAGACAAATCCGTCTCCATCGGCTATGTGATGCCCATCCAGGGCGCCGCTGCCGACTACGCAGAAGTGCAGAGAAAGGCGACGGCGATAGCCTCGGATCAGGTAAACTCAAAAGGCGGGATCTCCGGGAGGGAACTCGTTCTCCTATATGAGGATACCGCGCTAAAGCCCAGCTTGGCTGTCAGCGCCATTAAGAAGCTGATCTCTTTGGATAAGGCGCCTCTGGTGTTGGGATTTTCCAGTGGAGAGGTGCTGGCCATGGCGCCTGTCGCCAATCGAAGTGAAACCGTGTTGCTGGCTCCGCTGGCGTCTGCAGCGGCCATAACGACAGCGGGGCCCTATGTCTTTCGCCTCAGTCCTTCGGACGCGTTTCAAGCGGACTTTCTTGCCGAGGTTGTCGAGCGCGACGGAATACGGATCGCCGGCGTTCTTTATGTCAATAACGACTGGGGCGGCGGTCTTGCGGAGGCGTTCTCAAGAAAATTCAAACTCTTAGGGGGGGCGGTGTCGTCCATGGAAGCCTCAAAAGTCGATGACAGTGACTTCCGCACCAAGTTGATCAAGATCCGGCATGCGGACCTTGGGGCGCTTGTGGTCTTCCTCCATCCCAGAGAACTGGTGCACGCGGTGCGGCAGATACGCGAAATGGGAATCGAGAAACCCATCTATGGGGGAG
>CAYVDS010000259.1:1827-4286 GCA_964450145.1 uncultured bacterium
AGATCTATGAAGAAATACCTACTCTGGCGGAAGGCATTATGTTCACCCTTCCCGCGCAGCCGGATTCGCCGGAATACCAGGCTTTCGCAAGGGCTTACGAGTCCAGATACGGGGAGAAGGCGAGTTATAACGCCGCAGCCGGTTACGACGGCGTCATGCTGACAGCTTTCGTGCTCGCTAAGGTCATCGATTCGGGGAAACCGGTAACCGGTCGTGAGATCAAAGACCAATTGGAAAAAGTGGAAGGTTATCGCGGTGCTTCCGGAGTCGTCTCTTTCGACGAGAACGGAGACGTGATTTCAAAGAAATACGACATGCTGGTAATCAAGGATGGCAAATACGTGAGGAGATAGCGGCGCATCCATTTAAATCTCTCATAGCCCGAATGAGAACCTGAATGCTGAGCGAAGTAATCACCTTCGGTCTGACGGCAGGCAGCATATATGCCTTGGCCGCATTGGGATACACCCTGATCTATGGCGTGTTGGGGTTCGTGAACTTCGCTCATGGCGAGTTCATGATGACGGGCGCTTTTGTGGCGTACACGGTCTCTGCTCTGCTGGGCATGCCGCTGCCAGCCTCTTTTCTGTGTGCTTTTCTTGTTACCGGAATGCTCGGCCTTCTAGTGGAGAGAACGGCGTATCGACCTCTGTATGACTCGATCAGGATGGCCCCCGTGATAAGCTCATTGGGGGTCTCCATCGTTCTACGCGCTTTTTTTCAACTGAGCTTCGGACCTGGGCAAAGATCCTTAACGGAGACGGACAGCATCCCCAGAATGATCAAATTGCTCGGACTGCTCATGCCCTGGCACAGATTACTCATGCTCGTCGCCGCTTTGCTTCTGATGATACTCTTGTTTCTGTGGGTCAGCAGGACCATGACGGGAAAAACGATCCAGGCGATCAGTCAGTCCCGGATCCTCGCTCAGGCCGTGGGTGTCGATTTCTATAGGACGACAAGAATGGTATTTTTTGTGGCGTCTGCAGTGGGTGGCTTCACGGGGGCTCTCGTGGCCATAGACCAAAACTTGGATCCCAACATGGGAGTAATCCTCGGATTCAAGGGCTTTACAGCCTCGATCATTGGCGGCATCGGAAGCATTTCCGGGGCTCTACTGGGAGGAATCATTCTGGGCCTCTGCGAGAATCTTGTGGGGGGCTACATATCGACCAGCGCCAAGGATGCGGTGACCTTTGTATTTCTCGGACTTATTTTGCTATTTCGCCCCAAAGGATTATTCGGAACGGAATTGAGGCGGGATTGAGTCTTTTCTCGGCTTAGTGCAGAAACAGAGCTGAATAGGATATGCTATTTTACTTTGACCTGCTGATCATGCTAGGCATATACGCCCTTCTGGCAGTGGGCCTGGATATACTTATGGGCTTCACCGGGATTTTGTGCATCGGACATGCAGCCTTTTTTGGCATTGGCGCATACGTAGCCGGGCTATCCGCTTGCTATCTTGGACTGGAATTCGTGCCCACCACGCTCTTGGCCATGCTCGTTGCAGGGTCGGTGGGAGTCATCTTAGCCTTTCCTGTAATGCGCGTCTCCGGCGACTTCTTGTTGCTGCTCACTTTGGGTTTCGGAGAAATCGTCCAAAACGTATTCGTCAATTGGAGCGCCGTCACGGGAGGAGCTAAGGGTCTATCTGACATTCCAAGCATGAAATTTCTGAATCTGACCATCTACTCCGACGCGGCCTTCTGTTCCGTGGAGTACTTGATAATCGGCTTGTGTTTCTTTCTCTTGTGGCGTCTGAAACGCTCCGCCTTAGGCCAGATCCTGAAGGGAATCAGAGACGATGATCTTGCCATGCAAGTGCTTGGATTCAACACGTTCCATTATAAGGTGTTGGCTTTTTTTCTTGCTGGAAGCTTGGCCGGTCTGGCGGGCAGCTTTTTTGCTTTCTACCGCTCCTACATAAATCCCGCCTCGTTCTGTCTGGAACTCTCCGTCCTGTTCTTCTGTACCTGCGTCATCGGTGGCTTGGGCACGTTATGGGGTAGTTTGGCCGGGGCTGTCTTGTTCTGGACTTTGCCCGAATTCTTGCGCCTTTTGGGGGGCGGCGAATACGATGCGGCTGCGGTGAGGCAGCTGGCGTTAGGGCTGATTCTGATACTAGTCATGATCTGGCGGCCTAGCGGATTGATCGGTGAGCGAAGAACTCAATATTAAGCGTCTGTCCAAACGGTTTGGCGGAAACCATGCTCTGGACGTAGCCGAAATGACTGTGCCTCCGGGAAGCAAGGCGGGAATCGTTGGACCAAACGGCGCCGGGAAAACCACACTTTTCAACGTGATAACAGGAATCTATTCGCCTGAATCCGGCAGAGTTCAGTTGGGAGATAGCAGATTGGACGGATTACCTCCCTACAAGGTGGCCCAAGCCGGAGTGATACGCACTTTTCAAAAGCCTCGTCCTTTCGGAAGTCTTACGGCCATCCAGAACATCA
>CAYVDS010000259.1:4328-5183 GCA_964450145.1 uncultured bacterium
CTTGATTGCAACAACTTTCTTCAATTCGGCAGGCAAGGGTTGGCAAGACAAGCAGTCGTTGGAAGATGCACAATGTGTCCTGAACGGCTTGGGGTTGGGTGACAGAGCGGATCAGCGGGGTGATGAACTCTCTTTTGGCGAGCGAAAGCTTCTCGAGATATGCCGAGCCTTGTTTCTTCGTCCCCGATTACTGCTGTTGGACGAGCCGTTTGCCGGGCTCAATGTTTCGCGTCGAGAGCAGTTGCTGCATCTCTTATCCTCGGATGAAATGAACAGCACAACGATTTGCGTTATCGAGCACAACATAGAAATCCTTTTACGCGTTGTAGACCAGATTTTTGTAATGAGAGAGGGTAGGATCGCAAAAGTACTGGACGCTTCCGCAACCAGCGAGGAAGAAATCCGTTGCCTCTTGCGACTGTGACAAACAACGCTCTCGAATTGAAAGCCCTCGCCGTTGGCTACAGGCGGAACCCGATCTTGCTGGATCTATCACTGTGCCTGGAAAGCGGTCAATCCGTAGCAATTTTGGGTCAGAACGGATCGGGTAAATCCACGTTGTTGATGGCGATTGCCGGATTGGTGCCAATCTGGGAGGGCGAAATCTTCCTGTGGGGGACACCCATACACTGCGTTCCCGCGTGGAAACGTACGGCTCTTGGCATGGTGCTACTGCTTCAATCAGAAAAGATCTTTCCTCGTTTCAGCGTTTGGGCCAATTTGGAGATGGGTGTGTTTACTTTAAAAGACACTCGAGAGCGACGAAAGCGTGTCGAGGAAGTGCTGGAGCTGACGCGGGATTCGGCCGGGGATTCTCCGGCCAGGTCCCGGGCGTGGCACGCGAGGCAGAGGGGA
>CAYVDS010000260.1:0-1667 GCA_964450145.1 uncultured bacterium
AAAGGAGATAAAAAGTAGTCTCCTTTCTATCAATCTTTTGGTTAAAATACTGATGGTCGGGGTGTGGCTTGCTGTCGCAGGTATTATCTTTGTGGTTTTTAAGATGTTTTTATCTTAAAATCACAGTGAAGATAACCTGACATTTGAAAATTTGGATCCTTGTTATTTATAAAAATACCGCTTCTAACGGAGCGAGGAGATAGGTAGGAGGGTAATAATATGAGCAAAGTCGTTGGTATAGATTTGGGTACAACGTTCTCATCCATTGCCGTGGTGAACCCGCATGGAAAGCCGGAAATCATTCCGAATCGTGAGGGAGAGCGGCTCACACCTTCTGTCGTTCTCTTCGATGGTGACATACCCATCGTTGGAAGTATCGCCAAACGCTCTGCTGTTGCCAGCCCCTTGAACGTTGTCCAATTCGTCAAGCGGCAAATGGGCAACCCGTCCTGGAAATTTCGCACAGAGAATGGCGAGGTGTATACCCCCGAAGAGATTTCCGCTATGATTCTAAAGCGTCTGAAAGAGGACGCTGAGACAATGCTTGGAGAAGATATCCATGATGCCGTAATCACTGTGCCCGCATACTTCGACGACGCCCAACGAAAGGCAACGCAGGACGCAGGGCGGATCGCCGGACTTAATGTCCTGAGAATCATCAACGAACCGACCGCCGCTGCATTGGAGTATGGGCTGGATAAAATTGAGCAGAAGCAAACTATCTTAGTCTATGACCTTGGCGGAGGCACGTTCGATGTCACGATTATGCGGCTCGGCGGGGGCGGGATAGAAGTTGTGGCGACGGGTGGAGATAAGAACCTCGGCGGATTTGATTGGGACAATGAAATTATGACGTTCTTGAACGAGGAGTTTCAAAAACAAGGTGGCCCCGACCTCTTTCGTCGGAATGCTTACCTCATCGAGAAAAATGCGGAGCTGTATTCCCAAGCGATCAAAGTGATTGAGGGTGTGGACCAGAGGGAATTAAGTTCGATGACAGAGTCTCTACGACAGGTTATCGGGGAAGAATTCAACACTGACTTTAAGTACGAGGGCATCATTGACCCTTCCAAGTTGGAAGCTGTGGTGACCGATATTCACAAGACCATAGATGCCATCAATGCCAACATCGCCAAGGTGAAGGAGCTTAACGACTCTACCAAGGCGACAGCCGAAGCAGGGGTGAGCGCGCATCAGAATGCGGAATCCTTATTTGCGACTATGAAGGGCAATGTAGAGCAGATGCGTGATGACCTTCTCTTTAAGGGGCATATCGCCTGCGATATGCTGGACGAAGCTGTAATCGAAGACTTCTATCACAAAGACCTCCGACCAGCGGGAACCGCTCTCCGTGAACATCTGGTAAGCTTCATCGGGGAAGAGCAAATCGATGCTCTGGTCATGGAGAAAGAAGACCGTTACTCAATCGGGAAAGCAGAAGCTGCTATCAAGCGAGCTGACCTCCTTCGTTTGCAAGCGCAACGTAATCAAGTTGACGGGCATATCAAGAAGCTTTTTGATATGATTAAGAACGCAGAAGCAGACATCCAAAAGGCAGGGGAAGTTCCGCGGCAGAACGCAGATGCGTTCAGATCATCAGCATCCACGCTTTACATCCTATCTCATTTTCCAGTGCTCGGATTTGCTTTCGCCTTGGGCATCCTTTG
>CAYVDS010000260.1:1677-5171 GCA_964450145.1 uncultured bacterium
GCCGCCTTCACGACCAGACGGGCCAGGGGGTCGAAGAACAAGACCATGCAGACCGTCAGTCTAATTCTCGCCGGCGTCCTGGGAATTGGCGGAATGATTATTTTCTTAGCCGTGCCAATTACTACAGAAGTGGCTGCCAATGTAGGCATTCCCGGTGCAGTGCTGGTATTCTATCTAATCACGTGGGCAATCTTGGGTAGTGCTGGCAAGAAGCTCCAGTCATACATAGGAGTGTTGAAAGCCGCACCGCAGCCCACGACCGCGGAAGGAACAAAATGAGGAAGTGTTCACAAGGTTCACCGACGCCAAAGGCTTACGGTAACTTATTTTTCGTTCGTTATGAGATGATAAAAGTAGAGCCTGCCGCTGGCTGGTTCAGAAACCGCTGATTAACAGACGGCGCAGGTTGCCGCTGGCTCGTTTCTGCCCGATGAACAAGCTGGCAGCATGCTCTACAGTATCACTATCAAATGGAAAGGTGATAAGATGGCGGCTGAATCCTACGATTATTACCTACGGCTGCTTAAGCTCCCACTCAACGCTCCCGAGAAGGATATACGCGCTGCTATCACAAAAGAACTACGGATTTGGACACAGCGAGTTAATTCAGCTAAGTTGGAGCTTCGACAAGAGGCTGAGAGGCAGATGGCGACTCTCGAAACGGCTGATAAGGTCCTTCTCGGACCGGAGGGGCAGATTATCAGACAAAGGCAAGGAGATAAGCCGACGACAACCTCGGAAGTGCAGCCAGAATTGTCAGTAGACGCGGAGACGGCCGCGAGGGCAATTGAGCGGCTTGCCTATGCCAGAGGAAGGAAGGCTCAAGAGAGAAAGGGCACGGTTTTGTACAAGCGTGCAACCATCTTTTACAACGGTATTGAGTACCTTGTCGAAGAGCTCGTACATAAGAAGTACGAAGCGGCGCAGGATAGAAAAAGGTGTTGTGCAACTCAGGGCGGGTTAGTCCTATTCGATTGGTATTGCATGGCCACAGGAAACCCCGGTCAAGGTAGTGTCAAGACATACGTCACCGGGCCTTGGGTTGCAGATTTAATCACAATTGCCGCAGAACTCGATACAGAATGAACACAGGAGGCATGCCTTGATAAGATGCAGACGTTGTGGACTCTCAATACGAACTGCAACGCCAATTTGCCCTGGGTGCGGTGTAAAATTGGATATTTCGGATGAGGCGAAATTGGAGAAGGATTACTACGCACTATTCGAGCTTTCGTCTCATTTGTCTCACTCAGAGATTTCAACACGCCTCAGAGAAGCAGCGCGTGTTTGGACACAGCGAGCTAACGCTCCGCAGATTGAGCAACGCCATGAAGCAGAATTGATGCTTCAGTGCCTTGCTGAAGCAGAAGCAATCCTGCTCGAGCCCGTCAAACGACACGCTTATGATGAAGCACTCAGAAATCAGCAGAACAAGGAGAATCCTAACACAACACACACACCTTATGCAACAAAGAGAGAATCACAACAGGCGCCGTTGACAGCATGTCCACGCTGCGGTTTGCGTCAAAGTGTAAATTCACAGTTTTGTCCTGCTTGTGGGTTTGAGTTTTCAAACGCCACTACTACGGGAGAGACAAGGGGGCAAAAAAGGTCGCCGGCCAATCGACGTGAATCAACTGCAAGCGAGACAGTCGTTCCGCCCTCTCCTTTCCCGAGGTCAACAGGAACGGGTGGTAGAGAACCAAGCAACCAAGAGACACTACCTCCATTTTCATCGCCGACAACTAACGAATTTACAGAAAAGCAGCGCTTCGATTTCTTTGGCTTCTTTGGTTGGCGCAAGTTGACCGGCACCGTCATTGCTGTTGAACCACCTTACATGGCAAAGCCAGAAACTGACTGGCTTCATATTCTTTTAAAGCTTGCTATGGGAATTCTACTCTTGCCTGTTATTCTTGGCGTGATTATCGCCGGTCTGATTATCGGCATAACCTTCTCAATTCTTGGTATAGGCTCGTCAAGGTTCTTCTCCGGGCTTGCCAGCCAGATTATTGGATTCTTTCTGACGGGTAAGCTATTCGGACCCAAGGAACAAGTTCCTGTTCGTGACATCAGGCTGATGGACGATTCTAGTCAGGAACATCTGGTGCGCATCCGAGGTGAACTGTTTGCAGGGAATATAAGTGTCGGTGACGAAGTCGAGGTAGAAGGGTTTGATCGGAGGGGAACGCTCATGCTTCGACGTGGCTTGAACAAGCGCACACGCGCCGAAATTAGGGTGAAACGGAGATGAACAGAGACGCTGAACTGCTTAGTCAAATCTTTGAGGTAACGCGAGGCAATCTAGAAACTGCCCGTTTCCCTTTTCCTCAACTTGGGCCCGTTGTTGACAACATGACGTTCGTTCGCATTCATCGCCTTTCTCGCTTCTGGAAACAGGGTGAAAGCAAAGATTTGACGCTCCTGACCCAGAGCACCGAAGACTTTATTGCCGGCTTCTACGGACAATCATGCCCCTGGATATTTCTCCTGAAAGGAACACCTCAAGCGATAGAGTGTTGGTTCGGAGCTTCCCGAACAACCGTGGATAGAGCTGCATTACATTCAAGTCTAAGCGGAGCATTCCCGGACATCCGTTTCAAAGATTCCCCTGCTTTTAAACGCGGTAGTGCAACCGCTCTCTCCACGGACAAAACCTGCTTTAATCAGCTCAAGCACGCTCTTGTCCTCACTGGCACGCCGAGTCCAAAGACAGATTCGAAGCAAGAAACGATAGGGGATGGAATCGAAAAAGCCTGCCGGGGACTCTATGGGTCCGATTGGGTATACGCCGTATATGCGGAGCCTATTCCTACAGCGGAGATATCCAGGTCCCTAAACGAGATAGCAAAACAGATTCGGAATGTCCACGCGACCTATCTCCTCAAAGCCAGCCCGACTGACGAGCAAAATCGAATTGCCCAGCGCTATGTCGAACTCTTGGAGGCGAAACTCAAACGATGGGAACAAGGCAGAACCTCCGGGATGTGGGCCTCTCATGTCATGCTTTTGACCGATAATGCTTCATCGCTGGGACGTGCGCAGGGACTCTTACACAGCGCTTTTTCTGGGGAGAAGTCGGTACCAGAACCCATAAGGGCTTGTCCCTGCAGCTATGATGTACACCAAAACCCTCCCTTGGAACCGCTCAACAGTATGGAGGTTGCTCTCCTTGCCCGTCCCCCCTATGAAGAATATCCAGGCTATGAAGTGGTTGACTACGCTCGATTCGGCGTTGAAACTAACCTCTCTCCTCTCCAAAACTCGAAGTCCATCATGGTGGGACACATTTTCGATAGAGGAACAGATACGGGGAACGCCCTTCATGTTCCGCTTCGAGATTTCACCAAACATGGGCTGATAGTCGGCGTCACTGGCAGCGGGAAAACCAATACCTGCTTCCTCTTGTTGGATGGTATCTGGGATGGCGGAAGAGGTGTCCGAACAATAAATCCTACAGAAACTTCAAAGAAGTTACTATAAAACTTACTACC
>CAYVDS010000261.1:0-5062 GCA_964450145.1 uncultured bacterium
TCCATCTTGCCAAGTCCGCGTCCCGCCATCCCACCTAACGCGCGATTACCCGCCAGCGTGATGACTTGAAGCAATGCACCCAACTCTAATGGATGCAACGGATACAGACTGCGGAATCCGTGAACGAAATGCGTGTTGGGAACGATATATTCGACGTGGTAGATCATCTGGCTCTTGCCGCGTTTTTCTTCTTCTTTCTCTTCCTCTTTCCTTTTGCTTGACGTTTTCTCCATCGGGAAAGGAGTCTCCGACAAATCAAAACCAGCGACCAGCGCCTTGTCCTCATCCTTCTTGAGGGTCATCATTGTCATGTTGGTAATGTCGTTCGCGGCGAGTTGGCTCTGGGTTGCCTTGAGTTTGGGATATACGGCTTGGGCATATCCTTGCGTTTCCGCGACAATTGGAATGCCAAAGTCCACGCCGATTTTGGAAGGGTACATCACATTGCCGATGGAGAACCCGAACAAGCGGAGAGAAGGGAAGGTGCCGTAGATTTTTTCTCGAAATTCCTTCGTCACCGACTTGTTGCTCAGACTGCCGCCCCCAAACAGAATGCCAAAAAGGTCTTGTGATACCTGTTGGACTCTCAGCGTTTGCATGGGGTGCATCGCCGCCAGAGCGCGCCACATGCCACGGAAACTGTTTCCGGAAAGCACAGGCAGAGACACAATTGTGTCGCCTGAGCGAATGCTCATTCGCCGCGCAAAAGCGCGATTGCTCATCACTTCTTCCGAGTGAACAAGAGGCGTAAGCGATTCCCCTTCGCCATAAGCATTGATCAGCAACCGTTCTGGTTTGGATTCTTGCGCGTTCATTGTGTTGCCTCCTCTGGTGAATTGTTTTCTGTTTCTGGTTCATCAATTGCCTTTTCTTGTTTCGCACGCTCAACTAATCGTGGCATGTAGTACAAGAGACTGTGCTTCTTGAGTTCTTTGAATAGTTTGTCGAACGCCTCTTGCGCGGGATAGTCGTGCGGATACTCGTCGAACTTGTCGAAATTCAAACGGACAGTCTTTTCCATGGAACGGAGAAAAGTATCCGTGTCATTCGACCGGTGAAGCGCACTGTGAATAGCCGTGTTGAAGTGAGTCAGGGTGGATGTTTTGCTCGCGCCCTTTCGAGCCATCTCCCCAAGGTCGCGTTTGGAAACGTGGAAAAGAAACCACAGGGCTTCGAACTCATCGTTTGTCATCTCATTTACTCCATTGTTCAAGAATAATTGGGTACCGACTCATTTGATCACGTAGTTGCTTCAAATACGCATAAGGTTCACCTCCGTGTGAGAGTTCTTCAAGAGCCTTGTTAATTCGTTCGACGCTAAAGCCACCCAGTCCTGTCATCAATTGCAAAAACTCTTCGTCGCCCACTCTAACGGCGGTGACAATCCAACTATCCTTCCACCGTTTTTTCGCAATTGGATCCGTTGGGCGAAACTTGCGCGTCAAGGATTGAATTTCTTCCATCGCCTCCAGCGTCTCCTTGTCCACGAAATGAAAACCGTTGCGGATAACGGGCAAGTTGCCGCTCAAATTACTCACCACCATTGGCTTGAACTTGAGTTCAAAGTGTTTTTCGTTCTTCACGCCTGCCAAACTAATCAGCGCCCGGAATGGCACCTCAATCTCAGCCGAGATGATTGGGTCAAGCAGCCAGATTGAGCGTGACAAGAGAGGCAATAATCGTTTTAGTAGGTTAAAAGATGCAGTTATCTCACTAGCATCCCTACCGATTTTACCGATAAACGTAAACGGGCTGATTTGCGCTGATTCTTCGAGCCATAATAGTCGCGTATCAACTTTCTGTTTCTTGCCCTTGCCTCGTAGCCCTCTATGTCCTGCGAGTCTCTTTACCGACTCCAAGAAAAGCGCGGCTACGACATTCAGTGTCACTAACGATTCCAGTGAACTGGGCATAAGGATTGGATTGATTGGTGCTGCTGTGAAGAACGGCAAGACATCGGTCTGTTGCTGCACTCTTTCCAAATGATTTTTTGTTCTGACAATTCCTGGCGTGGAGGTAGCAAGATAAACTAACTGGCGTTGTCCAACAAGTTTCCTTGCCTGAACAAACGCGGGTGGAATCTCGAAGTTGGACACAGCGCACAAAGCACAACAGTGATCCAAATCGCCATGATTATGCCAATCAGTGTAGTTGCCTTCACCGAACCCCAAGTCCTTGACTGGAGAACAAACAAAATCATTGTGAATAGTTGATCCACAAAGTGTACACCTCTCACTTCCTAGAGGTTTTCGCGCACCTTGAACCGTCTCGAATGACCCATTCAATATTCGGAACGTGTGCTGATCAATACCTTTCAATACTGTCTCCCGTTTTTTCGACCATGATTTAGCTGCTTTCGCTTTTGCTAGGTTGGAAGGGAAAACGCTTTCGAGTTTAGTTTTGAAAACTGCTCTAACCCTGTCAACAAAAGACTGATTCGTCGTTCCAGTCGCAGTGACTGGGATAGGAAAAATGATCGAGGTTGGATCTTGGTGGAGAACTAACAATAACCAGGAAGGCAACCGCACACGCGAATGCTGGTCGGGAGCAACTGGCGAATAAGCACCGATGAAAGATTCGATGAGCAGTCGCTTATCCTTGAGCGTTACGTTGCTATGCTGAGATAGCAAGGTAATATCCGCTTCGATCTTTTTGGGGTCTCGACTGAGTGGTTGCGTATCAGCAAATTCGTAGCGATAGGTTATCTCGCCTAACTTGGCAAAGACGCTGGGGTACTCATTCCTCAACGCTTCTGTGTACGCTTCAACGAATAGACTTTTGACATATTCCAAGCCAAAGACGTTGGAAAGCGCGGGTTCAAGTGCTATGCTCATACCAACAGTCTCGACATCTCCCTTGAAGTCCATATTCTGCTCATGCCAATTGGTCTCCTTCCATTGGATACCATGTTGCTTGGGCTGCATATGATGGTTGGCAATATCAAAAGCTTTGAGAAAATCCGAGAATACTCCCGCGTGTTGAAGTTTGGATTCGATTGGCTTGAAAAATCTATCATTCTCTGCATGCCACCAGTCGCGCTTTGACGGATTGTTCGGTTTGGGCACAAAGTGCAACAAAGGCTTGAACATGTCGTGGATCAAAAACACGGAAAAGGCATCCTCCACAGACAAGGAGTTTGCGGTGGCGAGCCATTGGCTGAACAACATGGCATTGAAAAAGTTATGAATGGCAGCCGGCACCAGATGAACATTGTTGTCGTCCCGGCCAATTCGCGCACTCGGCAATAGCATCAGTCGCAAATCAGGCATTTCGCTGAATGGCTCGAGCTCGACCTGATTCATGTCGCCGTTCATAATGATGGTGAAATCAAGCATTCTTTTCCTCCCAGTAAACCGGATTTGGAGTTCTCCATCTCGCTGCCGAGCGTGGCGATCAGGGTCGCCGGGTTCCGCTTGCGTTGTTTCATCGTTCCCTCCGTGGTCGTTCTTACTCAGACTATGCATACGCGCGATGACATCGGATCAATCATCTTGGGCGACCTCATACACCCTCGCCATCCTCCGCGCTTCCTCCGCCACCCTCGCGCGCAATGCGGGCGGCGCAAGCACTTCCACGCGATCACCCCACCCCAGCAGCCAATGCTCGATTTCCAGGGTGTGATTGATTTTGAGCGTCATCACGCAACCACCATCGTCGCAGTCCTCGATCCTTTGCGACGGATGCCAGACCGATTCTTTGATCCGCCGTGTCGCAATCGGCGCAAAGCGCAAGCGCACCTCCACCAATTCCTTGCCAAACATCACCCCCCACGCGTCTTTGAGCAGTTCTGTGCCGTCGAATCCTTCGGGTAGTTTGAATGGTTCATCCAACAACTGCGCTTGACAGATGCGCTCGATCTTGAACGTGTGAATGTTGTCGAAGAACGTTGAATAGCCGATCACATACGTGGAGTAGCCCGCGCTGGCTGGCTCGACGAAATACGGGGAGAGGATATAATCGTGGACGTTCTCACTGTCGCTCGCCTGATGCCAGATACGAACCTTTTTGTGTTCTGCCCAACCGCGCGTGATAGTCTCGAACACGCTGGCGAAGGTTGGATTCTTGGGCTTGTAGGTGAGCGAACGGACGACGTTGTGAACGTGTGCCGCGATTGGCTCCGGCATCGCGCCCGCCAATTTCGCCAGCGCGTGCATGATCAGCGGATTGTTTTCGTCGCTGTAGCGTGCCAACAATCGAGCGGCAACGTATAGCGCGGTCGCCTCATTCAAGTTGAAGTGAATCGGCGGCAAAAAGTACCCAGCCAGAATCGCATAGCGCGGAATGCCCTTGTCGTCAGCAGCGTCATAAATCGGCACACCCGCTTTGTGCAGCGATGCGATGTCTTTCTGGATCTGCCGCACGGTCACACCGCACATTGCTTTCAGTTCTTGCGCTGTCAACCCGCGGCGGTTGCGAAATAACAAGTGCTGAATTTTGTCAAGCCGTGTTGCCTTGTCCAAAGCCGTGGTTTCTGTGTTTTTCCTTTTTCTTGGCATCGTTCTCTCCTATGCATTTCTTATCCGCGTCTTCCGCGTGCATCCGCGTCCAAAATATTTCGATTGCCGTTATGCTCTCCTGCGAACATTGTAAACCCATACTGCGAAAATGCCGTTCGCACGTCCTCCAAAAAAACAAAAACTGCCGCACCTCGCCCTCTCGGCCAGCGGCAGTTCTTGCAAACAAAAAGCACCTGCCTCACGCCGACGCGGGAATTGACAAGTGCCGAGGATCGCCCATGATCCGGTTGCGATCTTCGTCACCTGAGCGAGCCAAACGTGCCTACTTGGCGATCACCAAACAGACGGTTCCAGCCACACTCACGAGACAAAGACAAGATATGCTCAAAACAGAGACAGTGGTTTCATTGTCTCCGCGTTCAGTATATCACAAAAGACGGTTGCGAGAGAATCCACTTTTGCAAATTCGACTGACCGAATCGCTGCTCAATCGGTCTTCAGCCGATTTTCACCTTCTGAGGCGGGTTGTTTTAACACCCGCTCTGCTCACAATTTGACAAATCTAGTAACCGGTTATATATTTAAACCAATCTAGTCGCATGTAG
>CAYVDS010000262.1:0-5050 GCA_964450145.1 uncultured bacterium
CCGCGGATTACACACAACGCACAAAAAGAGGGGTTCTGCAGCGCAATCTACCCTTTACCGAACTCGCCGCCCTTGAATCTCCACAGAAACATGCTTGACTAGTTAGAGTTGTATTTGACAGAAAAAGGAGAATCTCTGACCGGTTCTTTTCGGGCCGAACCAGATCAATCTTCGCCGGCAAGTTCGCGATCGAGTTGGTCAAGCGGAGGGAGAACGTGTAATTGGCAATTCTCTGGGCACAGTCGAGGATTTGGGCGAGATAGACGCGCGGGTCTTTCCTCACAGTGGCACGGCCTCCTTCAGAATCCTGCGGCGAAGAAGTCAGTAGATGCCATTCTCAGTAACGATATCAACATCCCGGCCCAATAATTCTTTCAAATCCAATAGAAAAGCGCCCACATCAAGCAGGCTGCGTCCTTGGTCCATCTCGACGAGGAAATCAATATCGCTCTCATCGCCGGCTTCGTCGCGCGCAACCGAGCCGAACATGCGAACGTTTCGCGCGCCATGTTTCGCGGCAAGGCGGAGTATTTAGCAACGACCTACACGGCGTTCGACATATTATACAATGAACCCCATCATGAGTCCAAAGTCAAAGGTCCATGTCCAAGATCATGGATTCCCGCCTCCGCGGGAATGATAAGAAAGAGGCTGTTTGTTCGTGTGATTTGCGTAATTCGTGTTCCAAGGCTTCTTCTTTTTCTTTCTGCGCTGGAATGACGCTGAGGAAGCTGCATTCGTAATTCGCGTAATTCGTGTTCCAAGGGTTTCTTCGGTTTTTGGTCGCGGTCATGCTGCGACGTAATAATCATGCGAATAAATCCGCACCTACACAGCGATTTCAAAAAGGCGCGGCATGCTGCGCCCCTACATATCGGCGTTCATCTGCGGTTCAAATGGCGTTGCTTTGCCTAGATTTCTCTGTTCTCGGTTCCCCCTTTTTCGCCTTTTCCCCGTGCCCTCCGTGGTTGAAAGGTCGGTTTCTTATCCGCGTTCATTTGCGTTCATCTGCGGTTGAAAATGCTTCTGCTTCTTCTTCTTTGTGCCTTTGAGTGACGGTGTTTGGTTGCGGCCATGCAGAGCCGCGCAATCTGCGGATATTTGAAATGGCTAGGCCATTGTCTTCCTTAATTCTGGGACACGATGAGGCATCATGTCCCCGAATTAAGTTGAATGCTCAGAATGATAGGGAGGGAGTCGACGTGGCGCTCAAAGACTTCCGCCTACCGGCCGCCGACT
Source organism: uncultured bacterium (assembly GCA_964450145.1). GTDB lineage: Bacteria > Abyssobacteria > SURF-5 > SURF-5 > SURF-5 > JACRIR01. Next base: position 1,240 of record CAYVDS010000262.1, read on the forward strand.
GGACGCACATAGGCGCCTGCGAAGCGCGAATCCTTGACTAGTTGGCTTTTCACCTTGTTTGCTTCAGCTTCGCTCGGGTACGGCCCGACTTTCACACGATACAGCTTGCTCTTGTCGGCCATGGTTGTCTCTTCTGTATACGCGGGAAATCCCTTCTGCTTGAGGGTCTCCACTTCCGCCGACGCCATTGCCTTGTCCTTTGAAGCAGATACCTGTATAGCGTATTGTGTCTTAGCCGGTTCTTTTTTTACCGGGGCCGGCGCGGGTTTGCTCGGATCGGTCTTTGCCGCCGAAGTCGCAGCCGGCTTCGGCTGTGGTTTAGGCGCAGGCGCTGGAGCAGTGACTGCCGGCTTCGGTTTCTCAGGAGTGGGGGCGGACGTCTTCGGCTGCGGGGCAGGCGCAGGCGCTTTTTCTGTCGGGGTCACGGGCGCAGGAGCAGGGGCAGGTGGGGCAAGTGACGGTGCAGGCTCGGGTGCTGCCGTCGGCGTTGCAGTCGCCGCCGGCAGGGGAACCGCCGATGTATCTGTTTCCGGCAACGCTTGCGTTGGTTCGGCGGATGCGGGCGCAGGAGCAGGGGGTGCGCCCTCGCGCGCGAGAGCTTCGTAAGGGCGCTGGTATTTCTCGATGCGTATTCCCAGCATTACGCTGAGCGCCATCAATACGATGATGGCGCACACGACCATGACCAATCGGCCCGAGTTGAACGCAAAGACATACGGCTTGTCCGGAAGCGTGCTCTTACCGCTCATTTCCGTTCCCCTTCGGCTGACCCAGCCGTTCCTGCAGCATTCGGCGGGTGCTCTCCAGTTGCGATTCGGTGAGCTGCGGGTCGACAATCCTTATCTGCGTGTCGTTATACTTGTCAGCAAATACAAGCACCTTCTTCGTGCTCGAATCCTCTTGTTCTTCGCGAATGAATTTGAACACCTTCTGTCGCCGTAAAACCAGCGAGCTCATATAGGCCATCGCTTCGGCGTCTGCTCCCCCTTGCGCTATCGACTCGTAACAAAGATCAAGCAGCGGTCTGAATTGCTCTTCAGGGGTCGCTTTTGCCACCGCGGGGTCTCGATACTTAGTCTCCCAGCGAGAGTATACCTCGCCGGTCGAGGGAAATTGCGAGCGTTTTTCCCAGCATGCCTCGCAGTAGTCTTCCCTCAGGAAATTCGGGCTTTCTATTTTCAATAAAGAATAATGTTTTTGCTCGTGTGAAAAAGGCACGCCGCATGCCGTGCAGCGAGACGATTGCCTCTGTATTTGTATCTCCACGGTATCCTCAACGCTTGAAACGACTTACTTCGCACACACATCATGACGCCTGCGCAATTTATGCCCGATTCTACCACAGGGGTAGGTGAGTGTCAAGGACGTGTAACCGAGGAGCAAAGCTCTTGCAAAATGTGGATTCATAGTGTATAATTTGTTAGGTTTCTTTTCAATTTCCCATTGGTTAAGCGCAACTGAACGCAGATTCGTCATCAATGACGCCGGGATTCAAAGCGGAAGAGGGAGGGAGGAAAAAGCTGCCAGACTATTGACGTTCTTGCTTTGTTGTGCCGCATTTGTCTACAATCCCAGTTGAGCCAAATACAGAAGTGAGTGATAATGGTGTGGTTACGGCCTATCAGGTTTTCTGGGGAAGGAGAACGAAGATAATGAAGAGCTTGCTACGAAAGGTGAGCATCACAGTCCTTGCGATTTTCCTCATGTTGCCCATCGCTGCTCAAGCCGCTGACTCAAGCGATTTATATGCTCCGGGTAAAGTCTTAGTGAAATTCAAGAGCCTGCCGTCGGGGAATGAACTCAAGAATTTTGCAACTTCTCACCGTCTCCTTGTCGACAAACAGATACCTCGCATTGACGTGTTTCGCTTCGCGATTTCTGACGGGCAAAAAGTTCCGGACGTGGTCAAGCGGATTGCCGCTGACCGCCGTGTCGAGTTTGCCGAGCCCGACTATATCCGTTATGCCACATACACGCCAAGCGACCCGCTTTTCTCGCAGCAGTGGGATATGACGAAGATTGGACTGCCATTGTTTTGGGATGTCGAATTGGGCGATCCAACCATAATTGTAGCGGTGCTCGATACCGGGGTTGATTTGGACCATCCCGACCTCGTGAACCAGCTCTGGCAGAACCCGGGCGAGATTCCCGGAAACGGTGATGACGATGATCTTAACGGCTACGACGACGACTACAACGGATACGACTTTGCCGGAGACGGCCCCCTTCCGGGACAAGGCGCGGAAGACCCCATTCCTGACGACACGTATGTGGGCCATGGGACACACGTGTCGGGTACTATCGCCGCTGAACAGGACAACGGCATAGGCATATCGGGCGAAGCGCCGGGCGTGAAAATAATGGCTGTTCGCGTGCTAGGCGGAATCCTCGGCGCGGGCTACTCGAGTGATATTTCTGACGGCGTCATTTACGCAGCCGACAACGGCGCGAGCGTAATCAATATGAGCCTTGGCGGAACCGCGAAGAGCGCGACTGAATACAATGCCCTGAAATATGCATGGGACAATAACGTATTCATCGCTGCTGCGGCGGGCAATGAGGGTGACTCGGGGAATCCTATCAGCTATCCGGCCGCCTACGTGTTTACCATGTCGGTCGGAGCGACCGACAGCAATGATGTGATCGCTATGTTTTCGACACACAACATATTCCTCGAGATAAGCGCCCCGGGCGTCAATATTCTCTCCACCGTTCCCCCCGGCGTGTATGAGGACGGATGGTCCGGAACATCAATGGCGACTCCGCATGTGGCCGGCCTTGCGGCGCTCCTTTACTCGGCAAACGCCAATATTGCCAACTGGCAGGTCAGAGCTATGCTGCAGGCTGGCGTCATTGATAGAGCCGCCGCTGGATGGGATGCTTTCCATGGCTACGGCCGCGCCGATAGCTCTGAGCTTCTTGCGGAGCCGGTGCCATCTACGAGCGTGCTGCAAATACTCACTCCGCCTGCGGGCGTGAAGTTCCCCTCTGGGTCAGTTGTATCGCTCCTGTGGAGCAAGGTCGCCGGCGCCGTGAACTACAGGATTACCGCAACGATACCCGGTGGAGGAAACAAGATAATCATGACGTCGGTTCCCTACTATACAGTTCCGCCGTCGCAGGCGATGCCAGTGGGAAACTATTTGGTTAAGGTCGAGGCACTGGATGGGAGCAACGCCGTCATTAGCAGCGACACGGTTACGTTCAGCAAGTAAGACTGAGAAGATTGGTTCCTTACTGAAAATCGGGGACATGATGAGACATCGTGTCCCCGATTTCCGCTCAACGCTGAGTAAGATATGTCCTAAGTCAATTTCTAAATCGTGGACCCCGTTATGTTTTTTCTGCGGGGACGGTTTGCAAACCGGCCCTACGGTCATTTTGAAAAAGGGGTCTTGCCGAGGGCAGGGTCTTTTGCTTGACTTGGTGCCTTTGCGATGAACTCTTCTCGACTTTGTCCATCATTGACAATGGGCTCCATTCATTGATATAATTCATCTACGATTGGCGGTGTAGCTCAGCTGGTAGAGCAGAGGAATCATAATCCTTGTGTCGGGGGTTCGAGTCCCTCCACCGCTACCACCAGTTTGTAGACACCCAAAAGAAAAGCTAAACCGCAGAGGTCGCTGGAGGGACGCAGAGGAAAGACGCATCAGGCGATACCCTCAGTACCAGCTACTCATGTTCGAAACCGTGCATTGTTGTCGCGATCTTCTTTTCTTCTCCTGAATCCGTGTTCATCCGTACTACTCCATTGCTGTCACCGGTCACTTCAAACCCAGCCAGGGAGGGGCGGTTTAAAACCCGCCAT
>CAYVDS010000263.1:0-5039 GCA_964450145.1 uncultured bacterium
CAACGTTTGAAAATAACTCGCCCTCGCTGTCGTCGGTGAGAGTAATGTATCCGTTATCCTTGAGCCATGTGTTGAGGCCGAACGACCGATAGAAGGGGGCGAATCCGTGGTCGGACATTACTATAATGGTAGTGTTGGCATCGACTTTTCGGAGCGCTTTCCCGAGGACATTGTCCATTTCGATGTAGAGATCATCGAGAAAATGCCCGTGTTCTTTTGCGAGCTTTGCGTCATACAGAGGATGTTTCGGATCAATCAGGAACCAACACATATGCGAGTTCTGATCGAGGCTTGAAAAATAAAAGAATAGGAGGCCGGAATCAAAGTTATCGAACACATGATCATACATTGCGCGGCTCTCGCTGAGCACGTTTCGCGCTTGCGATAGGTAATCGTTCACCCCGAGCGCATCCACTGAAAACGCTTTCGTGTCCGCTGGCATGCCTTGCGTGTAGAAACAACCCACCTCTTCCGCCAACTCGGCCGAATAGTTTTCGGGGGTCGATATTGACAGAGCGGGGTCAAGTGGGTCGATGTTGATTGGCGTCACATACAGCGCAAATGTTGGCCGAACTTCTTTCAAGTAGAACCTGCAAATGCCGCTCACGCTCTGCAAGAACGGAACAGCGGTGAACTTTACGTGCACCCACTCGCTCCATTCCCCTACGTTGAGCAATATCTCATTGCCTTGGACGACCACTTTCGCCACTGGATTCACGGGGTCAACGTAAACCTCGAAGTCTACGCTTATCTTCCGCTGGTCTTTCCGGAAAGTGTTAGCCGGGCCGATGAGCTTGCTCCTGACGACGTTGTCGCGGACGTCCACGCGATAGATTTCGCCGCCGGAGACATCTTCGTCCTCGAATTTCTCGGGATTGTCCGTGTAATACGAGAAAGTCCCGTATGTCCCGCGGAGATCTGGCGTGCCCATTCCCGCGAGCGAGCGGCCACTAGACTCGGCCGGGGGGAAATTCGCGGGTATCTTTATAATGGTTGTGGGAATGCCGCGTGCCTCCAGAATCTGCCAGAAAGCGCTGCCCTTGCGCAGGAGGTCCGTTGACCCGCTCGAAAGCGGAATCACCCAGTCAGTGAGGGAAAGGCTGCGTTTCGGGGCCACGGTTTGGCTGGTCGAGAGATAGGGCAGATAAGCGCCGGGCTCGCGATGAATGAAGTCGAAAATGGAATGGCCGCCGGGGTCCATGCCCGTTATGAAATCCGACCATGCGACCGGACTTTGCGGCGGTATGCTTGTTCCCAGCCGGGTGTACGAGCCTCTCTGAGCGAGGTCTGAGAAATTCGGCATCTTGCCGTCTTTCATCAGTCGGTCGAGAATAATCGGGTCCATTCCATCAATGCCAAGGACGATAACTCTCCTGGACGGCTCAGCGTTCCCGGCGCCGCACGAGCATAGTGATGCGCCCACCATGATCGACAATGCGAGTGCGGCCAGGAGCGATATCCCTGCCTTGCCGAATGGCTTAAGCTTAAACCGTTTCAGAAGATTATGAATTCCATGCATTACGACTTTTCCGCAGGTTGCGTTTCAGCCGCCTTTGTGAGAAGCGACTTTCCGTCCATATGCGCAGGCGGCTGAACCCCGAAAATTTCAAGAATTGTCGGAGCGATATCCATAATGTGCGCGTCGCTGGGACGCAGTTTCCAGTTCGAGAACAGCACGCCCGGAACGAGCGCGGGGTCGATGCAATGGTCTCCGCTCCAACTCTTCGTGTTGTCGTCAAACACGGTCTCGGTGACTGCCCCAATGGCAGAATCCCATGAAGCTCTGTAGCCCGCATTGAATCCCACAATCAGATCGGGCGCATTCTGCTTGTAGGGTCCTGTGTAAGTGTGCGCACTATCGTATACCGTGCGGATTCCTATTTCCCGCGCTTGTTCGTCTCTCAGGCCGGTTAGTTTGCTGATCAACTCGCTCTTCAGTCGCTCCGCCTCGTCGCCGGGCTCTACTGCACCGTGGGCCTCGCGTCCCTTGATGTTGAGATAAACGCCACCGAGTCCTACTGCGAACGCCTTAGTGTTGGGCCAATCAACACCTTTGAACCATTCACCGCCCTTCTCGCCGTCTTTAAGTCGGAGATATCCGTTGAGGTAGAGCCACGAGTTGAGGTTGACACCCCTGCGGAATGAGTTGAATCCATGATCGGACATTATGACGAGGACATCCTCGTCGCTCATTTTTTCGAGGGCTCTCGCCACAAGTTTGTCCATTTCCATGTAAAGTTTTTCGATCGCTCCCTTGAAGTTTTCTGTGTCTTTGTCCCGGTTGGCGGGATGGTCTTGCTCGAAGTATCGCCAGAACAGATGCTGGATGCGGTCGGTGATGTCGAACACACAAACGCAGAGGCCGCGCCGAGTTTTGTCCAAAGCGTTGAAGAACATTTTCTCGCGCTCTTGGTGAATCAGGTAGCACTGCGTTTCGAATGCGCGCTCCTCGATGATGCGTTCATTGATGGCCCACGTGTCCTCGGCAAGGCCGAGCGTCGCATATCGGTCAAGCAGTTTCGAGAGGTATATCGAGTAAATGAATGGATGCGAAATGGGCAAAGCGGGTTTGGACGGGTCGATGTTAATGGGGGTCATATAGAGCTCGAAATCGGGCTCGGTTTCTTTGAGCAGGAACCGACAGATGCCGTAGACTTTGACGCCGGGAGCGGGTTTGAATGCAAGGCGAACCCAGTCGGAGTATTCGCCTCTTCGCAATTTCACTTTCTGGCCGTCGAGCGAGAGTTCGGCTTCGTCTTTACCGGGGGCAACCTCGAAGTCGATTCGCATCTCCGAAGGCTCCCTGAGGAGGGTGTTCTCGGGACCGGTGATAAATGAGCAAACCTTCTCGCCGCAGCGTTCCACTTTGATTTCGAATCCGCCTGTGTATTTGCGGCCGTTGAGTTCGCGTGTCGTGTAGTGCGTAAAGCTTCCTTGCGTCCCTCTGAGGTCGGGCACGCACATGGCCGAGAGCATCATGCCCCTGAACTTTTCCGGAGGAAATGTGATTGGAACCCTGAGTACTGTCGAGAATATTCCGTGTTCGCCTAGGATGTTCCAGAAAGGTTTGCTCTTGCGAAGGAGTCTTACTTCAGGTTTCCCGAGGGGAATTGCGTACTTGCCGAGGGGCAGGGTTCGGCGCGCCTTCCCGATGCGGGCCGAGGAAAGGTCCGGGAGATACGTCTTCTTGTCGCGCGTGAGGAAATCGTAAATGTTGTGACGGCCCGGATTGGCGCCCGTCATGAACGAGGACCATGCGACGGGCGAAATTGCCGGACAGGTTGTATTGAGCCTCGTGTATGTTCCGTTCTCTTTGAGCCTGGCAAAGTTGGGCAATTTCCCTTCCGCAATCAGCTTCTCGACCAGATTGGGATCGAGGCCGTCCAGCCCCATGACGACCACTCTCTTCGCCCGGCTGCGGCCATATGCCTTCTTCTTCCGTACCCCGCTGAGAAGATATCGTATCGGCCATAGTGCGATTGAGACAAAAGCCATCAGAAACGTGAGAAAAAGCACGAAGAACGACGTGAGAAATGCAAAGCCGGCGCCCGGACCGATATAGGCATCCGCGTTCCGTGGAACGGCAGTGAGTAAAATCGCGGCAACTGCCAGGAGACTAAGGGTTCGAGAGAATCGACTGATGAGCCGGCCCTTTCGGTTCAAGTTATTGGTTTGAAGCTGTGTCATTCGTGGTCAGAGTTTTTCAAGCGCGAGGCTGATTTCCTGTTTAACCATTCCGTCCTCACGCGGCAGGCGCGATTCGAGAGCTGCTTTAGCTTGAGTTCCGCCGAGCCTGCCGAGCGCCCAGGCGCACATGCCGCGTACTGTCTCATCCGGAGTTTCATTGAGAACTTTGGCTAGAAGCGCAATGTAGCTCCGGTCGCCCTGATTGCCGATTGCCCGCGCGGCGTTCATCTTCCACTTCGCGATGTTCTCCTTTGGAATGTAGAACGCAAGCGGCCAGACCTTGTTGACATAGTGGTCGTCTGTCATTGTGAGCAAAGTATCGAGCCGGAAATCATCGGCGCGTTCTTCCAGAGACGGATTTTCGGGAAGGTCCTGATGCATCCACGCCTGATTGCGCGGGCAGACCTCTTGGCAGCGGTCGCAGCCGTACACCCAAATACCCATGGGTTCTCTGAGCTCGAGTGGAGTCATACCATTCCCGTAATAGCTATTGAACGCGATGCATTTTCGCGGGTTCATTTTCTTGGGAGCGTAGAGCGCGCCGGTGGGACAGGCTGCGATGCATGCGTTCTTGCACCATGAGGGACAGCCGAGTTCTATCGAAGGCGCGTCGGGTTCAATCTCGGCGTCCAGAAGCACCGGAATACTGATGAGCCATGAAGCGCCGAGCATAGTTTTCCGGGCGTAGGCGAAACAATTCTTTCCATAGGTCACAACGCCCGCCCGGGCCGCTGACATGCGGGCGGGAATCTCCTCGCCGAAATGGAAGCGAAGTCCTTCATCTCCCAGAAAACTCATGAAACTCATGGCGCTCAGGAACCAGTCTTTCCGCTCCTGCCGGTCATCCGCCAGATATACACGTCCGATCTTGCCGGTCAGCCGAGACGGGAACTTGCGCCGGTGATAGTTGAGGATCACCACCATGAGAGAGCGCGCCCAGGGATGGTTTTGTGAGAGGCCCGCTCCCTGTTTGAGGTCCACGCCCTCGATATCTGAAATCCAATCGTACATCTCGGGCGGACGGGAGCCGATCTCCTGAATATACAAATCCAACGGCTCTGCCGTTGTGAAACCAATGTCATCAAAGCCAAGTTCGAGAGCTTTCTCGGCCAACCGCTGCTTAAGATTCATATGTGCTTCCTCATTCGTTTACGCAGGGATAACCAAATCCTCCAACTTATCGGGAGCTGGGGTCAAGTTCAAGTTGCCTTTCTCGGTAATCAGAACCGTATCGGAATGACGGAACCCGCCTTTTCCCTTGATATAGATGCCCGGTTTACCTGCGCCATAATTCCTCATGAAACCCATACGGAATGGATTGCCGGAGAATGCAGCCGTTTGGGACATGAAGT
>CAYVDS010000264.1:0-5003 GCA_964450145.1 uncultured bacterium
ACCGAGATCTACACTTCGAAGCACACTCTTTCCCTACACGACGCTCTTCCGAGCTGAACACGGGGATTCACGAGGGGAGAATCGCAGTCTTTTTCACCACAAAGGCGCAAAGAGCGCAAAGATGCTTTTTCATTCTTTCCCGTTTCCCCTTGTGTTCATGGGAGTTCCAACGATGTTAACTCCTCTAACAAGCTCACGCGTCCCATCGTTGACGTTGAGTTTATAGACAAGCTTCGGCCTCCCAAGAAACGCCTCATAATCGTATGTATCCGTGCTGGTGTGTCCACCCAAGGTTCCAACGAATATCAGACCAAAATCGAGTCCGCGTTTTTTGCATTCTTCAATAAGCTTCTGTTCCAATTCTGCCATGGACAATTCATTCTTGGAATGCACCTGCAAGTTTGCCATTCTTGCCATAAGCGTGCTTCCGAATATCCGGGAACAATAATCGTCAGAACGAACGCAAGTCCTGCCGTGCCCATTCGATTTCTCGAATCCTTCGATTGGTCTCCTTCACATCGAATGTTTTCCAAACAAAAACAGCCTTTCCCCGTGAGTCCCCGTGCTCCCCGTGGTTTCCGGCTTAAAACTATTTTAGCATCGGCAATGTACGGAAAACAACCATATTTCAATTCATCTCGATGAGCGTTACGTACTGCTATGCAAGATCCTCAGCTTTGCAATCCGGTTCTGAATCGAACCGCAGCGCTTGTCTCTGGGATGACTGAACAGGAAATCTTCGTACAGCTCGATGGCTTTGTGGTACTCGCCTAGCTTTTCGTAGCAGTTCGCCCGCCTGTACTTCGCCTTGGTAGCGCCGGACTCATAGGGAAAATCCTTGAGGTTACGGTCAATGATATCGATCGCGAGGTTGTAGCGGAATGTCAGATATGAGACGTTGCCCAAGAAGTAACAGACTTTGGGCGTGAGGCCGAGTTTCGGGTTTTCCATGCGAAAGTAGCTCTCGATGCTGAGGATGCTCTGCGTGTTCAGACAAATATAGAAGAGGCTCGCGATAATGACAAGCAACAGAATCTTTTTCCATCGGGCAACCATAATTTTCCCTCCTCAACGGGTCCATGGTTTACGGTTTACTGTCTACGGTTTAGAGTTCATGGTTTATGGTTTATGGTTTACAGTTCACTTCTTGTCTTCTGTTTGCTTTTATCTGGGGTAATCTGGGGTAATCTGTATTGCTCGCAGTTGGTTTCTTGGAATCTTCTCGGATTTTCAAGGGCTTACCTGTAAACCTCGTTATTCTTAAGTGGATTCCCGCCTGCGCGGGAATGATAAAAAAGAAGCTGTTCATTCGTGCAATTCGTGTAGTTCGTGTTCTAAGATACCTTCTTCGTCTTTTTCCAAATCTGTGTCTATATGAACTACCCACTGTCACTTTCTCGAAATCTCGTCGTGATTCTCTTTTCTTCTTTCTTAGTGCCTTTTCGTGTGACTTCGTGGCTTATGCCTCTTCTTCTTGCTGTTTCTTCTCTTTCTTTGTGCCTTTGTGTCTTCGTGGCAAATTTCTTTTTCTTCTTTTGGTTGCGTTTGCCGCCCTAGGTTAATTTGCGGTTTCAACCCTTTTCTTTTCTTCATTGGGTCTCCCCACCCGGTTTTGCTCGGTTCTTTGGCCCGACGGAGAATTTCGAGAAATGCCGAATCTCAACGGTAATCTCGTTGTGTTCCGGGTCAACGGTTCCGCCTAGAGGGACCCACTTTGGACGCGCAGGATCGGTGTCGTCGTAGTAGTAAATCTCGAGCATTCCCTCCTCCAATCCGGCGACTTCGTCGTCGGTATAGCGAATGGTCAACGTCATCGGCTCGATGAATTTGGGATTTTCGAGACCCTCCGCGTCGAGCAGTCGCATCGAAAAGAACCGGCTCTCGCCTTCCGGAATCTCGGCCTCTTCTCCCACGGTGAACGGAGTGCTTATCTTGACCTTGAAGTTTCTCTGGAGCGCGCCGGGGGGAACAATGAGGTTGGTGCCACTATTGTCGATAAGCACTCCGCCCAGATCGTTGTCCATATCGGCCTCGATCTCGAGACTGACGACGTTCAGCGCAAATTGACCCGCTTGTTGATCAACACTGCAATAAGCGAGACGGTTGCCCTCAGGCGAGAGCGTCAAAAACATCTGGTTGCCTGGCAAATGGATTTGAGTGGGCTTTCCGGGTTGGCCCGGCAGCGCATTGGCATAAAAGAGATCAAAGTCGGCCCCGAAAAGACTTGTGGGGAATTCCGTACGGAAGCCATTGTTCACATCTTCGTCCAGAATTACGAGTGATTCATCGAACGAAAACCCGCTGGCAAACTGGGGATTCGCGGTTGGCGCCACCTTCTTGATTCTGGGGTCGTTTATCGTGCGGGGCGGCTGAGTAAACCCGTCGAGTATATCTTCGACATCATATAGAATATAGGCGTTGAAGGGGTTAAGGTTAAGGTTTTCGAAAGCGGTGAAATGAATCATACTTCCGGAGGGGGAGAATCCGCCGCCCAAAACAAACACTTCGCGCGGGTTGAAGTTGGTCAAGAATACGCCCGGAGCGTTCGAGACCGATTGGCCATCCTGTTCGAGAGGGATATAGGCGAGGTTGCCCCAGTTGGCGCACAGCATCCCATCGCCCCACGGAAGCTTTAGGACGCCGGGCGAGATGGTCTTGCCAATTGGCACTGGCAGCTTCAGCGGAATATCCGTAAATGGGCTGTTAAAATCGCGAAGCGGTCCTTGCGCCGGATCAATCGGCGCTATTTTGATTTTGTAGGGCCCCCGCCATCCCCATCCGGGATCATAGTCATCGGTCACGAGGAACAGCACGTGGCGATCGTCGGGCGCCCATGCGATGGGGAAGAACGGCAAGACGGTCTCGTATTGCTGAGAGACAACCCATGGGTTATCCATATCGTCAATCCTTGCCACGCGCACTCGAGCAATGTTCGACCACTGCTCATGTTCGATAAAGGCTATCATCGAGCCATCATGAGACCATGCGGGAAAACTCGCGGCGCAATTGGGGTTCAGAAAGACCCCCCTTTGCCTGCCAATGGCGATTGAGCGGTTGCTCGGGACAAAAAGGCTCTCGTAGTACTCGTTCATGGCATTGACATTCGCCTGAACATAGTTCCATGAAGCACCGCCGCCATACGATGCGAACTGGAACATCGCCTCGGGCCGCGTCCACTCGCTCAACATGCCCATTCCGCCGAAACGAAGGTTGGCTCGGCGAGCAAATTGGTAGTTCGGGACGTATTTCGAGATAACTTTTGCGAACCGCTGCTTTATTCGGTCAATAACGGAAATCTTGCGCATCGCAAACGGGTTATGAAGGTCAAGGGATGCGAATTCGAACTCGTGTGCGCCATCCTCAAGGACGGCTGTCTGGTTCCCGCTGAGCGCGCGGCGCTTTCCATCCAGTAACTCGAGCTCCGCCGAGCCGTCAATAATGCCGACCGAGCTTTTGCCTTCCGCACGAGCGACCCGGAATACTCCGCCAGCGCTCTTGAAGGACACATCTCCGAGCCTGATGATCAGAGGACCTTTCTTCTCCGTCGAAGCAATAACGAGTTCTCCGGATTGAATTGCGAGGGCCCGCTTCCCTTTCACCTCGAACCGTGCTCCTTCGTCAGTCAGCAACTTGATTCCATCGAATGAAACAAACGATTCGACTCTTTCCGGCGTTCGCAGCACGGTCTCTTTTCTGAGCCGGTCGCCGACGCGCAGCTTCTCCCATTTACCTTCAGGACTTTTCTTTTCGATTCCATCCGAACACCGCACAACCATGCCGGTCAGTTGATATGAAAATGTCCTTCGGAAATAGATGCGGCCGGAAAGATAGCCTGTGAGAAGTATCGCCGCCAAACAGGCTGCCGCAACGATAAGGGCTCGTTTGAAGAATCCCGCCTTGACTTTCTTCGGCCAATAGCGATGCTTAATCCGCGCCGCGCAGCCGTCCGCAAATTCCTCGACGGGCGGGAGAACAAGCTCGACCGAGAGGCTTTCCTCGATGAGGGCTTTTATTTGAACGAACTCGGTCATCTGCGCGGAGCAGGTTGCGCAGCCGGTCAAATGCTCGTTCAACTGTGAGGTCTCGACCGGGCCTAACTCATTCTCGACCAATCGGTGTATCTGGGAAACTCGTTTTTCACATGTCTGCATCCGACTCACCCACCTTCGGCCATGATTTCGGCGAGCCTCAGCTTCAACTGCTTCTTGCCGGCTCGCAGGCGGCCGTCAATCTTGGTTTTTGAGAGGCCGGTCATTTTCGAGATGTCGTCATATGAAAGTCGCGCGAAATGCTTGAGCATGACAATTATGCGCACTTCCTCGGGAAGCGTTTCAACGGCCTTGACGACCTCCGCATATCTTTCAGACTCGGCTTGCGGGTTCGGCGACGGGTTTGTCAAAACCGACTCGATGAACACGACTTCGCGTTTCTCGCGCCGGGAAGCCTTGCGAATATGGTCCACGCAACGGTATACGGTCGCCTTATAGAGCCACGCCTTGGCCTTCTGCGCGTCTTTCAGCTTATGGGCGTTCCGATACGCTTCGATGAACACGTCCTGCATGACATCCTCAGCGTCGTGGCTGTTGCGCAGCTTCGCGTAGGCCACTGCAAACACTGCCTTCTGGTGTTCACGCACAATTCGGGCTATAGCCCCGGCAGCGTCTTGGGTCCGTTGTTCCACTAACGCTTCCTTTTAGTTGGTTCCGTTCAGCCGGACGCGTCCGCCAAACTCCTCACAATATAATCGTCACCGAAACGAAAAATCGTGTGAAAAAGGCAAAAAAAAACCTTCACCACGGGGAGCACGGGGAGTGACGGGGCAAGGGATTCAACTCGAGACTCGAAACTCAGAACTCGAAACGGCCTGCTTCAGGCGGCTCCCTTTCGCCTTTCGCCCTTCGTCTTTCGCCTCTCCATGTGCGGCATAAACGATTGTGTTTACTATTATTACATCGGCTGTTGCATGTTTGTCAAGGAAGACTCCTTTATTCATTTATCCACAG
>CAYVDS010000265.1:0-4939 GCA_964450145.1 uncultured bacterium
CAGACAGTGAGGCGGCGGCTGGCGCGCGTGACCGCCACGTAGGCCAATTGCCGCTCCTCGTTCAGTTGCTCGCGCGGACTCATCGAGAGCTGGAGTTGCTCGTCCGGAAGCCCCTTCTTTCTCGCAATCTGATGAATGGCGGCCGCCACCTCGTCGAGCGACTCAGCATCAAAGAGACACGTGCTCCGGCCAAGACGCGGGAAATTCTCCTCGGTCATATCAACAAGAAAGACATTTGGGAACTGCAACCCCTTCGCCTGATGAACCGTCAGAATCTTCACGCCGTCGGCCTGTTCATCCGCAGGGTTGTTTTCCTGTTCCGCCGAGAAATGCGCAAACGCGTGCTCCATGTACTCGGCGATTTCAGAGAGGGCACATGCGCCGCGCAGTTTCCTGAACACGTCCTCGATATCCGTGACAACCTCATGAACCATGCGCAAGTTGTGGGCGTCCCGCCGTCCTTCAGCCAGTTCCCGATTGCCAAGAATCCGACTGAAGAACAACTTGCTCATTATCGAGTGCACGAGCGCCGAAGAGCATGCCGACCCAGACGCCTGCTTCCGAACGTCTTCGAAATAGCAGATGAATTCCTTCAGCCTCTCCGCGGCTTCCCCGTCCGCTATATCGAGTGCGCTTTTATTGATGCCTTTCATCGACTCGCCACTGGCCACTCGCGACTCGTCACTCTCCTCTTCGCCTTTCGCCTCCTCCTTGAGTAATTCGTACAAACTCATCTCTCGCGCAGGGTCTTTGCTATTGGCCATCCTTCTGAGCTTCACGGCATCGAGTCCGAACGCCGGAATCCTCAATACCCGCATCAACACAGCGTCATCACGCGGATTCATGAGCAGCCTCACAAAGTCGGCGACCGCTTGCGCCATCGGGTGTTTGTAGAAGCTGGTCGCATTATAGAGGACGAAGGGAACCTGATAGTAAGACAAAGCCTCTTCAAACGGCACGGCTGACCGGGCAGTGCTGCGACAGAGGATTGCATAATCGGAATAGGAGAAAGCAACCGGGGTTGACGCACTATCGAGAACCTCGCGTTTGATCCGGCGCGCGATATCATAAGCCTGCTCGACAGCGTCTTCGTACTGCGCGACCGTCACGTCGCCCCCTCGCGCCGCCGTCTCTGTGCATTTATCCGATAATTGGTTTCCTGTCTGTTGGGACGTAGCATGCTGCGCGCTCACAGAAATGTCTCGGTCTGATGCGTCGTTGCGGGACAAATTTCCAATATCTGGTTTTCCGGTTCGATTGTGCGAAATCAGGTTTTCAGACGCCTTTTGGAGTCCTGCGGGGAGGCGGTAGTTTGTCTTGAGACAGAACCGTTCGACCCCAGCCTCTCGTCTACCTTTCTCGATATCCGAGAACTGGCCGACGCCGCTGCCCCGGAAACGATAGATACGCTGCTCGTCGTCGCCAGTCGCGAAAAGAGCCGTTTGTTCTGAAGCCAGAAGTTCGATGAGCCTTAACTGCGACGGATCGACTTCATGGAATTCATCGACAAGGATGTGGGAGAAGTTCTTGCGATATTGTGCCAGCAGTTCCGGATGCGTTTCAAATAGTCCGAGCAAGTTCCAGATGACATCGCGCACGCCGACCCAATTCTCTCGTTTCATGTCTTCGTCGCGGGCTGAATAGACTCGCGCTATGTCGGAGACATAGCCGGAAAGGTTTCGTGTGGCTTTTGAAAAGTCGTTCGCTCCTATCAGACGCTGTTTCAGCAAACCGAGGAAGTCCGAGACCTCTCGGGCTAATCCGCCCTTGTGCGCGATGCGCTTGATGTCGCTCCGGAAAGCCTGCTGTTCGCGCCGCAGGATTTCTTTTGTCAGGAGATATTCCTTGAAAGGCGTGATAAACGCCGGTTGAGACGAGCCTGCGGTCGTTGAAACAAATTCGGCCAGAACGGCATAAGCGAACGAATGGCACGTATGTATCCAGAGTTCGCCGTAACTCCGCCGGATTATCGCCTCAATATCGCGCATTAGTCGCGCCACCGAGGCAGACGAAAACGTCAGCATGAGAATCGACGAGAGAGCCAAGCCCTGACAGTCTGTCAGATAGGCAAATCGTTCGGTGAGGACGCGCGTTTTCCCGGTCCCGGGACCACCGGTCACGATGACCGTTTTCGCGCCCGACTCCACCGCCCGCCGCTGGATATCATCAAGCTCCGCCACTGCCATATGTGTGCTGTTTTATCCTCAAATGCGTGATTGAATTTGAGTGTAACACAGGGGGTATGGTGTGTCAACGCGCAACTTTCGACAGCCTAAATTGTATTTCATGTGTTCTCATGGTATTATGGGGATTCAAGGGACAAAGCAGGCGACTGGCTGTTGAACCGCTGCACGGCCGCTGCAGAGAAAAATTTGGGTGAAATGGCCAATCTTGGTGGGGCATTTCGCGCTTTTTCTTGAGAAAATCCTTCTTTGGGGAGAGCTCTCGAGCCAGCGCTTAGCGCCCGGGGAACCCAAGAATCCCTGTCAGTCAAGGCGTATTTTTATTGCACACCAGTAATGCAACACAAGTAGTTAGCAACAAACGCATTGCAGCTTGAATGGGGTGGACGGCAAACGTAGGGTCAAGTAAAGACTGTCTGGATGACCTCCGCATGACGGCCGTGGCACAAAAGTTGCCCTTACATACGGTTGCAGAATGGTACGTGACTGCAAAGCAAAGTGGTGCAGGCAGTAAAGACATATTCCTGTTTCTCCGTCCCTGTTGAGAAAACGCGAAAACCACCCCGCGGATATTGAGGGACGGGGAGATTTCTCCAGCCTTTCGCGAGTGCATAAAACACGATGGGATTAGTTCGCATATCGTCAAAGAGGAAGAATTCCGCCCTTGTTCTGACGCTGTTTCTGATTGGCCTTGTCATTTTCCATTTTCTCGGCCGTAATGTTCTCCCCCGCCTGATGTATACGAAACATGCACAGCCCGTCGATTTCAATCACGTGTTCCACGGGGGCGATGTTGGAGTCACGTGCGACACTTGCCACTTTTTCTATGAAAACGGCAACTGGTCGGGCATCCCGACGCTGGAGGTTTGCGCCGGCTGTCATAGCGACGTGATCGGAGAAACAGCAGCAGAGAAGAAGTTTGTGACCGAGTACGTCAAGAAGAATAAAGAGGTTCCATGGGGCTTGTACTTCAGGCAACCGCAGTGCGTCTCATTCTCGCATTCGTCGCACGTAAGGAGGGCAAAACTTGCGTGCGAAACGTGTCACGGGCCGCAGGGCTTGTCCAACCGGCCGAAGAGGTATATGACCAACTGGATCACGAAGTACACCTATGTGGTCTATGACAACAATGGTTCCCCGAATAATTCATCGGGCGGAAACAAGAACAAGGACGTTTGGGGAACAATGACGATGAACCAGTGTGCGGAGTGTCATCGGGCTCGGGGCACGAGCACGGCGTGTTTTATTTGCCATAAGTAATAAGAAAGTGGCGAGCAACGAGTTGAAAAGACCAAGGGGCATAAAGAGTGGCGAGTTACGAAGCCTTGGGATTCGGGGACGGTCCCGATTCTACGGGCAAAGCGCCCGTAAATTTTGGGACAGTCCCCTTCGCGGCGCGTTAAGTTATTTCTGAGACGCCACACCAGTAGGCATAGACAAATGAAGATGGACCGCAGAAAATTTGTGAAAACGATGGCGTTTGCCGGCGGAGGCGCGCTCGGCTTGATCACTTCGCCTCTTCCCTGGCATTTGATCAGAGACCTTGCGCGATGGACACAGAACTGGCCGTGGGTTCCTGTGCCGCCGCAGGGGAAGCCGTCGTACGAGAAGACCATTTGCGGGATGTGCGAGGGCGGATGCGGCCTGAACGTCAGAAAGATTGGACGCCGTCTCGTACGTGTCGAGGGCGATAAGAGTCACCCGGTCAACCGCGGCTCTACGTGTGCGCTGGGGACCGCGGGTTTGCAGGCGCTCTATGGTCCATCTCGTATAAAGGAACCGCTGAGAAGATCGGGGCCCAGAGGAAGCGGCCAGTGGAAACCCGTCTCGTGGCAAGAAGCCATAGCGGAAGTTTCAGGGAAACTTCGCGCGCTTCGCGAAACCAAGGAGTCGCATACGCTTGCCTGTATTACGAGCAGTTCCGACAGCACGATCAACCAGCTTTTTGAGCGTTTCCTCCGGGTATTCGGCTCACGCAACTTCGCAAAGATGAACTCGGGGAGGGACCTCCGCAACATTGCGCTCAAGGTAATGCAAGGAGTCGACGGCAACATGGCGTATGACTTCGAAAACGCCGATTTGATTTTGAGTTTCGGCTGTTCTTTGCTCGAGGGTTGGGGAACTTGCGGGAGAATGTTCCGGGCATATTCCAAGTGGTTTGCGGGCGACGGCGGTCAGGCGGAAATAGTCCAGATTGAACCGAATCTCTCAACCACGGCGTCTAAGGCGTCAACATGGATTCCGATTGCGCCGGGGACAGAGGCTGCGTTGGCGCTTGGCATTGCGCACGTGCTCATAAGGGACGGGCTCTACGACAAGGAGTTCGTCGAAAAGCACTGTTTCGGCTTCGAGGATTGGAAGGACGGCAGCGGCAAACAGCACACCGGTTTCAGATCCGAGGTTATTGCCAATTATTCGCCTTCCTCGGTGGAGCAGATTACAAAGGCGCCAGCCAAAATGATAGAAGATGTGGCTCGTAAATTCGGCGAAATCGAGTCTGCGCTGGCTGTCGCGGGTAAAGGCGATGGAGATTTCTTTGTCAACCTTTACGAGGTTATGGCAATCCATAGCCTGAACGCGCTGAAGGGAAACATCAACAGGCCGGGCGGGGTTCTGGTAAAACCCGATGTCCCGCTAGCGGCGCTTCCGGAACCGGTCATGGACGAAGAAGCGAATCGCGGCTACTCTATTGAGAGGCTCGACGGAGCAGTTGGCGCAAGGTATCCTTTCACATCGTATTTGCCGGGTAACCTGAA
>CAYVDS010000266.1:0-4924 GCA_964450145.1 uncultured bacterium
CCTGTCTCAGCGGAATACCATGGAATTCAATGTGTTAACACCTTGAAAGGGCTGGTGACAGCTCCAAGCGCACGGGACGCCTTCGGTCGCCGCCGACGGCGGGGTGCATCGCGGTGCCCGGCGGGGTGGCGGTAGGCAATGCCTTCTGAAGTGAGCCCATAAGAATCTCCTGCCGCGAGCCAAGAATGGCGTTTCGCTCCGAAGTCCTCAGTCGCGAGGATTTGCGAAGATGTTATCATAACTGCCGCTCAGTTGCCGAGATGGTACTTGTAACACCATGTTCCATCCCGGTTGGAGAGCCCCGGATTCGCGCGTTACCGTCCATCACATTCCTTGCACCAGGACCTCGACGCTTGCATTGGAGAAACTCCGGCCGCCATACCTCGCCGATGGTAACAGTCGTCGTGGGACCTGAACCACTGGAACCGTCAGGCGGCGCTGCATCAAGGGGGTCAAGACCGCGTCGGCTGGCCCTTGATAACGAGGAACATTGCCATTCATTCCAGAGAACATCTCAAGAGCGATGCCGGAGGATGGACTCGACCGGAGCGCCACCTCCGAGCCGGCAGGCCTTCGGCAATGAAGCGGATATTTATGATGTGCAACACCTATTTACGTTATACATTCACTATGGGTAGACTATGCGTAGCTTATCGCACGCCTACGAGACATGTTCTCCGGATTTGCGCATACTTGTGGCAGCACGCGTCAAAGAACGGAAGGCTACTTGCGCAGAACGTGGACGACAGGGAAATTCGGCAGATCACCAGGCAATACCGATTCGGGCCGCTGATGTACCTCGTTTCAACGAGAAAGCACGGTTCCCTACGCGATGACCCGGTCAAGAGGTAGCTCAAGGCAACAAGGAAAGCAAGGAGACGGAAAATGTCCCATAAAAGAAGCGTAACGGGCTCCCAGGAATACTCGGAGAGCATCATCAATACCGTACGTGAACCCTTGATCGCCCTGGATCAGGATTTAAGGGTGGTTTCCGTCAGCCGCTCCTTCTATTCGGTTTTCAAGGTGAAACCTGAAGAAACCGTGGGGCAGCTTATTTATGACCTGGGCAATAAACAGTGGGATATCCCCAAGCTGCGGGAACTGCTGGAAACCATTCTTCCCCAAAAGACAACCTTCGACAACTATGAGGTCGAACACGATTTTTCCACCATCGGCAGGCGCATCATGCTGTTGAATGCCCGGCAGATTCAAAGAGTGTCGGGAAAGGAACGGATCATCCTCCTTGCCATCGAGGACATCACCGAGCGCAGGGAGATAGAAAACGGGCTGGGGAAAGCCCATGATGAGTTAAAGGATCTGGCCGCCGAGTTAAAACGTACCGCTCGGGCAAAATCCGAATTCCTGGCCAATATGTCGCATGAGCTCAGGACCCCGCTCAACTCTATTAACGGCTTCTCCGAGGTATTGTAC
Organism: uncultured bacterium; assembly: GCA_964450145.1. Lineage (GTDB taxonomy): Bacteria > Abyssobacteria > SURF-5 > SURF-5 > SURF-5 > JACRIR01. The sequence goes on from CAYVDS010000266.1 coordinate 1,432, forward strand.
GATGAGACCTTCGGGCCGCTGAACGAGAAGCAGAAGAAATACGTCAATAATGTCCTGACCAGCGGGAAGCACCTTCTCTTACTGATAAACCAGATACTCGATATGGCAAAGCTCGAAGCCGGAAAGATGAGGCTGTCTTTATCCGACTTGCACCTGAAAAGCCTGCTGCACGAGATTTCACTGCTGGTAGCGGATCTGGTTAGTAAGAAAAAGCTGCAAATGTTGCTCGAAATAGCCGAAGATCTGCCGGATATCGAGGCGGATGAGCTCAAGGTCAAAGAGATAATATACAACCTGCTTTCGAACGCCGTTAAATTCACCCCCGAAGGTGGAGTAATTGGCATGCGGGCGAAGAAAGTCGACTCCGCGATAGAAATAGTAGTCTGGGATACAGGGGTCGGTATTGCACCGGAAAACATGGAGAAAATCTTTGAAGGTTTTTTCCGTGTCGATACCCCCTATTCCCGGGTAACCGAGGGGACCGGACTCGGTTTGCCGCTCTCGAGAAAGTTTGTCGAACTACACGGCGGAAAGCTTGCGGTGGAATCGAAGGGGCTCGATAGAGGCACTTCGATCCGGTTCACTCTGCCTCTTGTGTCCGGGAAGGTGGTGTGAAATGAGCAAGAAGGCATTAGTTGTCGACGATAATGGAAACAATCTGTTGCTTGAAAAAGACCTTTTAGAAGTCGCCGGCTTTGAAGTGTTTGAAGCTGAAAATGCCACCGATGGGATTGCCATTGCCAGGAGAGAAAAACCGGATATCATCGTCATGGATGTGCGGCTTCCCGATATGCGTGGTCCCGAAGCCGCCAGGATATTACGTCAAGACAAAGACACACGCGATATTCCCATTATTTTTGTGACTGCTTCCGTAATGACAGAAGGCAAAGAGGAACTTATGGATATATCGAACAGCGGATTCATCGGCAAGCCGATAAACACGCGCACCTTTGCGAAAGAAATAAGTACATTTATCACGTGAGTTTCCAATATATTGAAAAGCCGAATTCGAGGAGATGGAGAATGAAAGACAAACCGGTGATTTTAGTTGTCGATGACGAGCCGCTCAATATTGAACTTCTCGAAGCGCACCTTGTTCCGCAGGGTTATGAAATTGTCAAGGCGGAGAACGGCGAAGCGGCTCTGAAGACGATCGGGGAAAACACCGTTGACCTCGTGCTGCTCGACGTGATGATGCCGAAGATCGACGGGTTTGAGGTCTGCAGGAGGATCAAAGGAGACGAGTGTCTCCGGAACATCCCTGTCGTCATGATTACGGCACTTTCGGCGAAGGAGGACCGGATCAAAGGCATCGAGGCGGGGGCCGAGGACTTCATCTCCAAACCGATCGATAAGGGGGAAGTCCTCGCCCGGGTCAGGATGCTTCTCAAAATGAAGAACTTGAACGACCGTCTCAATCACGCCTACGAACAGATCAACAATATGACGAACTTCGGCGCGGCAAGCTTCCTGTCTTTTGATCCGATGAATTACGCTTTCCTCCCGAAGGTGGAAGATATTGTTCGTCAGATCATCCGAAACGCCGCCGACGCGTTCGATAAACCGCAATTCGTTATCGTTGGTGTGCCGGATGAACGTCAGGCCTGGCAGTGGTACCAGTACGAATATGCGAATGATGCGCTAAACAGGACGCTTCTCACCGTTGACATTATGCAAGGCTTGGATGAAACGGGCAATCCCAGGATCGTTTTTTTCAACGAGAACGACCAGGATCGATCGGTATTGCAGTCATTTGTAAAAACGCTTGCTTCCAGGTCGTTAGCGGTATCCAACATGGCATGCTATCTGAGCGAATCGCTCTGCATCTTTGCCGTGAATTACGGCAGGGATATTACGCCGTATGACGCATCGGTCTTGAACAACTTTGCCATGCAGGGTCTGTTCATGAAGTCCCTCTCCGGCCAGATCCGCGAAACGGAATCCGCTTTTGAATACACGGTCTATGCGCTTGCGCGTGCATCGGAGGCCAATGACGAGGACACGGGCAATCACATTCTGCGGGTCGGCGTTTACGGCGCCCTGATTGCCGAAGGCCTCGGGATGCCGGCGAATTTTGTCGAGGCCATGCGTGTTCAGGCCACCCTGCATGATGTTGGAAAGATCCAAGTTCATACTCACGTACGAAGAATGGGTCGAGATGAGAAGGCATACGGCGTATGGGTCGAGGATCATAGGAAATCACCAGAGACTGATTATGGCAAATAAAATAGCCTCTTCGCACCACGAAAGATGGGACGGGAGCGGTTATCCACAGGGGCTTAAAGGTGAAAAGATCCCCATCGAGGGGAGGATAGTCAACATTGCGGACCAGCATGACGCGTTGAGAAACAAGCGCTCCTATAAACCGGCTTTCGATCATGCAACCACGTACAGGATTATAGCCGATGGCGATGGGAGAACACACCCTGCGCATTTCGATCCGGAAGTGCTGCGGATGTTTAAAAAGCTCCATGGCAGATTTGAGGAAATATATGAACTGCAGAGAGACTGATTTCCTTTTGTCCTGCAACGAACGGACATCTCAACATAGAGACAGTTTCATTGTAGCAGAATGTTTCGAAATTGAATTATGAGACGACCGTTCCCGGCCTGAATCTTTCAGCGCAGCAGGAAAACAAGGCGTTTTTTGCATCCCTGCCGAAGCATATAAGGTCCCTGAGGCGATAATCCAGCCCGATCGTCTCACTTGGGTAACTCGCAGCCTCGAACTTCGTTTGCCGATTTCCCGTCCGGCCGCCTGGAATATCGCCACTATTACGGACAGTTACGTGTTTCGCGCCTCATACGAACCAGCCAGCGGCACATTTGATGCATACATCCATCCCAGGGGGCAAAGCGGGCGTTGAAAAACAAGGCCGAATTGCAGATTCGATCGATTCTTGAATTGGTGGATCGGATGATTGTCGTTTCCGATCAAGGCTTCGTGTTCTGCGACGACGACGGGTGTCTGCTGCTCAACGGCATGGTTCGCGAGTGTGCTTACCGGCTCCGGGACGCCGCGGAACGAGAGCGGAAGGTCCATCGAAAGAAAGGGAAAAGGGTTGGTGGACCCGCAGAGCAACCCGTGGACGAGAAGGTTGATGACGCGTCCATCACCGCTCAGGTCAAGACGGCGTTGAAGCCGGGCAAAGCCGGCGGGTGAATGCTTGACGAAGTTCGTCCGGGTTTAAACAAGAAAGCGAGACCAGGTGTTTGAAGATTTTATAGAGACGGCACGTGAACCCCTCTTGGTGCTTGATTCGGATCTGAGGGTTCGTTCCGCCAGCCGTAGCTTCTATGTTTCCTTCAAGGTCACGCCGAAGGAAACGATCGGCAAACTGATCTATGATCTCGGAAACCGACAATGGGATATCCCCAAGCTGCGGACGTTGCTGGAGGAGATTCTTCCCAAAGACAACAAGTTCGAAGACTATGAAGTTGAACATAAATTTTCATACATCGGGCACAAAATCATGTTGCTCAATGCCCGCCG
>CAYVDS010000267.1:0-4858 GCA_964450145.1 uncultured bacterium
CGACTCCGCCTTTCTTCCACAATTAACCCCACCAAAGAGGTCAGGCGCTCCTAAGAAAGTAGCCGCTTATTCGGGGACACCTTGCGGTCCCCGAATAAGGGGGACTCTTAATATTGTTAATTTCTGCGTTGGAACATTGATTCGGTGTCCACTTTGGCCTGCATCTTCATGATGCCGTCAAGGAAAGCCTCCGGCCGTGGCGGACAACCGGTCACGTAAACATCAACCGGAATTATCCTGTCAACGCCTTGCACCACCGAATAGTTCCTATAAAACCCGCCGGAACATGCGCACGCGCCGACTGCGATGACCCATTTGGGCTCGCACATTTGCTCGTGCACGAGTTTGACAACGGGCGCGATCTTGTGGCATATCGTGCCGACTACAAGCATGAGGTCGGCCTGGCGCGGCGAAAAACGCGGAAACTCGGCGCCGAACCGCGCGATATCATAATGCGACGCGGCGGCGGACATGTATTCCATACCGCAGCACGCAGTCACGAACGGGTAGCAGAAGAAAGACCACTTACGGCCCCAGTTCACTATTTTGTCGAGTCTCGTGGTAATGATGCTTCCGCCAGGCGGTGACTCTATTTCCATTCGAGCGCCCCTTTTCTCCAAACATATGCAAGTCCGCCGACCAGGATGAGGATGAAAATCAGCATCTCAACGAAGCCGAACAGACCCAAGTCTCTGAAAATTATCGCCCATACATACAGGTAAACGACTTCAACGTCGAACAGGATGAACAGTATCGCCACGACGTAGTATTTAATTGATACAGGCACGCGCGGCGTGCCTAGCGGCGGGTTACCGCAGTCGAACGGGTCGAGCTTTTCTTTCGAAAGTCGCTTCGGGCCAAGGAAGGTTGCGACGGCCAGAAACCCGAGCCCTATGGCGAACGCCACGATAAACATTGCAAAAATGGGCACTTGCACACTCATAGAGTCGCGCTTTTCTCCTGAATTATGCTACGGCCAAAATCCGTGCGACTAAATTCGCACCTGCATCTATTATTGGGGTGAAGGACAGATTACGGAATTATGATAGCAAAAGCGACTAGTCGTGTCAAGAAAAATCGGGGACATGATGCTTCATCGTGTCCCCGATTTTCGCGCAACCTTGGCTTTGCCGCGAATTCATTCGCACGGACGCGATACTAATGGCTCATCACTTCAATAAACTTTTCCACGAGTTTCGGGTCGAGTTGCCCCGAGAGCGCGCTGCGGCGCATCTCATCGAACGCCTGTTGCCGTCCAACCGCTTTCCGATACGGACGGTCGGTGGTGAGCGCGTCGAAGGTGTCGGAAACGGCGATGATGCGCGCCGCTATGGGGATATCCTCGCGCGCGAGTCCTTCCGGATAGCCCGCTCCGTCGAAACGTTCGTGGTGGCTTTGGATAACGTCGAGTACTTCGGAAAGGGACGAGAGCGATCTGATTATGTCGATCCCGATGGAGGGATGGTCTTGAACCTTCTCGATCTGTTCGCTGGTGAGCTTCGACCTCGAACGGATAATGGAGTCGTCGACGCCGATCTTGCCGACGTCGTGGAGAAGAGCGGCGCGGCTGAGTATCTGGAGGTCGTGTTCGCTCAGGGCCAGCTCGGCGCCAAGCCTGCGCGCGGATTCCTCGACCCGCTCGGAGTGTCCGCGGGTATAAGGGTCTTTCGCCTCGATGGTGCGGACCAGCGTTATGATAACATTTTCAGCGCTCTCGAGTTGGTCGGTAAGTTGTTTTATGCGAAGGTGATTGCTCACACGCATTGTGAGTTCGCGCTCGTTAATCGGCTTGTTTATATAGTCGTCGGCGCCTAGAGCAAGCGCTTTCATTTTCGCGTCGAAGTCCTCGAGGCCGGTGACCATGATGACCGGCAACAACGTCGTGCGCCGATCCTCTTTAATCCGCCGGCAAACCTCGTAGCCGTCCATTACCGGCATGATGATATCGAGGATCACCAGGTCAGGCGAGAATTCCTCTAACTTGGATAACGCTTCCTCGCCGTTCTTCGCTTCCACGATGTCGTAGCCTGCGCCGGTCAGATACTCCTTGAAAAGCTCGCGGCTGAGTTTATGGTCATCGACGATGAGGATGAGAGATTTTTTCTGTAAGCCGGGTTTCGGTGTGTCAATCTGTTGAATCGTTCTCATGCTTCACTTCTTCTCCGCCATTTTCCGCTGCGTAGGCGGAAATTATTTCCTTCGCGCGTTCCGCGTTTTCTTGCGAAACAATTATTCTTACGGTTCCCAGTCCATCGATATTAACCGGAATTACCGTGTGGGGGACATCTGAGCTGAGCGAGCACATGATGCCTTCGCTCTCGAGAAGGCCCTTGATGACCAGCGCCTCTTTGTCACCGCTGACCTCGTAAACATCGACCAGCGGCAAATCCGGCATGCCCGCAGCTTTTTCGGGCGGAAGCTGCTCAACAAGGGCCGAGTCGCACTCCGGGCATTTATTGATTCCCTGCTCGTATTCGCTCCTGCAAATCGGACAAAAAGGCGTCATCTTCTGAATCCCTCCACCAATTCTCGTTCCGAACCCCAATTCACCCCAATCGCTCCTTCAAACCTCGGTCTTGAGGCTGTCCCGTAATTCTGCAGGTGCGAATAAATTCGCATCTACGGAATCCTGCGTTCGTTTGCCACTTCCGGAACAGTCTCTCTTTTCCCCTTCTTCTCCGCACTTTAGACACTTTAGCTCACTTCAGAAGCATTTCGTACGCTTTCCTGATCTCTATTACCTTCTCATGCGCCAGTCGCTGAAACTCCTCGCCCAGATGTGCGACCCGGTCCGGATGATATTTCATGAGCATCTCGCGATACGCATGCGTGATATCGCCCGTCGAGGCGCCGCGCCGTACGTTGAGAACGTCGAACGGGTCGAACTCGGATTTGGCGGCCTGCCAGGCCGAGCCGTCTTCCCCGCCTGTGTTCCCGCCTCCGGAACTTGCGGCGGTCCTGCTCCAACGCATCCTGTGGCGGTTCTTGGGCAGCCAGCTCTTGAGAAACCACACCAACCAGATGAAACTGATCAGGTCGTCGACAAACCCGACGCCAAAGCCGGGAATGAAATCAACCGGGCTGATTATATAAAGGATGACCAACGCCACGATCAACGGCGGCCACCCGGCAAAAATCGGAGGAGTATCCTTCATCGTCCGTGTTCCATAGCGAATATCGCCCACATCGGCCTTTGACCTTCAGCCTTACTACTTTCGGACTCGGTAGTCTTTCTTTGTTCATCATTCATCATTCTGCATTCATCATTTCCCGCTTTTCGCCTTTTCCCCTTTTAACCTTTTCCCCCTTCTGTCAGTTGCGCGTACATCCTTCCGACCCCGAGCCTTATGAAGCTCTGCGTGCGCGCCTCTTTGCCCTTCTCGACAGGAAAATATGAAAGCATATTCGCTCTTTCCTCGACTTGCTCGCGGTCATATCCTTGACGTATCAAATCGACGACACGTTCGCGCATTTCTTCAAAATATTGTCGCAGGCGCGAGACCGAACTGAGGCCGCACACGTCGCCCTGGCCGGTGACGACTTTCGCCACATCCATCTTCTCGATCCGAGCCAACGCATCGATCCATTGTAACAGGTTCGCGTCGCCGGGGAACGGATGCCGGTCGTGCACGTGGATATCTGCTGTAAACAGTATACCATCGTCGGGCACATAAACGATAGACGTAGCGGGTGTATGTCCCCCAACATGCATTATCTCGATTTCGCGCGGCCTCCTTTCGCCTTCTTCCAGTGGCGGATTATAGCACCGTTCAGAAAACCGTGTCAAAGCTGCGAACCGCAGAAGAAACTCTGGGAACACGAATGTCACGAATCGCGAGGCCCGAGACGAATCACGCCAATGAAAGAGAATTGGATCACGAATGAAACGAATTGTGCGAATTACATGAATGAACAGCTTCTTTTTTATCATTCTCGCGAAGGCGAGAATCCATTTCGGGACAAAGAGTTACGCAAACACGTCAATGAAAATCATGACAGGATTTAAAGAAACTGACAGTTAGCGCTACAGAGGACTCCGAGGTCACTCAGTCGAAAGAGGCAGTGGGCAACCAACGGATTTGCGATCACGAATGGAACGAATTACATCGAATGCACGAATGCAAGCTCGTGAGTGAACCACAAATCTCTGAGATCAGAAAGGTGAAACAAAAGCAACGGGAATCCCGCGAAATGCCGATGAACGGGGATGAAAACTCTGCGGGAAAAGGGGAAAAGGTTAAACCGGGAAACTGGAAGTGAAGCCAAAGGAGAAGCTTCTTTATCCGCAGATTGCGCTGATTCTCACAGATTTTGAGAAGAAGAAACGTAATCCACGAAGGCACACGAAGAGACACGAAGGAACACCAAAAGAGAAAAGGAACCGGATTCACTGAGTTGGACTGATTTGCGCAGATTCCGAGAAAAAGAGAAAGAGACAGCATGACACAAATTCAAGATTCCGGACGTGAGTAGCACGAGAAGTCGCAGCTTTGCTGTCCGTTGCCCAATCCTTCTTTGTCGACCTTCTTAAGGCGCAGGGAGTAACTGTGGCCGCCAGGGATCAGGGGCATTCGAATCGAATCGTCACGGCGGTTGAATAGGAGAATATTCAAGATCCGAGATTTGACCATTATTTCTCCCTGCGGTCTGATTCCGTTCGGACGATCTTCTGGCGTTCGTTTCCGCGACACGTCACATGGTAGTAAGCGCCCTAGTATTGTATTCTCAATGGCCGGCTCATATGCGGCACTCTAGCATATGCGACCACTAAAGCAGGCCCGCTTCAACGCCGATGCAAAGCGTCTTGCGCAGCATGTATTCAGCCCCTCGTTCCACGGCCGATATCTTCTGGTCGGCC
>CAYVDS010000268.1:0-4845 GCA_964450145.1 uncultured bacterium
CGTGTTCCACCTCTTCTTCAACCAGAAACCAGAAACTCGAAACCGGAAACCGTTTTCTCACCACGCCTTGCAATGCCTTTTCGCCCAATGATATAATGAACAAGTTCAAGGAAACAAGCACAGGAAAGGGTAACAAGCGAGGGAAGTGTGTTGAGTCCAGAGGAACAACTTAAGATAATCAAACGCGGCGCAGCCGAAATAATCACGGAAGAAGAGCTTCTGCGCAAGCTCAGGCGCTCGCAGGAAACGGGCAAGCCGCTCAAAATAAAAGCGGGTTTTGACCCGACCGCGCCAGACCTTCACATCGGGAGCGCCGTGGTCTTAAGGAAAATGAGGCATTTTCAAGAACTCGGCCATGAGGCCATATTTTTGATAGGCGACTTCACCGGAATGATAGGCGACCCTTCGGGTAAGAGCGAGACGCGGCGGCAACTATCGCGCGAGGAAGTGAACGAGAACGCCAAGACGTACGAGAGGCAGATATACAAGATTCTGGACCCGAAACGGACGCGCGTCGATTTTAATAGCCGGTGGTGCAGCCCGATGAAATTCGAGGACGTGATCGGACTTGCCTCGCGCTACACGGTCGCGCGGCTGCTCGAGCGCGATGATTTCTCGAACCGGATGGCCAATAATCAGCCCATCAGCGTGCTCGAGTTGCTCTATCCGCTGGTTCAGGGGTACGACTCGGTCGCGCTCGAGGCCGACGTCGAGCTGGGAGGCACGGACCAGAAATTCAATTTGCTCGTTGGTCGAGTGCTCCAGCGCGAATACGGCCAGGAGCCGCAGGTGGTTCTCACGATGCCTCTGCTCGAAGGCGTCGACGGCGCGCAGAAAATGAGCAAGAGCGTCGGCAACCACATCGGAATCAATGAGCCGCCCGACGAAATATATGGGAAAACGATGTCGATAGCGGACAACCTGATATGGAAGTATTTCGCGCTCACCACCAACGTTCCGGAAAACGAATTCGAGCAGTTGCGCGCTCAGGTCGAATCCGGAGCGGTGAACCCCAAGGTGGCGAAGCAGCGGCTGGCGCGTGAGATAGTCACCCTCTATCACGGGAAAGATGCGGCGACGGCCGCCGAAACGCGGTTCGACAAGGTTTTCGCCCGCAAGGAAATGCCCGAGGAGATGCCGCGCGTGACGCTCAAGCGCTCCGAACTCACCGATGGGCGCGTGTGGGGCGTGAAACTGCTTGTGCTGGCCGGACTTGCCCAGTCCAATGCGGAAGCGCGCCGGCTCATCGAACAGGGAGGCTTCCGCATAAACCAGCGCCAGATTCCCCCGGACACCGACGACGTCGAGCTCAAGAGCGGAGACGTTCTGCAAGCCGGAAAGCGCAGATTTGTGCAGATAGTCATAGAATGAGAGAGGAAAAGAGTCTCGCAATTCTGTAGGTGCGAATTTATTCGCATGATGTTTCGGGTCCGAGCCATTCGGCAATTGCGGGACCGCTTCTGGAAGGCTAATTGCAGGATAGATTCGATAATTGTGAATATCAAACAAGGAGGCCGCAATGGCGAATGATATGATTATTCAGTTGACCGACGCCGAGTTCGAGGAAAAAGTGCTCAAGAGCGCGCTTCCCGTCGTCGTCGATTTTTGGGCCGAATGGTGCGGGCCGTGCAGGATGGTCGCCCCGACGCTCGAGGAAGTCGCCAAAGAGTGCGCTGGCAAGGCGGTGGTGGCCAAGTTGAACGTTGCCGAAAACAGAGCGACTCCTACTCAATACAAAATCCACGCCATTCCGACAATGATTTTCTTCAAAGGCGGAAAGGAAATGGCGCGCATCGTTGGAGTCGAAACGAAAAAGACGATCCAAGAAAAAATTGACGCGATGTCATAGACATTCATTGAGTACTCGACCCATCCGGAGCCAGCTCATGGATGCCCCATCCAGCTTGCTTGACGAACGCGAACAGGAGTTTTTGCTCGAAGTCGCCCGCACGACAATTATGGAATATGTGACGAACCAGCGTGTTCCCCGGTTCAAGACCGACTATCCCAGACTCGAGGATAAACGCGGGGCGTTTGTTACGCTTCACGAGAGATCCGGCGCCTTGCGAGGCTGCATCGGATACCTCGACCTCGAAATATCCGTCCTCACTCCGCTGGAGGAAATCCGCGAGGTCGAGGAAATTTGCGTCGGAAAGCACGGACTCATGATCAAGAAGGGTTTCTTTTCGGGCCTGCTTCTGCCGCAGGTGGCTACCGAGTTTGGCTGGGACCAACGTCAGTTTCTCAGGGAGACCTGCCGGAAGGCGGGGCTCGACGCGGATGCATGGAAGACGTCCGACGCCAAGATATATATTTTCTCCGCGCAAGTGTTCGGGCGGAGTTTGTTGTGAGGAGCGGGAACCGCCCCTTATTCGGGGACACCATGCCGCATGGTGTCCCCGAATAAGGAACTGTGAAAATGGATTCTCGCGTTCGCGGGAATGAGAAGAACAGGCGGGAATACCGCCAGGCTGAAATGTCCATAAGAGGCTGAAATGCCGCGAAAACAATATGCAGCCAATTTCTATTCGGGGGCGTCGTCGTCCCGAATAGAACAGTTCCTGAAAGGTTTCACGCCGCCGAGGCTGGATTCGCCTCCCGTCGCGGGATTGGTTCCCCATGCGGGTTGGGATTTCTCTGGCGCGGTGGCGGCAAAAGTGTTTAAATCCGTCGAATGCTGCGGCCAGCCGGACTCCGTGGTGCTTTTCGGGACCGTCCATCATGACATCCGTTGCAATGCCGTCTATCCGGGCGGGTCGTGGCAGACACCTCTTGGCGAAGTGCTCATTGACGAGGCTCTCGTAGATGGGATTCTTGGCCGGACCGAGGGCTTGCTCGAAGCCGATGAGGCAGCACATTCTTTTGAGCATTCCATCGAGGTTCAGATGCCTTTTCTCAAACACTTTTTCCCGCGCGCTAAAGCGGCGCCCATCTCGGTTATCCCCGATGAAAACGCGCATGTCCTGGGGAGGATGGTGGGCGAGTACCTGAAGGAGAGCGGTCGCAACGTGCTAATCATCGGGACGAGCGACCTGACGCATTATGGCGACGCATATTACTACGCGCCGCGCGGGAGCGGCCCAGCCGCCCTCTCGTGGATGAAGCAGAACGACGCGCGGATCATTGAACTTGCGCTCAAGATGAAAGACGATGAGATCGTACCCGAAGCGTTCAAAAAGAGAAACGCTTGCGGGCCCGGCGCGATGGCTGCGACTGTGGCGGCGGCGAAGGCCCTCGGCTCGACTTCCGGCCAGACGATTGAGTACACTACTAGCTACGATGTTATGCCGGAGCCCATGTTTCGGATGGGCGTCGGGTACGTTGGGATAGTCTTCTGCGCGCAGTGATTATGGTGGAAAGCGGGAAGTTTGGTAACGAGGGACAGGGCTTTTTCTCTTCCAAAATTTCCCTTTCGTCTTGCTCCTTTCGTCTTTCCCCTTTCTTAGGAGCAACCGACCGCGCTAGGGCGTGGTTAATTATACGAGAAACGGCCCTTAATTCGGGGACACCTTGCCGCAAGGTGTCCCCGAATTAAGGGAAACAGTTGCTTGTTTCTTAGGAGCACTTGATCACGCCTTGGCGTGATTAAGTGTGGAAGAAAGGTGAAGCTTGACATCCATCATGTCATTCTGAGCGGAGCGAAGAATCTCTCTTTTGTTTCTTTTGACCTTGAACCTTGAACCTACTTTCATAGGAGGCGTTTTTGGGAAAACTGTGGAGCAACATATGGTTTCGGCTCATCGTAATCCTCGCGCTCATCGCTTTTCTTCTTTGGTTGTGCTATGAGCTGCGTCACGTCCTGATCCCTCTCGCGCTCGCATTCATAGTCGCTTACATTTTCCACCCGGTGGTTGACACTCTCGAACGGCGCAAAGTGCCGAGGACGGTGACGATAGGCGCTCTCCTGGGCCTCATCGTGGCGGCGTTCGCGGGCGCGCTCCTCATAATCATTCCGCAGCTTGTCCGGCAAACCGGCGACATGGTGCAATCCCTCAACCAGAGATTTCCGGCGATAGAAGAAAAGGTGCAATCTCTGGTGCTGCAATTCATGGATTCACAGATGGCCGGCAAGATCACATCGAACATCGACACTCTTCTCGAAGCTCTCGAGAGCCACATGCCCCAACTGCTGCAATCCGTCCAGACAGTGCTAGCGGGCATCGTAACCCGCACAGTCGGCGTAGTCGGCTTCATCGCCAACTTCGTACTCTTCGCGGTCGTGGGTGTCTATCTTCTGAGGGATTTCAACAAGGTATTAGCAAAAGCGCGGGGGTTCATCCCGCCAACGTACGAGGAGCCAGTGCTTAGGGTTGCGCGGAAGATAGACACGAATCTCCGCAGTTTCTTTCGCGGTCAGATCATTGTGTGCACTATTCTCTCCGGTATCTACTCCGTAGGATTGGGCATAGTAGGCGCGCCTTTCGCTCTGCTGATAGGGATTGTGGGGGGCTATGGGCAAATCGTCCCCTATATGGGCACGGCAATCGGGATTGTTCTTGCCACTGTCCTGACATTCGTTGAGTTTGCAGACTTCGTTCACCCTCTCGGCGCCGTATTTGTTTTTGTGATCGGCCAGATGCTCGAGGGAACGGTGATATCTCCCAAAATCATGGGTGACAGGGTGGGACTCCACCCCGTCGTCATAATTCTGTCCATCCTTGTTTTCGGCACGCTCCTCGGTTTCCTGGGAATCCTGCTGGCCGTGCCGCTGGCCGCAGTTCTCAAGGTGCTGCTCGGTGAGGCTGTAACACGTTATAAACAATCCACCCTCTTCTCGGCTCCGAGACATGACGATTCAGCACCGCGCTGAAATCCCATCGATAAGTGTCGGCATCACGAACTACA
>CAYVDS010000269.1:0-4844 GCA_964450145.1 uncultured bacterium
TGCGAATAAATTCGCACCCACAGAATTCCATCCCCATTCGCCAGTTGCGGGACAGTCTCAGGGGGGATTTTTCCGCTAATTTTGGTTGCGGCTACGTCGCGCCGTGTTATTTCCCCCTCATTTATTCCTGCAAGCCCTTCACATCAATTCCCAATTCGCGCAGTTTCTGCTGCAGGCTTTGGCGGTGCATTTCAAGCGCGCGAGCGGTCTGGCTGATGTTGTGTTTGTTTTCCTCGAGCTTGCGGATGAAATACGCGCGTTCCGCTGTCTCGACCATTCGCTTCTTCCATTCCCGGAACGGGAGACTGTCATCGACCGGCAGGCCACCGGCGAGCGCGCCCATCACCTGTTTGTGGATTTCCGGCGGCAGGTCCTCTTTCGCAAGCATGTTCCCGCCGGCGAGGACTACGGCGCTCTCGAGCGCGTTGCGCAACTCGCGCACGTTGCCGGGCCATGAATACTCGCGCAGCAGCCGCACGGCGTCGGGCGTGATGCCCTGAATGTTCTTCTTGTGTTTCTGGCTGAACATCTCGACGAGCCGGTTCGCGAGCACAGGGATATCTTCCTTTCGCTCCCTCAACGGCGGCAGCGAGATGCTTATGACCTTGAGCCGGTAGTAGAGGTCTTCCCTGAACTGCCCGTCTTTGGTCATCACGGCGAGGTCTTTGTTGGTCGCGCTGATGATGCGAACGTCTACCTGAATGGTTTTCTCGCCGCCGAGCCGCTCGAATTTCTGCTCCTGCAACACTCGAAGCACTTTAGCCTGCGTGTTCACGCTCATGTCGCCGATCTCGTCGAGAAAAAGCGTGCCTCCGTCGGCTATCTCAAATTTCCCCTTGCGTTGCGCGGTCGCGCCCGTGAACGCGCCTTTCTCGTGGCCGAACAGTTCGCTCTCGATAAGGTTCTCCGGCAGCGCGGCGCAGTTCATGATCACAAACGGCTTGCGACTGCGGTTGCTGCGCTTATGAACCTCGTTGGCGACGAGTTCTTTTCCCGTGCCGCTTTCTCCTTCGATCAAGACGGCCACATCGGTCTGGCAAACCTTTGCGATGCGATCGAACACCCGTCGCATCGTATCGGTCGTGCCGATGATCTCGCCATAGGCCTCGTGCTTCTTGAGTTCTTCTGCGAGGCGCCGGTTTTCGCGCTCGAGCGCGATCTTTTCGAGCGCATTCCGCGCGATGATGCGAAGCTCGTCAACGTCATAGGGCTTGGCGATGTAGTCGTACGCTCCCTTCTTCATCGCCTCGACCGCTATTTTCTCCGACCCGTGCGCGGTCACCATGATCACGATCGGCGGCTCCGGGCTCTGCCGCAGTCTTTCGAGCGCTGTGAGCCCGTCCATCTCCGGCATCGCGATGTCCATGATAACGAGGTCGGGCTTTTCCGCAGCGGCCACATCGAGGGCTTCTTTTCCGTTTGTGGCCTCGAGAATTCCGCCGAGGCTCGCGAGCGCGCGCCGCATTCCGTAGCGCGCGGGTTTTTCGTCGTCAACAAGAAGAATCGTCGGTTCAGGCATTTATCTTTCTCTTTCCCCTGTCTTACGTCGCCGGTGTCTTGGGTTCGACCGGAATCGTAACCTTGACTGTTGTGCCGCCGTCGCTTTCGAGGCTGACTTGGCCGCCTATCTCCGTGACCTTCTCGCGGACTATCCAGAGCCCGAGCCCGGTGCCGCCCTCTTTCGTTGTATAAAATGGCTCGAAAATCTTCGGCAGTTCCTCGGCGGGGATGCCGGGGCCCGTGTCGCGAACGGTCACGAGGACGGATGGTAGACCGTCGCCCGCTCCGGGCGCAGGATACGAGACCGTTATCCCCAGACTGCCTCCCGATGTCATCGACTGAAGGCCGTTGTGCATCAAGTTGAAGATTATCTCGCGCAGAACGAAGGGGTCGGCCTTTATCCGGGGGACTCCCGGCTCGAAATGCGAGGAAACGCTGATATTGTTCTGCGTGGCTTCGGCGCGGAGAACACTTGTCACACTTTCGATGACATCGCGCAGGTCTGCGACGCGCTCGTCCTGAGTGGTGGGCTGGGCAGTGTGCAGCAGGCGGTTCACTACGCCGGTCAGCTTGTCGATCTCGTCCTCCACGATGGAGAGGTCTCTGTGGAACTGCGCTTCCGGCGCCAGCTCCTCTCGCATTACGTGCGTGATCGCCTTGATCGAGCTCAACGGATTCTTCACCTCGTGAGCTATCTGCCCTGAAAGCCGCCCGAGACTCATCCATTTTTCGCTCGCGAGCATGCGGCGTTCGAGATCGAGCTTGTCGCGCACCAGGCGCGTGTTGTCAGTGGCGGTGATAAGGTGGTTCAACAGGATCGAAAGCATTTCTATCTCGCCCTCGTAAAGGTCGCGGTAATGCGTGCTCTCGCCGAGCGACATGATTCCGGCCAGATGCCCGTCACGATATATCGGCAGCACGAGAATGGCGTCGAGCGCCTTCATCTCGCGCACGCTGGCCGGGTCCGCCTGCCACAGCGAGACGCTCCGGGAGCGCGTGTGCCGGAAATACCGCGTGATTGCGTCGATCTCCTCTGAAGGCAGCGGCGAGGAGGCTTTGTCGACAAGGAGACGTTCGCCGTCAGCCCGGAAGAGAGCGATCTTGCAGTTGGTCAGTCGCATCGCGGCCTGAACGGTGTTGGCCACGTAGCGGAGAAGCCGCTCAACCTCTATCCCCTGAAGCGAGCTTAGGCGCTGGCTGAGTTCGGTAAACACGCGGTGATAATAGCGGCGCTCCGGGAAGAAAAGCAAATTGAAGATCGCCTGAAACTTCTCGCGAAGAGGCTCGACCAGCATGATGAGGCCGATAACGAGGAGCGCTTCGACTATCCGGAAGTCGATATTGAGAACCCGCTCGACGAAGTCGCCGATGCGCCGTATGCCGAGGATGTAGACCGCCACGACGAATACGGCCGTCAGCGAGTAGAAAATGCTGCGCTTCAGCACGTATTCCATATAGTTGTAGCGCAGGATGAAATACGAGAAGATTATCGCAGGGAACATTGGCGCGAGCGCGCATGCGGCGAGGAAGTAGTCGCCCAGCACGGGGATTGCCTTGCCGTAGAAAACGTGGGTAATCGCCATCAGCGCAAGAAGCCCGACAAGCATCCTCGTGAGCGACACGTAAAACCGGTGTTGGATATTGTCTTTCGAAAGCCTCGACAGCATGTAGCACATGAACGAGGCGGCGGCGAGGGCCACGATTACCCAGTAGTGAAACATCTGGGTTACAAGCAGCAGGTTTTCGGCCCTCGGCAATTCAGGGTGCTTGACGAGACGGATTGGCGCGCTCCAGAAGAACGGAAGCGGCGCATACGCCGCAAAAAGGACCGCGTAGCGCCAGCGGGAAAAGAAGTTGCGGGGCGCCTTTTCGAGAAAGCCGAGCAGCGTGTGTATGAGCAGCGGCGGCACAAAGCCCATGCTCAGGGTAGCCGCTGTGTCCCAGACGAGTCCGACGATTATTATGCGCTGGCCGGTGAGAAGCTCCGAAAACGTCGTTACGAAATTGCCCGCATGCCAGATGAAAATGGCCGCGACGAGAGAAAAGAAAACCTTCTCGCTCTGCTCTTTCTGTTTGCGGCGCGCCATCATCATGATGAGGATCAGTTGGAGCACTGCTCCCATGAAGTGGCCTATAAACTCTATCAGTTGGCTAAGATGCATGATTGTTCTCCGCTGCTATTCTATCATAGCTTGCGACGCGGTCAAAAAGGGGGCCACGCGAAGCGCGCGACGAATGACATGAAGCTTCCGATTTTGGATTGCAGGGAGAAGAAACAAGCAAACCAGGGAAACAGCGAAAAGTGGTAAAAGAGCCGCCGAGAAATGATGAGTAATGAATAAGTAAGAAGCAGGAAAACTCCCGACCACGGTGACAAGAAAGAACCTTTGCAGCGGCTTACATCGTAAGCTTCGCGGATGAATTTTCTCTTCATTTTCTGTGTTTTCCTTTGTAACTCTTTGCCTGACAGGGGAGTGACGCAAGTGACACAAAGGTGACGCAAAGCCCGAATGAGAAATGAGTAGGCGAAAGGCGAAAGGAGCAAGGCGAAGGGGGATTTGTAAGTATGTCTCTGGAAATAACTTCCGCAGTTCGCCGAAAGAAAATTTGACACGCTTTTTTGCGAAACCGTGACACAAGTGACGCAATGACGCAAGAATTCGTGTTTTGTTTCACAAATTATGGACTGGAATGCTCCAATTTCTTGAGCCGTAGCGGTCTCAGAGCTGCGACTGGACGAAAGGAAGAAGAAGCATTTTAGGAATCCACGAATTTCGCTGATTTCAGGGATTCGAGATAAAGAAGATAAAGAAGAAGAAAGGGCATTCTTAGCAAAAGATGTACATGGCTGAGCACGGATGAGCTCTATTTGGGAATTCGGATTGCGGATTGGAAAAGAAGAGGCGAACCACAGAGGGGGCACAACTCCCAGGCCAAACAGGCGCAAAGAAAGGAGTCTGGCGACGCGCAGCTTTCTTATTCTCATGATGAGTCTCCCCTTCCTTTCCCTGTTTTCCCTTTTGACCTCTCAGGCTAGCGGTAGCTCTCGCATCTTGCCGACTATAATGACGGATCGGAGAGGAATGGGTCAAGGAAGTCTTTATTAACGGATAGTGCGAACGTCATAACCACAAAGGCGCCAAGGCGCTAAGAAGGATTAATCGAAGAAGGGACAGGGAAGGGGGACACGCGGGACGACAGCAGGTTAGGCAATGGGGACTTTTAACAGGGTCTGTCCCTATTTATTCTGGCAGCACCACCCTCGATAATCTCGCCATGCCCAAATCTTATCATTTGAGCCCTCATTTGTCAAGAAAATAGGTATTATGTCCCCGGAATAAATC
>CAYVDS010000270.1:0-4805 GCA_964450145.1 uncultured bacterium
TGTTCGTTCACGAGGCAAACCCGTTCTATGCGCTTCCCGACCAGCAAGCGGCTGCCGCGCTTTTTGATAAAGCGCCTTACATCGTCAGTTTTTCCTCGTATATGGATGAGAGCGCGGCCAGAGCCGATCTTGTGCTTCCGCTCCCAACCCGCTTCGAGAGATGGGATGACAAGATCGCCGCTCCCGAACTGCAGTATGCGGTCTATAATTTAACGAAGCCGGTCATCGAGCCGCTTTATCAGACAAAGAATGCGGGCGATATTCTTATCGAGCTTGCCGGGCAAATGGGCGGTTCAATTGCGGAGTCCTTCCCGTGGGCAGACATGCATGAACTGCTCAAGGCGAGAGCGGAAGGGCTTTATACCGCCGGCACGGGAATCATAAATTCGGCCGAGGCCATCGCCTCGACCGACGAAAGCCGGATTTCCGGCGTGTCTGTGGCGGCTAATTACTCATCTTCTTCGTCAATGTGGGAGAAACTCATCGAAAACAATTGTTGGTTCGAGCCGAAATACGAGTATGGCGAAGCAGAGAAGATTCTGAAGACGCCGAGCGGCAAGTTCGAGTTCTTCAGCCAAGCGCTGCAAAGGGCGTTTCAATTTGAGGAAGACATAAAGTGCATGCCTCACCACGTCGAGCCTGCGGCGAATCCGGAGGGGTTCGATTTGATTATCATGCCCGAGAACATGCTCGCCATATCTGACAACGGCAGAGGCACGCCGCCGTTCTTGATCAAGCAATTGGATGACCACGTGCTTCGGGGCAATGAACTCTTCGTGCAGATAAACACGATAACCGCCATGTATCAGGGTCTGCACGATGGGGACAGCGTGATACTTGAATCGCCGCGGGGAAAGGTCAGCGTGAGGCTGGATACCTTTGAAGGCATTCGCGAGGGCGTGGTGTTGATACCTCTCGGATTTGGGCATTCGGCTTTCGATGAGTTCCTGCGCGGAAAGGGTGTGAACGCGCAGCAGATAATGGTATCGCGAGAAGACCCGGTAACCGGACTGCCGGTGTACTGGAGGACTCCCGGCAAAATTCGGAAAGCATGAGGCTGTAATAATGAGTGAATCATCCCAAATGGGCGTCGAGCACGCGAGCGTTCAGGGTGCAAGTGTGCGCTACGCGATGGTCATAGACCTTGACAGGTGCACCGGATGCGGCAACTGCGCGGTCGCGTGTCATATGGAGAATAACGTTCCGTTCAGAGTTGATGAGAGCGACAAGTCGCGCAATATCGCATGGCTCCGAATATATAGAGTGACCAACGGGGAAGAATATCCCAACGTAAGAGTTGCGCATTTCCCGCGGCCGTGCATGCAATGCGACCGGCATACCCCGTGTGTCTCGGTGTGTCCTGCAAGCGCCACCAATTATGACGAGCACACGGGACTTGTGGATCAAATAAATACTCGCTGTATTGGCTGCCGGTATTGCATGGCGGCATGTCCGTACATGGTCCGGTGCTTCAACTGGTGGGACCCGATCTGGCCCGCCGACACAGTGCAGTACCTCAACCCGGACGTTGCGCCGCGGATGCGAGGCGTGGTCGAGAAGTGCACATTCTGCTCACACCGCTATATCAAGGCCAAGAACAAAGCGCACAATGAAGGCAGAAGCTATCTGGAAGAAGGCGAGTACGTGCCTGCATGCGTGGAAGCGTGCCCGCTTGGCGCGATGAGCTTCGGCAACATGAACAATCCTGAGCACAAAGTCGCGGGGCTGGTCAAGGGTCCGCGCGCATTCAGACTGCTCGAAAAGCTGAATACTCAGCCAAAAGTGTACTATCTGAGCTCGCAGGAATGGATAAGGCGCTGGGCGGATAATTACGCGCTGGATGTGAAACATACGGGTGTGTCATGAGTTCGTCTCACGAATTGCGACAGTTGGACCGATGCTCGAACAAGAAGTTTTTCCTCTGGCTCTCCTTTTGGGGATTGCTCTTGCTCTGGGGATTGTACGGCGCGTTCCTTTGCCTCTTCAAGGGCCTGAATCAGACGGGGATGAACAACTACTTCGTCTTCGGTCTGTGGATCACCGTGGATTTGGCCGTCATTGCTCTCGGAGCCGGAGCATTTTTCAGCGGTTTCCTGTATTATGTCCTCAAAGTTGATTACCTCAAGGAGTTGATTGGGGCCGCGGTGGTCGTCGGGTTTATTTGCTACAGCGGGGCGGTCGGAATGCTGACCATAGATATCGGGCAGCCCTTGCGAGGATACTTCAGCTTCTGGCATGCCAATGTGCATTCCATGCTGACAGAAGTAATCTTTTGTATCACCACGTACTTATTCGTGTTAACCATCGAATTTGTTCCCTTGATTGCGGAAAACAAGAAAATCCGTGAATTTGCTTTCGTGCGGTATTTCGGCGAGAACCTGCACGGGATCATGGTCGTCTTCGCGCTGGTGGGAGCGTTCCTGTCGTTCTTCCACCAGGGCTCTCTCGGCGGCATGTTCGGTGTGCTTTTCGCCCGCCCATTTTCTTATCGCTCCGGCGTCGCGATCTGGCCGTGGACATTTTTCCTGTCGATCTCGTCGGCCATCGCGGCGGGGCCGTCATTAACCACGCTGGTTGTCTGGACCACCCAGAAAGTGACCGGCCGCCGGCTCGTGAGCAGACCGACGCTTTCAAAGTTAGCCAAGTTGTCGGCAATCCTGCTGGTCGTTTACCTGATTCTCAAGGCTGCTGATACCATCTACTGGGCGAATGCGACAGCGCCAAGCATGGGTTTCAAATTCACGAGTTTCTACAGACCTCCATACGGAATGTGGCTGCTGTTCTGCGAATTCTATTTGTTCGGCCTGGTTCCCGCGATTATTCTACTGATACCGAAAGCGCGTGACACCGACTTCTGGCTTGTAATCGGCTGTTTGTTCACATGCGCGGGAATCGTGATAAACCGTTTTTCGTTGGCAATCCAGACGTCGGCTATTCCGGTGCTGCCATTTGAGAGGTTCATGATTTACCATCCGACGTGGCAGGAATGGTCCATTGTCGGCGCGATAATTGGGTATGGCGTTATTGTGTTCTCGCTGGCGTATCGCTATCTGCACATGTTCCCGCGGGAACATGAATTGAATGAATCGAGGACTTCTTAAGGACTCGGTGTCAGAAGAAGTCGATCACGCGTGCGGGGTTATGTGAGAGAGCCCTTAATTCGGGGACATGATGCGACATCGTGTCCCCGAATTAAGGGAAACAGTAAATGACAAATTGTCTGGGAGTGCTTTGATATGTGGCCAACAATATTTGAATTTAACTGGGACACCGGCCATATGATTTTTCTCGGGGTGTTTTATTCGGTGCTCATTGTGATAGCTACTAGTTTGGTGTATGTGTTTGCGCGCTCGATCATTGATACGTTCAATGGCAATACCGACGTCGATCAGGCTGAGGCCATAAATCCCCGTCAATCGCCTTTTGACAAAGGGGAAAGTTAAAGGAGACCTTCATCATGTCACGCAAGAGCTGGGTGAGCTTGACCCTGGCGGGATTTGTGATTATCTGCGTCCTTTCCGTGGCGTTCGCCGCTGACAAAGAGGCCGTGAAGGCGGACAAGCCGAGCAAGGAATGCGTCTACGTGGGCGTCAAGAAATGCGCGTTCTGTCACGTGCGCCTGGATAATTCTCTCCAGACATGGGTCATCACCAAACATGCGAACGCGCGCGCTATCCTGCGCACGGCGGAAGCAAAGAAATATTCCAAGAATCCCGACGCAGACCCGAAATGTCTGAAGTGCCACATGACGGGCATGGTGTCGGACGAGTTTGAGAGCGCGCTTGATGACGAAATGGTTCGGGAGTTCCAGGGAGTCCAATGTGAGATGTGCCATGGCCCGGGGTCCCTTTACAAGGGTGAGATGGCGAAGGCCTTACCGCAACACCACGAACTTGACGAACAGGAATGCACACGGAAAGGGCTCGTGATCCCCAAGGAACAGACATGTAAGAAATGCCATAATAAAGAGTGCCCGGTATTTCATGGTTTCGACTTTGAAAAGGCCGTGAAACTCATCAAGCACGGCAAGCAGCAACCCAAGTGCGAGTATATCGGCCAAGAGAAATGCACGTTCTGTCATGTGAAGGCCGACGAAACCGCCAAGACATGGGTTATTCTAAAACATATCAACTCGTTCTCGATTCTCAAGACGGACCTTGCCAAGAAGTTCTCGAAAGACCCTGTGCACGACGAAAAATGCCTCGAGTGCCACTCGACGGGTCTGAATGCGCCGGGCGGTTACAAGATGGATGATCCGGCGAGCAAGAAGCTCGAGGGCGTCCAGTGCGAGATGTGCCACGGGTGGGGTTACAGCTACGTGGAGACAATGGCGAAAGCGAAGGTTCTTGATGTCTATGGAGTCAAGGATGACTGCGTCCGCCACGGCCTGGTGATACCCACCGAGCAGACGTGCCGCAAGTGCCACAACGAGCGTTGTCCGGTGTTCACGGGTTTCGATTTCGAGGCCAGCCTCAAGCAACTCCAACACGGCGACATCTTTAAGAAGCACTAGGCCGGAACGCGGGATCACAAACGCAAGAGTCTTACATAACGATATTTCAGCGGAAATCGGTACGAAAATCGGGGACACGATGCTGCATCGTGTCCCCGATTTTCGCTCAAATGCTAATCGCACAAAGCGCCTTCGCGCAGCCCCTCTCGTCTCACTCTTTTCGCCTGTTGTTCCCTTTTTCCCCGGGTCGTTATTCCCCGTTCCCGTTTGACTAGCAGATAGAAAGCCGATATAATTATTTCCAGAGTAAATCGCTCGCAAAGGCTGAATAGATACGGTGTTCGAGACACTG
>CAYVDS010000271.1:0-4786 GCA_964450145.1 uncultured bacterium
TGCGCCCGCGACCTCGCCAACTGGGACTATGATGTGACCATGTTCGAGGCTGCGCCCGTCGTCGGCGGGACCACTCACCTTGGCATCCCCTCATATCGTCTTCCGCGCGACGTCGTCAACGGCGAGATCGAGCAGGCACAGGCTTACGGCGCCAAGGTCAAAATGAACGCCGCCGTCGGGAAAGATTTTTCGATTCAAGACTTGTTCAATCAGGGATTCAAAGCCGTGTTTCTCGCCATCGGGGCGATGAAGGGCAAGAAGATGGGCATCCCTGACGAGGACAAATACGAGGGCGTTGTCGACTGCATGGATTTCCTCCGCCGGATCAATCTCGGCGAAGACACTCGCATGCCGAAGAAGGTAATCGTCATCGGCGGCGGCAACTCGGCTGTTGACGCGGCGCGAGTAGCCGCGCATCTCGGCTGCGAGAACGTGAACATGGTATATCGCCGTACTCGCAAAGAGATGCCGGCCAGCCCGTGGGAAGTCGAAGAGGGCGAACACGAAGGCGTGAAGCTCCATTTCCTTCTGGCGCCGAACCGCGTCGTCGGGAAGGACGGGAAAGTCACCGGCCTTGAGTGCCTTCGGATGGAACTTGGCGAGCCGGACGCCAGCGGCCGGCGCGCGCCAGTGCCCATCAAGGGTTCCGAGTTTGTGATAGAGACCGACCTTGTTATCGGCGCGGTGAGCCAGGCGCCCGACATGGACTATTTCAGGACCGTTCAAGGTCTTGGGATAAGCAAGCGCGAGACTTTCGAAGTCGATCCCGACACGCTCGAGACAACGATCAAAGGCGTGTTCGCCGGCGGCGACGCTATCACCGGCCCGCAATCGGTCATCAAAGCTGTGCAAACCGGCCTGCAAGCGGCGGCTTCGATAGATAAGTTCCTGAGCGGCAAGACTCATGACGACTTTAACCAGTTGATGAGGTTCCGCAACATAATCCAAGGGCTCGGGGCGGTCGAGAAAGCGGAGTACTGCGCCGGGGTGAGCGGGCTCGAACGCGCGAAGATGCCTGCCATGCCGCCGAAAGAGCGAATAGGTAACCTCAAAGAAATAGAGTTGGGCTTCAGCGAGCAAGCCGCGGTCGCCGAGGCAGAGCGCTGTATGAGGTGCTATAGAATTGTAATGACCGCCTGATAAGGAGGGCCGCGCGAAGCGCGCGGAGTTCCTGGTTTCTGGTTTCAAGTTTCTGGTTAGAAAAAGCGGAAACAAGGCAAAAGAAATAGAGAGAATGCTTCGCCCGCGAGCAATGACGATATGGGCGCTCTAACCCAGCTTGTCGGGTTGGCTGCTCACAAAGAGGTAAATCAAGTTCTGATGGTTAATCTCACGATAGACGGCAAAAAGGTAAGCGTACCCGAAGGCACGACGATTCTGAAGGCTGCCGAGTCGGCGGGAATCTATATCCCCACCCTCTGTTATCATCCCAAGCTCTCTCCCATAGGCGCATGCAGAGTGTGCCTAGTTGAGGTCGAGGGCGAGAAGAGGGCGGTTGCCTCATGCGACGTGCAGGCGCGCGAGGGCATGGTCGTCCGCACGAACACCGAGGAGATTGTTCGCCAGCGCAAGCAGATGCTGCAATTCGTGCTCCTGAATCACCCGCTCGATTGTCCGGTCTGCGACAAGGCGGGCGAGTGCGACGTACAGGACATAACCGTCGAGATGTGCGTGCTTCAACAGCCCTTTTGGACGGTCAAACCCGAGAAGGTGAAAGAAGAGCTCTCACCTGTGCTCGACATATGGCACACGCGTTGCATCATGTGCGGCCGGTGCGTACAGGTGTGCAAAGAGATACAAGGCGCTCGCGCAGTTGATTACGTCGTACGCAGCGGATACGCCTCTAAGGTCGGCCCGACGCAGTTCGGCGGTTATCCTTGCGAAAGCTGCAGCCAGTGCCTGTCGGTGTGCCCCGTGGGCGCGATCCTCGACTCGACGTTCCGTTACAGCGCGCGCGCATGGCAACTCAAGCCGGTGAATGCGATTTGCACGTTCTGCGGCGTCGGCTGCTCATACGAGCTCAATGTGCGCGACAACAAGGTGTACCGCGTGACCGTCCGCGATTTTCAGGGACACAACAGGGGAAACCTCTGCTCCGTCGGCAGATTCGGCAGGGATGCCGCCCACAGCGAATCGAGGCTGACGAGTCCGGCCATCCGTAAGAATGGAAGCCTGCGGAACACGAGTTGGGACGAAGCCCTCGGCTACGCCGCCGAGAGACTGAGAGTTATCGCGAAATCCGCGGGGAACAAGAGCATTGCCGGATTGGCGTCGGCCCGCTGCTCGAACGAATCGCTTTTTGCATTTCAGCGCCTGATGCGCGATGGGCTCGGCACGAGCCGCCTCGACACACCGGCGAGCCTCAATAACCTCGCTATCATAGAGACAATGACCGACGTGTATGGCGTGCCCGCGCCGACGGCCACCCTGTCAGATGTTGACAAGGCCGATGTGATACTGGTCGTCGACTCGAACATTATTTGCACGCATCCCGTGGCCGCGCTCGAAGCTCTGCGCGTGCATTTCGCAGGTTCCGCCAAGGTGCTCGTCGTCGGCCATCGCTCGAACAAGCTTACGACTCAATGCACACAGTTCGCGCGCATAATGCCCGGCGCGGAAGCGGCTGTGCTCAATTGCGTCGCGAATATGCTGGTTGAAAAAGGCGTGCTCGACGGCGAGGCGCTCGAACGGGGAACCGACGGCTATAACAAGCTGAAGCTGCATCTGACCCCGTACTCGCCTGCCGAAGTTTCCGCCAAGACCGGCGTTGACGCCGCGATACTTTCGGAGATAGCCGACGCAATCGCGAATTCAAAGAATTTCCTGTTGATGTTGTCTCCGGGCAGCCTGCATTCCTCGATGAACTCCTCGATTGCCCGCGCCGCCGTGAACCTCGCGGTTCTCAAGGGCGGCAAAGTGCTCTCGCTGGCACGCGAGGGCAACGCACAGGGCACTCTTGATATGGGTGTAAGCCCTGCGTTTTTACCGGGTTACAAAGAAGCTTCGGAAGCGGCGAATGGCGCGCTCGATGTTGCCGGAATCCTGCGCGGCGTGGAGTCGGGCGAAGTGAAAGCTCTCTATCTCATGGGCGGCGACATTCGGAAAGAGATGGCGCTTCTCGGTCTGCCGCTCGAGGCGCTCCGGTCGCTCGATCTTCTGATCGTGCAGGATGTTTTCGGAGGGCCGGTCGCCGAAATGGCGCATGTAGTCCTGCCCGCATGCAGCTTCGCGGAGCAAGACGCTTCATATACGAGCGCTTACCGGATTGCCCAGCACAGCAACAAGGCAATAGAACCGATAGGCGAGTGTCGCACCGACATCGAGATTCTTTCAGGTGTCAGCCACAAATTAGGTCTGTCCCCGATAGAGTCTGTGGAAGCCGCCCGAAACCAAATTGCGGCAGCCGTCCCAATCTATGGCTTTATGAAGAGTTCGGTTGGACTTGTTGACGCCAGCGCATGGGATTACGCAAAGGTCGCGTCGTCGGCCCGGCGGAAGCTCTCGCTGGTGAAGGAAGGCCGGACGGCGGTTGATGCGGCCTATCCTTATGTAGTAAGCTTTGATAATATGTTGCACTATGGCGGCGCGGCGTCGCTCCACTCAGAGAGCCTGGCGCGCGTGCGAGTGGACGGAGTCGTCGAAATCAGCGAGGATGACGCCCGCAAGCTTGGCGTGAAGAACGGGGCTATGGTGGAAGTAAGAGTGAAGGGTGGCGGCTCCGCAAAATTGCCCGGGCGCGTAAGCAGAGAGTTGCCGGCCGGGGTGCTCGGCATTCCCGGGCACGATTTTGCCCTCGTTCACAAGCTCATCGCGAAACTCGAGCCCTCGGCTTTGAAGGCGGAAGAGGGCGCGCCGGTGTGGGCCGCCAGCATCCGCGTGTCGAAGGATTGACAGTATTATGGTATCGTTCTATATTTTGGCAGCGATAACCCTGATATCCTCTCTCATGGTCATAACCCGCCGGAATCCGATGCACTCGGCGCTGTGGCTGCTCGTGACCTTTTTCAGCCTCGCGGGCATCTATATTCTGCTGAGCGCTGAGTTTATAGCGGCGGTCCAGATAATCATATACGCGGGCGGCGTGCTCGTCCTGTATATCTTTGTCATCATGCTCGTAGACCTTTCCAAAGAGGCGGCGCTGCGGGCGGCATTCCACAAACCGGCCCAAGTCGGGTTCGCGGCCATCTTCGCCGTCATAATTATGTCCGTCGTCTTCTCCGTGGCGAAGCGCGGAATCGAACCTCCCGGTTTCGAGGAAGCGGTTGTGAGCGCGCCCGACACCACCCGCGCATTTGCCCAGGAGTTGTTTTTGAAGTATCTTTACCCGTTCGAGATCGCCTCGATATTGCTGCTCGTGGCGATGATAGGCTCCGTCATTCTGGCGCGGCGCGGGATGGCGGCAGCGGACGCGGTAAAGGAGAAAGAGGCCAGATGATTAACCCCGTTCATTCGATAGCGCTTGGGGCGGCGATGTTCTGTATCGGGATGCTGGGCTTCCTCATCAGGCGCAATCTGATAGTCATTTTCATGTCGATAGAGTTGATGCTGAACGCCGTTAATCTGAATCTGGTGTCCTTCGCACATCAATTTCAGTCAGCGCACGGGCAGGTGTTTGCGCTCTTTGTGATAACGGTCGCAGCGGCCGAGGCCGCCACGGGGCTTGCGATACTTATCGCGCTTTACCGGGTGAGCCGCGCAGTGAACGCCGACGAAGCCAACGCGATGAAATGGTAGGATGGTAGGGACAGACCCGAATTGCGGGTCCGTCCCTATAAGGACCAAACAT
>CAYVDS010000272.1:0-4782 GCA_964450145.1 uncultured bacterium
GGAGGATTTTCACGATTCGAGGCGGGAGTACGTCGCCGCTCGGAAATTTCGGCGAATCGAGCAAGTGCCCTTTGATGATCTCCGCCGGCGTCTTTCCATCGAACGGTGTTCTGCCCAACACCATCTCGTAGAAGATAACGCCGAGAGAATAAATGTCCGTCCGATGGTCTAGCGCGCCCTCGCCGCATTGCTCGGGTGACATATATATCGGCGTTCCGACAAACGTGAGCGTGTCCTCGGTGGTGTCGGGCGAGATAATTTTCGAGATGCCGAAATCCGCCACGAGTACCCGCCCGCTCGATTCTACGAGTATATTGCTCGGCTTGAGATCGCGATGGATGATGTCGTTCCGGTGCGCACATTCGACCGCTTCGCACACCTGCAGGATGTACTCGACCGCTTCGTCAACCTCCAGTCGGGTCCGCTCCGCAAGTATTCGCGAGAGCGGGCCACCGTGCACATATTCCATTGCCAGGTACGGCACTCCCTGATGTTTTCCCACGCTGTATATGTGAACGATATTGCGATGGCGAAGCTTCGAGAGCGCCCGGGCCTCATGCTGAAACCTTCCGGTCAAATTCGCGTCTTCGACATATCGCGGGTCCAGAATCTTCAGAGCCACGTCGCGCTCGAGGTCCTTATCAAACGCGCGATACACCGACGCCATGGCGCCCCGGCCGATGAATTCGACCACATGGAAATTTCCGACGTCCTCATTTATAATTGCTGTTTCGAGAAACGACACGATTTCTACCCCCTACGGAAGGTGAAAGGGGAAAGGAACAAGGGGAAAGGGAAAACTAAGAAAGAAGAATAAACATCCTTGGTTCCCGTGCCTTCCCATTCTTTCACAATTAACCACGCCCCGCCATGGTCAGGCGCTCCTAACAATAAGGAAAAGACGAAAGCGAGATTCTTTCCCCGCCTTGGCGGGGTCAGAATAACGGCTCGTCCAAATCCCCGTTCTCAACCGAGCACCCGAGCAATAGCCCGGGGTTCGGGCATAACAAACCACTCTTTTGGTAAGCAAGCTTCATACCAAGTTCGCTGAACGCTTATTTAAGTTATGCAAGTATAAATAATAACACCACTTCTGTTGGCGATACCTCTTGCAGACTTTTGCTTTTGTCGGACGAAAAATGTCACAAGCGCACACGTGGCGGCAGTCTACGGTTCACGGTTTACAGTGATAGAGGACACAGTGTGGCGAAGCCGCAACCAAAGAAAGAAGAAGAGAAGAAACGGGGAATCCGCAGATTTCGCAGATTCGCGCAGATTCTGAGGAAGAAAAGCAAGAAGAAGAGGCATAATCCACGAAGACGCACGAAGAAACACGAAGGAACGCCAAGAAGAAACGGAAATGAATCCACTGATTCGGACTGATTTCCGCAGATTCCAAAAAAAAGAAAAAGAAATCGCGGCAGGAATTCATGATTTCGAACGTGAGTAGTCCAGCGTAACGCCAGCAGTTAAAACTGTGAACAGCTTTTCTCATGCTTTCGTCTTTCGCATTTGATTGCCTTTCCCGCCTGCGAATCTCGTGTTAGAATATTACTTTGACAATAACTTTGGTCAAGCTGGGGGATGTGCCATGCCGACGGAGGAACAAACCATTCGCCGCGCCGATTTCTGGAAACCGGCCAAAGACCGAACAGTTGATTGTTTTCTGTGCTCTCACAGATGCCACATCTCGAATGAAAAGCGCGGTGTCTGCGGCGTGCGTGAAAACCAAGACGGCGTTCTCTATAGCCTCGTGTTCGGCCGCGTCATCGCCGAGAACCCCGACCCCATCGAAAAAAAGCCTATTTACCATTTCCAGCCCGGCACTCGCTCATATTCGATTGCGACGCCCGGCTGCAATTTCCAGTGCGGTTTCTGCCAGAATTGGCACATCTCGCAGGCTCGCGGTGAGCTTGAAAAATTTCCGAAAGCCTATGTCGAACCGCGCGAGATCGTTGACGGCGCTTTGCGCACGTCGTGCGCCAGCATAGCCTACACGTACACCGAGCCGACTATCTTCATGGAATACGCGCTCGCCGTTGCCCGGCTCGCGCAAGAAAAGCGGCTCAAGAACGTGTTTGTCACCAACGGATACCAGACGCCCGAAGCTGTCGAGGCGATGCGGGGGCTGATTGATGCCGCCAATGTCGACCTTAAATCGTTCTCCGATGCCTTCTATCGCACCGTTTGCAGGGGGCGGCTCGAACCTGTGCTCAACTCCATCCGAGGCATGCACGAGGCCGGCATCCACGTTGAGGTCACTACCCTTGTGATTCCCGCCCAGAATGATTCCGACGAGGAACTCGAACAGATTGCAGGGTTCCTGGCAAGTGTCACGCCCGACATGCCCTGGCATATCTCGCGATTCCATCCTGACTATGAGGCGCTCGACACGATTTCGACTCCAATCAGTACCCTCGAGCGAGCGGCCCGCATCGGCGAGCGCAAAGGACTGCGGTATATCTACGTTGGCAACGTTCACGAAACCGAACGCCAGCACACGCGTTGTCCGCAGTGCGGCAAGACCGTCATCGCGCGCGCGCTCATGCGCGTAACATCCTCGAACATGAAGGATGGCAGTTGCGGCCACTGCGGCGCATCGCTGCCGATTATCGCGAAGTAGGCCGCGCAAGGCGCGGGGTTTCGAGTCTCGGGTTTCGAGTTCCGAGTTGAAAGAGGCAAAGGGAGCAAAGAGCTCTCCCCCCTAACCCCCCTTTGCAAAGGGGGGAAGGAGACTGTCCTGCAGTTATCGAATTGACATAGACCTTTTTAGGTGCGAATTTATTCGCATCCCGCCCACCGGCGGGACCTATTTTCGCTGAACTTCTGCGAATAAATTCGCACCTACAGAATTGCGGGACAGCCGCGAAGGATGGAATTGTATTCGACAAAATTCAAAATCGCGGAGAATGAAGCGTGATTCCGTTTGATGCAGACAACCGTCTCGCTGAGCTCGAAAAGCTGCACGCTCAGGTGAGGCGCTGCCGCAAATGTTTCCTTTGGAAGACGCGCCAGAAGGCAGTTCCCGGTGAGGGGCCGCTCGACGCGGTGGCGATGTTCGTTGGTGAGGGACCCGGCAGGAAAGAAGACGAAAGCGGGCGCCCGTTCGTCGGGCCGTCAGGCAAGTTCCTCAATCAATTGCTTGGAGAGGCTGGACTCAAACGCGAAGACATATTCGTAACCTCAACCGTCAAATGCATCCCCGTTCCCGCCGGTAAGCCGGTCAAAGAGAGTATCGACGCGTGCAATCCTTATTTACAGGGACAATTGCAACTCGTCAACCCGCATATCGTCTGTCTCCTCGGCGAGGTGGCCTGCAACACCGTCCTCGGTATTAGAAAAGTCGCCGCTATCCGTGGAAGGATAATCAAACGCGGTGAGCGTTTCTTCCTCGCGACCTATCATCCGGCTGCCGCTCGCCGGTTTCCGCTCCTGCGCGCGCAAACGCTCAGAGACTTTCGCCTCCTTGCCCAAGAAATCGGCGCGAAGTGATGGATGAACCCGAACAAAAATCGGTGAACTCAAGGGGTGTGTTGCCCAAATGAGATTCCGAGTCGCAACGCTATCAAACCCGTCATTCTGAGGAGCGAAGGATCGCAGACCCAGGCGACGAAGAATCTCGCGCTTTGCTGCAGACTTGCGCCCGCAAACACAGATTCTTCGCTTCGCTCAGAATGACATATGAGCGTTGCCCTTTTTGGGCAACAGGCCGTCAAGACTTCTCTAGTTTCTTAGCCGCTGCGTCCACCGCCGCTACCGCGTCCGTATCGTTCTCCCACTGATTAAACATCTCCGGCGTGATTGTCAATTCATGCGCCGCGTCCCCAAGCATTTGGTAGAGGCCTCCGATTTTGCATTCCTTGTGGCGACCGCACTTGAAGCACGGGGGAACCCTCGACTGGAAGCGTACGACGTCAACGATATTGACTTCGAAATTACGAAGCATTCGGCAGAACTGTTTCTCGGCGGAGTCGAGCATCATGCCGCCGCCGACAACGAGTATGAAAGGCTTACCCGCTATCGGAATACTCACGTGCCGGTATCCGAAGAACCGCTCGATGAAGCTCATCGCCATCGTATTTATCGAATCGAAATAGACGGGCGCTCCCACGACGACGGCGTCGGCTTCCTTGATCTTCTGATAATAAGGCAGCATGTCGTCCTTCAGCATGCATACCTGCGGCCGCGCGCAAAGGTGCACGCAGCCCTTGCAACCGGAATAACTCAATCCCGCGAGCTTGACGAACTCGGCTTCCTGACCGCTCTTGTCGAGGATCGCCTTCACCATTCGATCGACGTTCCCGTCGCGGCCGACGCCGCCTGCGCTGAACCCTATTAGTTTCATCCCTAATCTTTCCTCCTTTTGCGAAACAATTTCAAAAGCAAATATTCACCACCAAGGCACAAAGTCACAAAGAAAACCGGATCATAAAGAACGACCCGCTTTCCAACCATAAACCATGAACTCGGAACCAGGAACCAAATTCACGGCAGCCAGAACGGCCCTGTCTTTCCTATCTCTCTCAGAGTTCCAAGAAACCCTACCACGTAGTCCTGCATGTGCGAAACGTAGTCGGGGTCTAAACGTTTCCGGAAGAAGTCGACGGAAAACAGTTTTGCCAAATCGGCGAAGGGTACGATTCCGTCCTCTTTCTCGGGAGTAAAGTCAGCCCAGTTTCTCAGATGTTCTTCCGACCGGAAGAAGTGCATGGTGCTTCAGGCAAAGCCCGGGTCTTGCATCCAACTCAGGAAGGGAACCGACACGTGTCCTATTATTCCCTA
>CAYVDS010000273.1:0-4768 GCA_964450145.1 uncultured bacterium
CAGGCGGATAGAAATCGAGATAGTGGTAAATACCGAACCGTTCCCTGAAGGGAGCGGTCAGAAAACCCGCGCGCGTGGTCGCCCCCACAAGAGTGAAGCGCTTCAACTGGACTTTTATGGTCTTCGCAAACGCGCCCTTGTCGACGAGGAAATCAACGTGGAAATCCTCCATCGCGGGATAGATAAATTCCTCGATTACGCGCCGCAGGCGGTGGACTTCGTCAATGAAAAGCACGTCACCCTGTTCAAGGTTCGTGAGCAAGCCCATGAGGTCGCCGGTGCGTTCGAGAGCCGGGCCGGAGGTCGCCACCATGTTGGTGCCCATCTCATTCGCGATAATGTTCGCGAGCGTGGTTTTGCCGAGTCCGGGCGGCCCGTAGAACAGCGAGTGCTCATGGGGTTCTCCGCGCGCTTTTGACGCCTGGATGGAAATGGTCAGCTTCTCGACGACGGTCTTCTGGCCTATATACTCGGACAACGTTTTGGGCCGGAGGCTCCAGTTGGAGGTTTCTTCAACCTCCGAGATCGGTCTTCCATCAACTACGCGTTCGCGCGTCATGGCGTCTGCCTCTCACGCTGCTGCCGAAAAATCTCGCGGATGAGGTCTTCCGCGGTCTCCGCCAGCGCCTTCGATGATACGGCGCGCCTCAACATGATCTCGGAATCGGCTGGCGAATAGCCCAACTGGGTCAGCACCTCGATGACTTCGTCCTTGAAGTCAGGCTCTTTCACAGGCTCGGCGATATGTTCATCCTCGCGGATGAGAGCGAATTTTGCGAGCTTGCCATTGAGCTCGGCGACTATCTTCTCGGCTGTGCGTCTGCCTATGCCGGGAAGCGAGACCAGCGCGGAAACATCCTTTGTCTCTATCGCTTTCGCTATCGACTGAACCGGCGCGGAAAGCGCTTTGAGCGCGCCCCGGATACCCATGCCCTTCACGGTTATCAGCTTTTCGAAGAACTCGCGGTCGATCTCATTCAAGAATCCTGCAAGGCGGGGAATAGCGTTTGACATGCCCATTCCGCCTTCGAGGTAATGAAAGGTGTAGAAGGTGCCCTCTTTGCCTCGCATCTCGCGCATGCGGTGGGCGATACCGCTCGGGATGAGAATATCATAGGCGATGCCGTTGTGTTCGACGGTCACCCGGTCTTCGCGAAGCTGAATGATTTTTCCTGTTATTCTCGAAATCACCGTTGCACCATTCTAATCTGACCTCGGACTTTGAACTTCGGACCTTCGCCGTTCGACCTTCGACTGGTAGCCGTGCATCAGGACGTTGTGATGACACAGCGCCACGGCGAGCGCGTCCGCGACATCGGGAGGATGCGGCGCCCTGTAGAGCCCGAAAACGTGCTGAACCATCCGTTGAACCTGCTCCTTCGTGGCCCTTCCGTTGCCGGTAAGCGAACTCTTGATGCGGGTGGATGCGTAGCTGACCACCGGGATACCTTGCGCCGCAGCGGCGACGTACGCGACTCCCCGCGCATGGCCCATCAGGATGGCGGTGCGAGGATGCGTGTATTTGCTGTATAACTCCTCGATGACCAAAATGGTAGGACTGAATTCGCGAATGACTTCGGCAATGCCGCCGTGAATTTCGAGGAGCTTCTTTTCGAGAGGATCCTTCTCGCGGGTGCGAAGAACCCCGGCTTCAATAAGCGAGGGCGTACGGTCGGACGCGCCTATGATTCCGTAGCCGGTAACGACAAGACCGGGATCAATGCCCATGATTCGTATGTCCGACAAACCCCTCACCCCGAATTTTTGTAAGGGCGAACTTATGTCCGCCCAAGGTGAAATTTAAGGGCGAACACGAGGTTCGCCCTTACAATTCGTTTGAGCGCTCATCCTGTCGGAGACGCTTCTCAGCCTCCAATCTTGGCCATTATCTCCTCGGGGATATCAAAATTCGAGTAGACGTGCTGGACGTCGTCCTGGTCTTCGAGGGCATCCATCAACCTCAAGGCCGCTTCAGCCGTTTTGCCGTCAACGCGGATGGTATTCTTCGGCAGCATCGTTATCTCCGCGCTCGCGGCTATGAACCCCTTTTTCTCGAGGGCGTCCTTCACGTCCATCACCTCGTTGGCAGCAGTGACAATCTCGAAGGCATCGGTTTCGGAGCGGACGTCTTCGGCGCCTGCATCGAGAGCGGCTTCAAGCAATGCGTCCTCGGAAACGCCGGGGGTATTGACCAATATGATTCCCTTTTTCTCGAAGTTCCATGCGACGCACCCATTTTCGCCGAGATTCCCGTTATTGCGACTCATTGTGTGTCTGATCTCTGCGACCGTCCGATTCTTGTTATCGGTCAGAACCTCGACAATTATCGCGACGCCCCCAGGCCCGTAGCCCTCGTAAGTGACTTCCTCGAATGAGACTCCACCGAGTTCGCCCGTTCCCTTTTTGATTGCGCGGTCAATATTGTCGTTCGGCATGTTGGCCGCCTTGGCGGCTGCGATTATGGTTCTGAGACGCGGATTGAACGAGGGGTCACCCCCACCGTTGCGCGTCGCAACCATGATCTCGCGAATCAGTTTCGAGAATATCTTGCCGCGCTTGGCGTCTTCCTTGCCCTTGAAATGCTTTACCTTGCTCCATTTTGAATGTCCAGACATGACAAACCCCTTTGTTCGACGGAAACCCCGGCGCCCGCTTAGCCCCTACCGCCTCAGGCCGAATGCCTGCCATGCCTCAGTCGCCGCGCCCTTATGTGTGCATCCAATATAATCTTTCATTTGAATTATAGCAGAAGATATGCCCTTTTTCAATGTAGTTCAACGAGTGAAACTCTGGCGGTATGGCCCGCCATATCGAGCCAGCAACTCGTTCAAAGTAATGCCCCACGTCCAATCGACACGGTCAACGCACCGTTTGAAAACTTCGGCGCAGTAGCCTGCGTCGGCCAGAGCCCGATGGCGGTCACCTGTGGGTATGCGCAAGGCCTTGACGAGATTGCTGATGCCATAGCTGGCGAGTCCGGGAAACACGGCGCGCGCGAGGTCGCGAGTGCACAGAATCGGGTTTGATACAGGACTCATGCCCGACCGAGCGACGGCTGCATCAAGGAATCCTGTGTCGAACTGAGCGTTATGCGCGAGCAGCACCGCGCCGCCAAAGAACTCAAGAAGCGGAGGCAGTATGGCGTTTATTGACAGACATGAGGCTACTTTCGTATCGGTAATGCCGTGTATCGCGACCACCTCGCGCGGCATCGGAAAACCGGGATTCACGAGTTGATCAAAGGTGGCAAGAGCGCTGCCGCGATCGAATCTGATGGCGCCGATTTCCACGATCCCGTGTGGTCCCGCCGGGTCAAGGCCGGTCGTCTCGACGTCGAAAGCGACGAATGTGAGATCAGAAAGCTTTTTGTCGGCAAACAGAGTCATCAGCATTCACCGCAAAGGGCCGCAGGCCCGAGGCGCAAAGATCGCAAAGAAGAACTTCCACCACGGGGATCACGGGGAGTCACGGGGGAAAAAAGATCCTTCGTGCGTTTGGTGGCCTTCATGAAACCTTTATGTCTTCAGTTCCCTTTCACCTGCCCATGTGGGTGCGAATTTATTCGCGCGATTCTCCTTTGCTTACGGCAGCCTTTCGAGAGAAAAAACCACCGTGTTCGTGGAATCAGGGCACTGCAATTCCTTCTTTCGATTGATCCAATCTTCGGACGGCGTTTCGCGGCAATACGCAGTGAGGTACGGAATGAAAGCCGGGATCGCGTAAATGCAAAGAGCTTCGGGCTTGGCCGGAATCAACATCGGGTCTTCGACGAGAAAATAGTCGCCAACCTTGTACCCCGCCGCGCAGTTACCTTTTACGGATTTGACCGTAACCTTGACCTTATGCATTTTGGTCCTCCTCGCCATTTGGCCGTGTCTGTTTGGCCGTTGCTTTTCCGCCTCTCGTTAGCTTACCACAAAAAGTTCTGCAGGGGCGAATTCAGTCGACCGTTTCTCGTGTACTTCAGATTTGCGGATTTTCGTGATAGAATGCTTTCGGTGAAGAAGTAATACCCACGAATAAGAGTGTGGTGGGGAGCTTATGATGTGGGAGTCTCTGCTTCAGACACGCCCGTTAGGTCTGACCGGCATCGTCATGGCCGCGCTGGCGGTGTATGTCTTTTTGAAGCGCCGAACTCCCGAGGGCCAATTGCTGGCGTTGCTCATGGCGGGCGTCGCCATATGGTCCGTTCTCTATATGCTGGAACTCACGGCCCCCGGGTTGTCAACGAAGCTCTTCTGGGCCAAACTTAAATATATCGGCATTGTCATTGTACCCCCCGCATGGTTGCTTTTCGCGGCCCAATACACAGGTCGTCGCGGATGGGCCACCCCGAACAAACTCGCGCTTCTTGCTGTCGGCGCCGGCGGCACGCTTGCCACAGTGTGGACCAATGATTTCCATCACCTGTTCTGGAAAAGCGTCACGATCGAGGCGAGCGGCCCATTCCTGGTGCTCAGCATGCCGATGGGCGCTGCGTTCTGGTTCTGGGCCGGCTACTCCTACCTGTTGCTCCTGTCAGGCACAATCCTTGTAGCCGTGGTTTACCTCCGCGGGCATCATCTTTACCGCACGC
This sequence comes from uncultured bacterium, assembly GCA_964450145.1. Classification (GTDB taxonomy): domain Bacteria; phylum Abyssobacteria; class SURF-5; order SURF-5; family SURF-5; genus JACRIR01. The sequence goes on from CAYVDS010000273.1 coordinate 4,577, forward strand.
AGGCCGGCACAATGCTTCTCGGCGCGCTGGCGCCGTGGATCAGCAACATCCTTTTCCTCAGCGGTTTGGTCCCGATTCCTCATTTGGACCTCACTCCCTTTGCCCTTGCCATATCGTGTTTGGCGTGCGCCTGGGCTCTTTTCCACCTGCACTTGGCCGACCTTACGCCGGTAGCGCACGCTGCCATTATCG
>CAYVDS010000274.1:0-4764 GCA_964450145.1 uncultured bacterium
CCCGTGTCTAATTGAATCACATCTTCTTGAAACTCCATACCCCCGCCGCCATCGCGACGAAGGAAAAGAGGAGCACCAGGACGGCGTCGAGAAGTATCGGGAACTTGTTTATGCCGAGAATGATTCCCCGAAGCGCATCGACGCCATAGGTCAGCGGATTGACATATGTCGCGACCAGCAACCAGGGTGCGAGGTCGTTGACGGGGAAAAGCGCGCCGCTGAAAAAGAACAGCGGCCAGAGCACGAAACCTATGACGAGATTGAACCCTTCGGGGCTCTTCATATTGGCGCCTATAACGAGGCCGATGCTCGCCATCGCAATCGAGATTAGCGCGAGCATCAGAAAAGCCTCGACGACAACAAGCGGCGTAAGCGGAACGTCTATGAAAAGCCCGATTACCAGGATGAATGACGCCTGTATCATCGCGTCGGTCGCGCCGCCGAGCATTTTTCCGGCAAATACGCTTGCCCTCGAGACGGGCGCCACAAGCACTTCTTTCAAGAAATCGAGTTTCCGGTCCCAGATGATGTATATCCCGTAGAAAACGGAGGTGAACAGCACTGCCATGACCGTTATGCCGGGATAGATGAAAACCTGATAGTTATAGCCTTCGATATCCACCCGCGTTCCGAGACCGGAACCGAATGCGAATATCCACAGCAGCGGCGAGATCACGGACGATACGAGGCGTTCTTTTTCTCGCCAGTATATCTTCGCCTCGCGCAGCCATATGGCGTAGATGCCCTCAATCTCGCTCACTGCTCATCACCCTCTCCCAGATACCGCCCTCCGGCTCGGCTTCGCGTATCTCCCTTCCCGTATAGTGCAAAAACACATCGTTCAGCGTGCCGTTTCTGACCTCGACGAAATCGATCGGGCCCGTGTGGGCGAGAAGGTCCTGAAGATGATTGCCCGCGTCCTTGATCGTGAGATACAGCATTCCGTCTTTTTCTTGCACGTTCTTTACATAGTCGAGTGTCTTGAGCCCATCGATATCCCGGGACTTCTGTTTCAGATTAACGACGTCACCTGCTATCTGGCTTATCAGTGTCTGCGGCGAATCGAGCGCCACTATTTTGCCGTAATCGATGATTGCGACCCTGTCGCACATCCCCTCGGCCTCTTCCATGTAATGAGTGGTCAGCATGACGGTCATAGACTCTTTTTGCGCTAAGTCACGAATGTACTCCCAGATGTGCTCGCGTGTTTGCGGATCAAGGCCGAGAGTGGGCTCATCGAGGAAAAGGATTTTGGGATGGTGCATAATGCCGCGCGACAGTTCGAGCCGCCGTCGCATGCCGCCCGAATATGTCTTGACGAGGTCGTTTGCGCGCTTTTCCAGATTCACGAGCGAAAGAGCCTCGCGAATCCGCTGTTTTCTCAGTTTTCTGGGCACGCCGAAGAGGAGATTGTGCATGACGAGGTTCTCGCGGCCGGTGAGCAAATCGTCCACGCTCGGCTGCTGGAACACGATGCCGATGGATTTCCTGACCCGCCCGGAGCCCTTCACGATATCGAAGCCGTTCACCCACGCCTGGCCGGAGGTCGGCTTCAGGATTGTGCAGAGCATGGAGATGAGCGTCGTCTTCCCCGCGCCGTTTGGCCCGAGCAGCCCGAAGATTTCGCCCTCTTCGACGCTCAGATTCAACGTGTTGACGGCGGTGATTTTCCCGTATCTCTTGGTAAGGTCCTGCGTTTTGATGACTTCCATTGCAGCGCGCTCCTTATCCAAAAATGACACGGAATGTTAGCATTTGGCAACAGGAAAAACAACAAGACCGATCGGGGAAACGGGGAAACGGTCAAAAGCGGAAATGAAGGAATTTCTGCTTCGAACCTTTTCACCGGCCAAAACAAAAGTCGGATTGAAACCGCTGATAAACGCCGATGCATGCAGATACTGCGCAGGAATGAGAGACAAGAAATCAAAGCTTGACAATCCTCAAGGCATGGCTCATTTCTATTCCCCCGTGGTTCAGAATTCCTGCGTTTCCTCTGCGTGCTTTGCGCCTCTGCGGTTCAAGCGTTCTTCATCTGGTGTAATAGTAATACTCGCAGGTGACTTCCTTTGTCTCGCCGGCGCCGAGAGTGAGGTTCCACGTAATTATGCTATGGCCGGTGAGCGCGCGGTTGCCGCGGAAGTCGCGCCAGTCTTCGTCGGTGAAATCCCCGATTGCGATCTTGCCCGCATCCGAAGCCTTTGTGGCGTTGCCGCCAAACCCACAGGTGATCGCCAGTTCAATGGCCTCTTTCTTATGATTGATCACCGTAAGCGTTCCCTTCTTCGATATGCGGACGAAGTCGTTTCCGTCGAAGTGGATGCCTTTCAAATCGCGGTCGGTCTCTTCCTCGGTGTAATCGCCGCGGACGTCCACTGCGACCGTCAGAGGCAGCCGGCATTCAGCGCCGACCGGAGTGTACGTGAGAAGCTCCTGCGCGATCGGCAAATAGCCGTCCATCACCATCGCTGCGCCGGTCGTCCACGGCACGCCTGTCTTGTTCGTCAAATCGATCTGATGCCACACTTCATTCTTCAGAAGCTTGATGGGCGAGGTGCGGAGGCCGCTGCCGGGCACGGCTTCGGCGCCAGAGCGGCTCAACCGAACATCCCACGTGTAGATGTGGCGAACCGGAACCTGAGCGGACACTACAGGAATCGCCGCCCTCTCGCCCGCGCGAAGGGCGAGCGACGGGATGCGGTAGAGGAAAAAGTCGTGCGACTCTTTGCCCGCCAGTTCCGGCGGCAGCGCGGGCACGGTCGGCTGCGGCACTCCTGCTCCCTCCGGCATCAAGAAGGTCTCTCCCGCTCGCTGTGTCATCAAGATATTCGACATGGACTGACTCATGATCTGCGGAGCACTCTGGTGAAGCGCATTCCTCAGCGCGGCCTCTAGACTCATCGGCGATACTACATCTTTAAACCGGAAGTTCGGCACGCCGACCACAAGTTGCGTAGCGACTCCGTCCAAATCTTCGGCCTCATTCAGGATTTCCGCCTGCATCGCCATGTCGGCCTTGCCATCGTTGCGAAGCGCAATCCGGTAAGTGGGTATCCAGCGTATTCCCGGCCCGAAGTAGAGCAGGGTCACATTCACCTCTTGACTGGCCGTTTCGGGATTAAACTCCAGGATGAGACTTTTTTCGGTTTCCTGCCGGCCTTGGCGCGGGAGAATCTGTTGCTTCGCCACGATATTGGTTATCTTTCCCGCATTCGGAATAGCCCAAAAAGAGCCGAGCACCATTGCATCGGGGATGCCGTCAATGAAGGCTCTCCCGGCGGCGTCAGTTTTTCCTGCTGCCTCCTTGACAAACATACAATAGCCGTCCTTGAAGACCGTGACTTGTCGGGTCTTCACGTCCAATTCGGCCGAGGAATTTATTTCCGCGAATGCGGTTGTGGTGAAAAGAGCCAATGATGCGCCAATGCAGAGGATGAAACGTGTCATAGCGTGCCTCCTTAGAAAACCGGTTCCGGGTTCCTGGTTTCTGGTCCCTGGTTAAATCAAAGAAAGCCGAACGTCCAATACTACTCACGTTCGAAATCTTGAATTGTTGTCACTGCTGTCCAAAATAGAAGAATCTGAACCGCCGAGGACGCCGAGGTTCGCAGAGGAAAGGCAAAAAAGATAATCCCTCCGCGCTCCTCTGCGCCACGGGTCTGCGGCCCCTCTGCGGTTGATGATTTGTGTAGTTCGTTTCATTCTTATTGTTCCTCAAAAAGAGGTTGCCTTTGCCGGAAAAGTCATTTTCACTCTGCAGTATCAGGCTTTTTCGACGATTCCATTCTGTTATCTTGGACAAGAGTGAATTGTTGTCACGATTCTTTCTGCTTCTTCTTCCTAGAATCTGTGTCCATCCGTGTGCATCTGTGGCTAAGATGCCTCTTCTTCTTCGATTCCAATCCGTGGAATCCGTGAAATCCGCTGTGGTTCCGAGAGTTTCTTCTTTCTTGGTTGCGGCTTCGCCGCGCTAGGCTTATCTCATGCCTGCAAGGAATTCAGTCACCAGCCTCACGACCTCATCTGTTGCCTCAACGAACGGGCTGTGGCCGACATCGGGCAGCGAAACCAACCGGCTGTGGCGCACTTTCGCGGCCAGCAGGCGCGCGCCTTCAATGGGCGCGAGCACATCGCGCTCGCCCGCGATAATCAGCGTCGGCGCGTCCACGGCGAACACTTCCGAAGAGATGTCAATATCTCTCAAGCAGGCCAACTGGCGGCCGATCTGTTCGAATTCCTTCTCGCTTGGAACCAGCATTTTGGTGACTTCCTTAACCATGCCGTATGCATTCTGAAAAAACGGCGGAGCGAACGCGAGAAGCGCGAGCGTGTGCGCGTATTCCTCTCGTGAGAGGCGTTGTCTCAGAGTTGTGAGCGTGTCGAAAAACCATTCGCCATATCGTGTGCGAACCACGCCCGGCGACACGACGACCAGTTTGGCTACCGACTCGGGGAAATCGAGCGCGAACCGCAGTGCAACGAGCGCGCCCATCGAAGCGCCGAGGAGCGCGGCCTTCTCGATATGCAGGGCCTCGAGGACCGCTTTGACGTCAGAAACCAGCAAGTGCAGGGATAGCTCCCGATCTCCGCCAGTCGAGCGGCCCAAGCCGCGCGGGTCGTATGTCACCACTCGCATTCTCTCCGCGAAAAGTCTCGGGAAGGGTCCCCAGATGCGCGAGTGCGCGCCCAGGCCGGGAACAAGTAGCAGGGCGTCACCCTGTCCCCGCGAATAATAGTGAATCTCCGCTCAGATCGGAAGAGCAC
>CAYVDS010000275.1:0-4742 GCA_964450145.1 uncultured bacterium
CGCGAGCGTGAAGAAGACCCCGAAGGTGGCGATTGAAAATACGCTCTACGATCCAGCGCACGTATTATAGCATTTCAGGTCTGGCCGCTTGCAAAAGTCTCGGTTGGAATCCCGCATTTTTGTCGTGCTCTTTATGCGGGAATGATAGGGACAAGGGTTTTCGTGCGTGCAATTCGTGTTCCAGGGTTTTTCTCCTTTTTGACTGCGGCTCTGTGACCTCTGTGCGCTCTGTGGCTAGATGGGTTTTAGTCGCGGCTGCGCTATGTTGTTTCCATCGTATTTGGCAGCGACCGGCCGACGCCCGTGAAAATCAGGAGCATTGCCCAACAGAAAATAGAATGGGGAGAGAGGCAAAGCCCCGCTCCCCATTAGTGACAGTTATACTCTAATTCAGTGCGCGCACACCGGTGTCAACTCGCGATTGTTGTATTGGTCGAGCGTGGCGGCATCGAGTATCATATCGTGTCCCGTCGGGGTTGACGGCCTGACATGATACGGAAGCTTTCCCTCGAATCCACTCAGAATCTCGTCGGCATCCTCGATAGTGTCGCTCACCGGCGCCGGGTCGGACCCGTTCTCGATGTTCAGCTTGGCCGCAATGAGTTGCTTTGCGAGAATCAAGCTCGCATCGCCTCTCACGGGCATCCTCAGGAGAAGTATGAGACCGCCCTGGGTGTAAGTCTCGTTGCCGAGTGTAAGCGATTCGACCGGCCACGCCTGCGCATGGTTCTTCCAATAGCCCTGGCTTCTCGGACATGTGAACTCCTGGCAAACAGGCCCGGCCACGGCGGCATAGCCGGGGACGGGGCTCTCGGCCGACTGAATGTCCTGGTCATCCGCTTGCGTTGCGGCCAGCACGCAATCCGAGCCGACGCCGAAGCCTTCATTCAGCGCGGTTTCATCGAGTGTGACCGAGAATGTCTCGCACTCGCCGTCGCCTATCGTTGCATCAAACCTAAGGCCAAATACTTGGGTTGCGAGGTCGTCGGTGATTCCGCATTCGCCTCCCCCATAGACCGAGCAGATCGAGACAAGGTCATAAACAGTGTTTCCAGCAGCGAGGCAATCCAGCATCTGGCCGAGTCCCAAAACCCAGTAATTGAGATCGTAGACCTCAACCGCCTCAGCTATCTTGCACACTTCATATGAGAAGGTGACGAGTTTCCCGTCGCGCTCGGGCGCGAAAGGTTCGATGCTGAACTCGCTATTGCAGGTGATCGCGGGGTTTTCATCGCAGCCCGCGATGGCCTGCTCGAATGCTTCTACGCCCGCCGCGCCACTTCCCGGTTCGGGACACTCCTGCGCAAATACGGGCGCAACCATGATTACTAGCAGCAATGCCAATGAAGCTGTGATCGCGTATACTGTCCTCATTTTGACCTCCCCGTCTTTACGATAAAGCCATTCCCGCAAAAACCCTTGGTGTAGTCATGAAAAATCACGAAACGGATTCCAGAATTACGATTTTGGTATGTCGCAGTTGATCACCCTCTTTCTTATTTTGGATTTTGGATTTTAGATTTTGGATTGATCCCCTTGTGTCTGCGGACTCTTCCTCGGGCACAACATACCGACCTCATTGTGGAGTTTTTCGTACGCCGTCTTAGCGGTTCATAGGGTAATGAGCAACTTTCGTTCCAAAGACGAAGGAAATGGGGGACATCTTCCGCTTGACAACGGGCGATTTCGTGATATAATAAATCTAGAAAACTAAATTGGTTTTATAGTTTTCCAGAAAAAAGGAGAGGTAAATGGAAACCAAGACACCCCAATGCGCGAAATGCGGGTCGAAGCTGTGCGTGATGGGGCCAAGCGAAGAGGGCCCGACGTTCTGCCCCATGAGGAGCAGCCAGGATGTTTTCGAAATGGCGCGCGCGGTGAACGGACGGCCCGAAACGCAGAGGCTGTTTCGCGGAGTCGCGAAGACATGGAAAGACACTGGTCTGAGCAAAGGCCGGATAGAAGAGACAATGATCTATGCCCGGAATATGGGATTCACGAAGCTCGGGCTGGCATTTTGCATAGGTCTGTCGGGTCAGGCGAAGGCGGTCTCCGCCATATTCGAGAAGGGCGGGTTCGATGTGGTGTCTGTCTGTTGCATGACTGGCGGATTTTGCTCCGATGATGTCGGCCTGCCGGTAGAGGATAAGTTGGATTGTGACTCCCGCCAACCGCAATGTAGCCCGGTGGGACAAGCGCTTCTCATGAACAAGAGCAAGACCGACCTGAATGTTCTCCTTGGCCTCTGTGTCGGTGACGACGTCATTTTCATCAAGCACTCCTCTGCGCCCGTGACGGTGCTCGCGGTCAAGGACAGAGTATACGCTCACAATTCCCTTGCGGCTCTACAGGATTCGTAGGATTCGGTTCACGGCTGAAAAAGGGGGGATGGAGACTATCCCATGATTGGGTCACGACGATGGGAGTCCGTAGGTGCGAATTTATTCGCATAATGTTTTCGGGGCGTATTTTGCGTTGGGACTGCGAATAAATTCGCACCTACAGAATTACGGGGCAGTCTCGATTGGGGAATTTATGAGACGCTTAGCGGTTGGAGAGTGACTAGAATTGCAATAGCGGCTACCTTTGTGCGAAGGGTTGTTCGGACGAAAGAATGCGAAGACAACGAAAAGACAACGAAGCGAACGACAAGAAGAACCTGATACTTGATGCCGCGAAGGCGCGGTTCGACCGGTTTGGATTCAAAAAGACCACCGTGGACGAAATCTCTAAGGACGCCGGCATCTCAAAGAGGACACTGTACGAGCATTTCAAGGACAAAGAGGACCTTTTCGTTTCGCTCTTCATCAGAGAAGCGCTTAAGGCGAGGAAAGCGGTGCTCGCGCGATTGGAAGACGCTCCGGACCCTGTGGAAAAGCTCAAGAGATTCTTGCATGTTGCCAGAGACTATTTTCGTGAAGAACCATTCATGACAAGGGTTCTGAGGGACGAAGACGGCTTGTATGCTCCATTCCTCAAACAGAAGTACAACGTTCTCGTTGAACAGCAAGGAATTCTGGACATCATTTCCGATCTGTTGGAAGAAGGCATAAAGCGGGGAAAGGTGCGAAAGCTTGATACGCGTCTGACGTCGTATATCATATTCAAACTTTTCCAGGCATTCACCTATGCGCGGACGATTCCGCTCCCGAGCAGCCCCAAAGGTGAAGAAAAAGAGCTTGATGAGATGGTGGATTTTCTGCTCGCAGCGGTTGTGAGGAAAGACGCGAGAAGAACGTGAAGCCCGGCTTATGCGAATAAATTCGCACCTACAGAACTGCGGGACAGTCTCAAAAACGGCTTTTGACGAGAAGAGGAGGTTGCACATGAGCAGCGCGGACCTTGAGAGGGAACTGAGGAAATCGACTGTGACAGAGATTGCGCCGGACGTGTGGATGCTCGAAGGCTACATAGGAGATGAGTTCTTCACGAAGCACCCGTCCTCAAACGTCTACATTCTGCGTGACGGCGATTCGCTGCTGATCCTGGACACGGGTTATCACGCATTCTATCGCCAGAGCATGCTCAAAATCATAGAGCGGTATAAGAAGCAGGGTGTGAAGCGTCTGATCCTGACGCTGACCCAAGGCCATTTTGATCATGCCTCGAACAATGTAATAGCCCTCGAGTCCGGCCTTGACTGGCGATTTTTGCTTCCGGAGCCGGAGTTCCGGACAATCAACCTGTTCGAGGACATGATGAGAGATCTGCGGGAACTGGCCGAATTCGAAAATGTGTACTCGACGATGTTCCCATGGAAAGGGAGAACGGCGGCGGTGAGAATCGCCGAGAAAATATCACCCTCTCTTGCTGCCGCGATGGTAAGGGCTTCATTCTGGAGGGTCATGGGCGGCATTCAGACACTGGCCGACAAGGCGGAAAGCCTTACACTAAAGAGTCGCGTGAAGCAGCGCTTTGGCAGCGTCGAGCTTCAGGGATGGGAAGTTGGGCGATTTTTCCTCATTCATGATGCTTCTCACACTCCGGGCCACATCTCCCTCTACGACGCGCAGAATAAACTCCTTCTGGCCGGCGACGTCACCATCGAGATCAATCCGGCCTTCTTCTACACCTCGGTAGACAGATGCGGGGAAGCTGCGGGATGGTTCCGGCAGATGACCGAAGAGGGCTTCGTTGAGACGGTGGGAGATTCCCACCGCTCGAAGACTTTCATGCCGGGCATTTTCGAGAAATATGGACTGAATCCGCTCCATAAGACGCAAGTGGCGGATGCGATACGAGGGCGAAACGAATGTGCGGCTTTCTTCGGAACGTTCGAGAACTACTACCGCGACCTGAAGCAAGAAGCGCTTGCCGCTCACGCGCGCATCGGCGACGCCACAGTCGGAGAAATAGTCGAAGAATTGGGGACATCGAAGAATTCATCGGTGCAACTCAAGAAGGCGATGGTCTTTCCCAAATTTCCATCACGGATGGACGTGCTGGTATCCTCAGTCCTCAGAGAGCGCGGGGCAAAGCCCAGAAAAGAGGGCAAAAGAATTGTCTTATCTCCCGTTGGCTAGAAAATCAACTATATACGATGTCATAAATCTTTGCGCATGTCGCAGAATCATCGCCCTTTGCCATTTCCCGCACCCATTGTCATTCCCGCGAAAGCGGGAATCCATGATAACCGGGGCTGGAAACATGCGCAATTATTTATGACGTTGTCTATAGCAATCGATCAGACCATGCGCCTGAGAATTTCTTCGACGCGCTTCGGATTGCCGATGCCGCAGGCG
>CAYVDS010000276.1:0-4717 GCA_964450145.1 uncultured bacterium
TCCATTTAAGAATATTAACCCTGATTTCAGCAACTGAGCACTGGACATATTTTTCATAAGTCGCCCCGCTGCGAGCGGGGTTGGCTTTTTTTAAGGGTGTTAACACATGTCACATCGCTTTGTTCACTATTCAATGGCGTTCCTGATGCAATTGTTCATCTCGGTCGGCGCACTGGCAATGCCGCTGCTGGCGACAGGGCTCCGCGCCTCGAGTTCCGAACTCGGAATCATGGGCGCGCTCGGAGCCGCCGCATACACCTTCACCGTCCTATGTGCAGGCGTGCTCTCCGACAGATTCGGCCGCAAGCGAGTGATTCTCGTGGGGACGCTTTCCACAGGACTGATTTTTGCTCTGATGCCCCTCAGTCGCGCCCCCCTTCATCTTATCCTGCTTGCCGGAGTCAGCGGATGCGCAATGGCATTCTACTGGCCTGTGCTTGAGGCATGGATGGCTGAAGAGGGAGACCCTGAGAGCGTGCGGAAGGAAATGAGCGCCTTCAATGTGAGTTGGAGCACAGGCGGCTTCATCGGGCCGCTCCTGGCGGGTTTTCTCTATACGAAGAGCGCCACGCTTGCATTCCTTTTTGCGGCGGCGGGAACCCCGCTGGTCGCATGGCTGGCGGTGCGCCACAAAAGGCCCGCCACGGTTGTCTCGGCTGGGTACGAGGTTGCAGGCCCAGCCGCCGAAAACGGGCCCATCACCGTCAAGCGCTCCTTCCTGTATTCCATATGGCTGGCAAACTTTGCCGGGTGGTTTGCAATATCGGAAATCAGGATTCTATTCCCGAAACTTGCCCTCGCAGAACTGGGAATGCAGCCGAAGACTATCGGCGTCCTGATTTTCATACTGAGCCTTGCACTGGCCGCCATGTTTTTTGCTCTAAGTGTTTCGAAACGTTGGCACAATTCCACAAGGCCCCTTCTCTACACGCAAATTGTCATCGCCATGCTACTGCTCGTGACCGCCGTCTCCAGTTCGCCCGTAGCGCTCGGGCTGGCGTTCGCGGGACTCGGCGCCGGCTTTGGAGTGCCTTATTCATACAGCCTGTATTTCAGCGTTGTCGGAAGCGAAAGCAATGGCGCGGCAAGCGGCAGACACGAAATGGTTCTCGGTACGGGCGGCATCCTCGGCCCACTGCTCGGCGGAATCCTCGCCGAGATCCTCAATAACCAGCGCGCGCCCTATGTGTTTGGCGCTATGCTGATTCTCGGCTCCGTTATTGTTCAGGCGATCATAACTAAGTGGTCGCGTCGCGAAACTCCATGCTAAGCCGGAAGGAGTTCCATCTTACTTCTTGTCATTCCCGTGAAAACGGGAATCCATAATCTGCGCCTTGTCAGCATGAATTCTCACTTTTGCTGCAATGACTGTGGTGAAGGATTGTTTTATGGTCGGGCCTGCCGTGATGGGGGTGCGTGGTTATTCAACCGATACGAATTGTAAACCACAAATCATGGGCCGGTTGACATTTATTGCCACAATTGATAGCATTGTCAAAGCCCTAATTCGGGGACACGATGCGGCATCGTGTCCCCGAATTAGGCATAGCGACATTGAAAACTAAGGATAGTGAGGCCATGAAACCACACGAGTCGATCAATGGATACGCTGAGCGAGTCACGGCGGGCGAAACGCTTGGCCGCGCGGAGGCGTTGGAAATACTTGCCACGCCAAATAAGGATGTGTTCTATCTGTTGGCCGCAGCAAACGACGTGCGAAGGCATTTCAAGGGCGACCGTGTAGATTTCTGCGCCATCGTCAACACGAAATCAGGCGCATGCAGCGAGGACTGCGTTTTCTGCGCGCAGTCAGCGCATCATGAGACGGGCGCTCCGGTTTATCCTCTGATGGAAAGAGGAGAAATTCTTGATCGCGCCAAAGCCGCGGAAGCGATGGGCGCGAATAAACTCTGCTTTGTCACGAGCGGCCGCGGCATCCAAGACGATGATGAGCTCGAAAAAGTCTGCGCTTCGATCGGCGCGATCGCGCAGGAAACCGCGCTTGACAGGTGCGCTTCGCTTGGAGCGCTTAACCGCCGCAGCCTCGAGAAGCTGAAGGCGGCCGGACTGCAAAGTCTGCATCACAACATCGAGACAGCCGAAAGTTTTTTCGATCATATTTGCACGACCCATACATACGCCGACAGAATCAGGACGGTGCGTCTCGCGAAGGAACTGGGCTATTACGTGTGCTGTGGCGGAATATTCGGAATGGGCGAATCCGGGGGACAAAGAGTCGAGATGGCGATCGCCATAAGGGAATTGAATATTGACTCGGTTCCCATGAACTTTCTGAACCCCATCCGGGGGACTCCGCTCGAAAGCGCGGAGCTGCTTCAACCGCTCGAAATCCTGAAAACAATCGCAATGTTCAGGTTCGTGCTGCCGGACAAGGACATCCGTGTTTGCGGCGGGCGAGAAAAGAACCTTCGTTCACTGCAGCCGTTCATGTATCTGGCCGGCGCCAATTGCACGGTGCTCGGGAATTACTTGACGACGCAGGGACGCGACTACAGCGAGGACCTCGGGATGATAGCGGACCTCGGTCTCCGGGCAGCAGGCGGGGGGACGCTGGCAAGGGCGAAGGGTGAAGGGTGAAGGGAATCAACAAAGGGGGAAAAGGTTAAAAGGGAAAACGGGAAAAGAGAAGGAACACAAATGACGCAAATGGGGACAAATGTCACGAATATACTTATGTAACGAAAAGATAGATATGGCGATTCGACATCAAAACTCAGAAACGCGAAAGCAGAACCACTTCGCGTTTGAACTTGAGGAAATAGAGTCGCAGGGGCTTCTACGCAAGCTGCGACTCATTGACGGACCGATTGGGCCCCGTGTGTCAATGGATGGCCGGGAGGTTGTGCTCCTGTGCACGAATGATTACCTCGGGCTCGCGAATCATCCGGCCGTCAAGCGCGCTGCGCAGAAGGCCGTTGAAGAATATGGGACTGGGGCTGGAGCATCCCGCTTGGTGTCGGGTACCATGCCGCCGCACGCGGAACTCGAGGCTGCGCTCGCGCGATTCAAGGGAACACAAGCTGCGCTCGTTTTCGGTTCGGGCTATCTGGCTAATTTGGGAATTATCTCGGCGTTGGCGAGCCGGGGAGATGTTGTGTACAGCGACAATCTCAATCATGCAAGCATCGTCGACGCTTGCCGCCTGAGCCGCGCGACAACCAAAGTTTTTCCCCACGGAAACACTGACACGCTCAGGGAGATGCTTGCCAATGACCTCGCGTACGGCCGGAGGTTGATCGTGACCGACGGAATATTCAGCATGGATGGCGATATTGCGCCGCTGCCGGAGCTTGTCGCGTTGGCCTCCGAATACGACTGCCTTCTGATGGTCGATGACGCGCACGCGACCGGCGTGTTGGGCCCGAAGGGCAAGGGAAGCGCCACCCATTTCGGGCTCGAAGGCCGTATCGACATACAAATGGGAACGCTAAGCAAAGCGCTCGGCAGTTACGGCGCATTTGTTGCGGGCTCGCGTGAATTGGTGGATTTGCTTTTGAATCGAGCGCGCAGTTTTGTCTTTACAACGGCTCTGCCGCCTGCCTCCGCCGCAGCCGCGCTTGAATCACTTAAGATAGTCGAGCGCGAACCGGAGAGAAGCGAAAGGTTATGGCGCACCGCTGCGGTTCTGAAGGATGGCCTCTCGTCGGCCGGATTCGACACAGCCAATTCCGAAACCTTCATCATTCCTGTGATAATCGGGGATGCAAGGCTTTGTGTTCAAATGGCTGAAGCTCTGCTTGATGAAGGCGTTTTTGCGCAGGCCATAAGGCCGCCCTCGGTGCCGGAAGGAACATCCAGATTGAGGGTGGTTCCCATGTCCGAACACTCCGCAAGCGACATCGATTTCGCGATTGAAGCCTTCAAACGCGCAGGGAAACGATGCGGCATCATCTAGGCGTAAAATCAAATCCCCCGTCAGAGACTGTCCCGTAATTGACAAACGGGGTGGGAATTCTGTAGGTGCGAATTTATTCGCATGATATTTTCAGGCTCTTTTCGCATCGCATCTGCGAATAAATTCGCACCTACAGAATTATGGGACAGTTTCCTCACCCCCCTTTGCAAAGGGGGGAAGGGGGGATTCAGGAAACGCGATGGGAACCACAATCTTCATTACCGGCACTGACACCGAGATCGGGAAGACGGTCGTAGCTGCGGGACTGGCGCTGGCCTTTCGCGAGTCAGGACTCGATGTAGGCGTGATGAAGCCGGTGGCCACTGGCTGTCGCTCCAACGAAAATAGGGACACCCCGTCCGTAACGAGTCTGTCCCTATTCTCTGAAGACGTGGATTACCTTATGGGCGCATGTGGCTGCAAGGATGGCCGCGAGCTTGTGTGTCCACAAATGCTGCGCGAGCCGCTCGCGCCGGAGGTGGCCGCCGAGCTCGAGGGCGTCCGGATCGATGTCCGAAAAATGACTCGCGCTTACAAAGAACTTCGCCGGAGACACGATGTGCTGATTGTTGAAGGCGCGGGCGGGTTGTTGGTCCCTGTCAAGAAGAACTATTTCATGGTGGACCTCGTTGTTGCGTTTTCGGCGCCGATAATTATCGTCGCCCGGCCGGGGTTGGGCACCATTAATCACACGCTTCTCACCCGCGAGCTTGCTCGGGCTAAAAAAATCGACGTCGCAGGAATAATAATCAACAACTTCGTAGAAAGACCCTCGCTGGCCGAGCGAACCAACCCGGACGT
>CAYVDS010000277.1:0-4715 GCA_964450145.1 uncultured bacterium
CCGCGCCGGCGTCTTTCCGCGACTCCGGCCCCCTATTTCCCGATAGAGCCCACGACCAGAATCGAACTGGTGACCACGTGCTTACCATGCACGTGCTCTACCGACTGAGCTACGTGGGCGCACACCCGCTTATTCGGGGACACCATGTCGCATGGTGTCCCCGAATAAGGGTGTGGAGCGGGAGACGGGATTTGAACCCGCGACCATCAGCTTGGAAGGCTGACACTCTACCAACTGAGCTACTCCCGCAGATTTGCGTTCAACGCTGTGGGGAGAGGAGGATTCGAACCTCCGTAGGCAACGCCAACAGATTTACAGTCTGCCCCCTTTAGCCACTTGGGTATCTCCCCAATCCTTAGAAAATTGCCCGGGGATGACTCACTTGGCTGGAGCTGGCGAAGGGAATCGAACCCCCAACCAGCCGCTTACAAGGCGGCTGCTCTACCTTTGAGCTACGCCAGCGTAGCCGACCCACAGACGAGAAATGTTAGCAGTTTAACGGCGAAAAGTCAAGAGCGCTTTCTCGCCCTTGACCTTTCCACACATTTTAACAGAATCCAGCCCGGTTGTCAAGGCGCGCGACCCGCCCGTACGAATCCGCTAAGTGCTTGACATGCTTGAAAATATATGCTATCGTTCTTCATTGTTTCGCTGTTCCGCACGCTTGGACCAGCGGGACTCGCAAATTCTATCGGGCGTACCGAGCCCCTCGGAATTTCTGGCTCCGACAAGTCACAGGACCAGCTTCACAAAGGGGAACCATATGCCGGAAACAACTACCCAGAAGACCCCCGTCGTGTTGGTGGTGGACGACGAAGAAATCATGCAGGACTTGATGCGCGATATTCTGGACTCATCCAATTACTCCGTTGACATTGCGACAAATGGTGAAGAAGCCCTCGAACGAGTGAAATCGAAAAAGTACGACCTTGTGTTCACTGACGTCAGAATGCCGAAGATGGACGGGATGGAGTTCCTGAAGAGAGCGAAGGCGTTTAAGCCCGACCTCGACATTATCATGATGACCGGGTATGCCACTGTAAACGTCGCGGTCGAAGCGATGAAGCTCGGCGCGTTCGATTTCATCACCAAGCCGTTCAATCTCGACCATATACGCCTCGTCGCGGCCCGCGCAATCGAACGCAGGGAACTGAAGAAACGGGCAGAGGAGGGGGAGTACTACAAGCAGCTCTCGCTGACAGACGGCCTGACGGAATTATTCAACCACAGGTACTTCCACCAACTACTTAAGACCGAGCTTAGCCGCTCGGAGAGAAATGGCCGTCATTTTTGTTTGCTCATGCTTGACGTGGATGATTTCAAGACATATAACGACACTTTGGGGCATACAGCCGGCGACGATGCGCTCAAGTTCCTTGCATGGTTACTGAAGCACCACGCCCGTGTATCCGATATGATTTGCCGTTATGGCGGGGAGGAGTTTGCGATTATCCTGCCCGAAACCAACATGGCCGAAGGCAGAATCGCAGCGGAGCGGCTTAGGCGAATAGTCGAAGAAACCGTATTCGAAAAGCAGGAGGTTCTGCCCAAGAAGAATTTTACCGTCAGCATGGGGCTTGCATCCTTCCCCGATGACTCTCAATCAGCCGACGAACTGCTGAAAAAGGCGGACGACGCCCTCTATCAGGCGAAGAAAACGGGCAAGAACAGGTTGATAACCTGGGTTGAGATGCACAAGAAAACGGCGGAAACGCGATAGGCATCCTTAATTCGGGGACACCTTGCAGCAAGGTGTCCCCGAATTAAGGAAACAATCGCTTCTTAATCAAGCGCTGCGCCCGCACTCACCGCCCGGGCCCTGAAGCAGTTCGAGCGCATGCGGGATGGCTGGCTTGATAAAGGAAAGACACTCGCGGACGGCCTTCGGGCTGCCGGGCAGGTTGATGATGAGCGCGCGTCCCAGTGTGCCTGCGACCGCGCGTGAGAGCATTGCCGTCGGCGCCACCTCGACGCTCTTGAGCCGCATGACTTCGGTGATGCCGGGAAGCTCTTTCTCGATGACCGCTCGAGTAGCCTCGGGCGTAACGTCGCGCGGAGCTATGCCAGTGCCCCCTGTCGTGAGCACCAGATCGGCGTCTTGCGCCATCCGTCTGAGAGCGGATTCTATCTGAGGCCGTTCATCGGGCAGGATTTCGTATGCGGCAACCGTCCCGCCCATCCCCTCCACGATCTCGCGTATGGCCGCGCCGCTCTTATCCTCACGTTCGCCGCGCGACCCCTTATCACTGATTGTAAGTATGGCAACTCTCATCATCTGAATCCTCAATTTAACAAGTGCTTATTCGGGAACACCATGCCATATCATAATTCGGGAACACCATGCCATATCATAATTCGGGAACACCATGCCATATCATAATTCGGGGATACAATGCGATATCATAATCCGGGGACATGATGCCCCATCGTGTCCCCGAATTATGAGAGACAATTGCTGGTTTCTTAGGACTGACCGACTCCATCCGCTACGCCGTTACTCCTCCACTAAAATCTCATCGCCCTTCTTTATTGTTCCGCCGCGCAGCACGCGGGCGAAAATGCCCTCTCGCGGCATCACACAGTCGCCGGCCGCGTAGTAAATGGCGCACCTGTCATGACACTCTTTCCCAATCTGAGTGACCTCGAGGAAGCTCTCGCCGATGCGCAATTTTGTCCCCACGGGCATCTCATACAGCGTGAGGCCGCGCGTTGTTATGTTCTCTGCGAAATCGCCGCAGCCGACATCAAGCCCTTTATCGCGCATCTTCTCAATGCTTTCTTCGGCCAACAGGCTTACCTGCCGGTGCCATGCGCCTGCATGCGCGTCGCCTTCAATGCCGTGCTCGACGCACAGAGTCGCCGACTCGATGGGGGTTTTCCGCATACCCTTCTTTTCACTGAAGGAAATTGATACTACGATTCCTTTTTTCATTATCTGCTTCCTGATGTCAAGAAATTGCTGATGATACGGAACAAACACCAAAACCTCGTGCGAATAAATTCGCACCTACAAGAATTATGGGACAGTTTCGCAGGGGGGGATTTTTCCGCTATTGTTTGGTTGCGGCCTCCCCGCGCTGTGACACCCGTTCTGCGCCCGCTTTCATTCATCATTCATCACTCATCATTCATCATTCTCTTATAATGCCCGCTCTTGCCCCCCGATTTTTCGAGCAACTTGATATCGGAGATAAGCATCCCTTTTTCCGCCGATTTGCACATGTCGTATATCGTCAGGGCCGCCACCGCCGCGGCGGTGAGCGCCTCCATTTCGACGCCCGTCTTGCCGGTAACCCGCGCTTCGGAGACTATTTGCACGGAGTTCCCACTGGGCCGGAAATCTATCTTCACGTTTTCAAGAGGAAGCGGATGGCAAAGAGGGATCAGCGTGGAAGTCTGTTTCGCCGCCATGATGCCTGCGAGGCGCGCGACCTCAAACACGTCGCCTTTCTGGATTTTCTTATCGAGGATGAGGCGGAGCGTCTCCGGCTCCATGCGGACGACTGCTCCTGCGCGCGCGATGCGTCGCGTTACGCGCTTCCGGCCGACGTCCACCATGCGCGACGCGCCTTCTTCGTCGAAATGCGACAACTTGGCCATAAAGAATCCTCAAATTATGCGGACGGCGCCGGCGTCAAAACTGCAGTACACATCTTCCCCGAGTTTAGGTTGAAGTTCCGACAACGCCTGTTCAGAGACGACAACGCTGAGTCTGACCCCGATATCAACTGTCAGCCGGGCATATGACTCATGCAATGTCATCCTCACGATCTTTCCCCTATGGCAATTGAGGCTTCCGTTCGCAGCAGAGCGGCGAGAAAGCATTATATCACGCGAGTCGATGGAAATGTGCGCCGGTCCGGCGGCATCCGAATTCATGATGAAACCGAGCGATTCGCTCACGAAAATCCTGGTCTCTCCGTCGCATTTGTTGACGGTTCCTCTGAATATGTTTTCGTAAGGGAGCGACTCGATTCGCCCATTGCTCAGGAAAATGATCCGGTCTGCGAGGACGGATGCCTGACGGTAGTTGTGCGTCGAGAAGATAACCGTCGTTCTTGCCTCGAGCCGGAGTTGACGAATTAGAGACTCAACATCTCGCGCATATTTCTTGTCTATGCTGGCGGTGGGCTCGTCGAGCAAGAGCACTTCGGGTTCGAGCGCAAGAGCTCTCGCCAAGGCTACTCGCTGCTGTTGGCCGGAGGAAAGCGTTCGCGCGTTCTTTTTCTCAAAGCCGGCAAGACCGACGGTTTCGAGGACTTCCATTGTCTTTGTTCTTATTTCCTTACGCGATTTTCCTCGAAGTTTCAGCCCGTATCCGATGTTATAAACTACCGTTCGATTAAAGAGAAAAGGAGGGTGCGCGACCATCGTGACGCGCCTTATGGGGACAGAGTTGGTTGTCGCTCCGTTCCACACCCGCGTCGATTCGAACAAGATTTCTCCCGAGGTCGGACGCTCGACAAAGGCAAGCAGCCGCAGCAACGTGGTCTTTCCCGATCCATTCGGTCCCACAAGAGCGCATGTCTCTCCGCGGATGAAATCCACAATCGGAATGTCCAACGCAAAATCATCGCCGTACGATTTCGTGATGTTCTTCAATTGATATATTGTTTTTTCAACGTTCATAATCGACTCGCACTACTCTTTTTCCAAATCCGTACTACTCCATTGCATTTTCTTTAATTTCTGTCGTGATTCTTGAGGAATATTTG
>CAYVDS010000278.1:0-4685 GCA_964450145.1 uncultured bacterium
CCGAGACACTTTCGCGCGAGATCGATGCCACATGCTTGACGCCGGCAATCGGGTTCACCGCCTCCTCGATCCGTTTCGTCACCTCTCGTTCCACTGTCTCCGGGGATGCGCCCGGATACTTCGTGACTATGGAAATGACCGGCATTTCGATATTGGGAAACATGTCGACCGCCAGGCGGAGGTAAGAGAACATGCCCAGAGTTACCAGGGACAACATCATTACCGCGGCGAAAACCGGCCGTTTAATGGATAAATCCGAAAGGAACATGGATCAGCCTCCGTTGGCCTCGGTGACTTTCACTCGATCGCCATCTTTAAGGTTGAATCCACCCCGGACAACGACCATGTCTCCCGCTTTGAGGCCAGAAGTAATCTCGACGATATCTCCCATCGTGCTTCCTGTAGCAACTTCTAGCTGATTTGCTGTTTTCCCATCAACGACGAAGATGTCCGCTTTCTTTGCGACCACGTCCCATGAGAGAAGCGCGCTCCGAGGGACATTAAGGACATTTGTTCGCTCTCCCGTGATAATCCGTCCTCTGACGAAGAGCCCGCCTTTTAGTTGCTCGTCTTTGTTTTCGACCTCGGCTATGACCTTTACCGACCGGTCGGCTTCGTTCACGACAGGATTTACGAACATGACCTTTCCAGTGAACATCTTGCCCGGAATTGCGTCAGTGGAAAAGGTGAGAGGCTGACCAATTCGCACCGCTCCCATTTCTGCGGATGGAACGGCTGCGGTAAGCTCTAGAATCCCGGGGTTGATGATCCGAAACATTACTTTTGGTGAGCCCATCTCCCCGACAAGGTCGCCCACATTGACTCCCCGATACGAAACGGCGCCCTCCATCGGCGAGGAGATTACCGTTTTGGAAAGCCGGGTTTTCGTATAGTTTAAGTCCTCCTCGAAAACGTTTAATTGGGCCTTGGCTGCGGCGATCTGGGCGGCGGCCGCCTGTTTCTGGGTCAAGCCGTCGTCGACGTCTTTCTGAGACGCGATTCCCGCCTCCTTGAGCTTGAGCAGACGATCATAGTCCCGTTCGGCGCGGTTTCCCGATGCTTCTGCCTGCCGGAGATTTGCTTTAGCAGTCTCGACGGCGGCGCTCGCCTTTTGCAGGAGAATCTGCATTTCGCGGCTGTCAATGCGGGCGAGAGGCGTTCCCTTTTTCACCCTGACCCATTCAGTAACATAAACCTCATCGACGACGCCCTGGTACTCGGACTTTATGTCCGCCTGAAACTTCGGAGAGAGTGACCCGACTACATCAATTCCCTCGGTGTAATCCGTCACCGCCGCTTTAGTGGTTTCCACCGCGATTGGAGGTCGCCCCGTCGTCGCTTCCTCCGAATCTGTGCTTTCTGCCACGCCCGAGCACCCAACCGACGAAATGATCCAAAACCCAAGAAGCGCCAAAGCCGCGAATGTTCGTTTCATGAGTATCCCTTCTTTCTTTTCCTCATTATAACCGCACCATAGAGGTTTGTCAAATTCAAATTTTAATTTTAAAACCTATCTTTGACATTCTCTTTCGCGCATGATAATCTCATTGCCGTGAAGAGAAGAAACACAAAAAAGAGCAGCGCTTCCGTGGCCGAGGCGATGAAAGACTATCGGACCCGCAATCGATTGCTGGAAGCTGCGGGAAGGGTCTTCGCCGAAAAGGGATATGATCGCGCCACAGGCCGCGAGATATGCAGGCTCGCAGGGGTAAACCCTGCCGCCGTCAACTACCATTTTGGAGGAAAAGACAAGCTTTACAGAGAAGCTCTCCGCGAGGCGGACCGCAGGCTGATAAGTCCCGAAGTCGTCAAAGCCGCCATGTCGGAGGATACTCACCCGGAGCAAAAGTTACAGGCCTTCCTTACCGGAGCGGTTCGCGCTCTGCTGAGCCCGTCGCCGGAGTCATGGGGCAGGAAGCTGATAGTAAGAGAGATGACAGCGCCGACAAAGGCTTTGCGAGAACTGGCCAGAAGCGAAATGTTGTCGAACTTGCGCATCTTTCGACAAATTGTCGCCTCGGTGATGGAGCTTCCCTCGGGTCATCCGGCGGCGGTGCGAGGTTCGCTGTTGGCGATGGCGACGTGCATGTTTGTATTTCAGAACAAATCGGCCGTTGAGCGCGCAATTGAGGACTTGGAAATCACTCCGAAATGGGTGGAAGAGTTTGCGAAAGATGTGAACCTCTTCTGTATTGCAGGTCTTCGCGCTGTCTCCAAGGGAATTCGCCGCGACGTGCGGGAGTGAACTGCCGAATTGCTCATACCCGCGTCAAGAGGATGTGAGTGTATGATGGCGAGACGGCAGCGCCGAATGATATCGCTCCTTGAGTATCGGCTTCAAACAAACGCGGCTCTTGTTCGCCGATGCGTGCGAGCACGGGAGCGTTCGGTTTGAATTCCGAAACACGGAAGTAGGGTTCGCCCTCGCCTGCAACGGAAAACTCCACAGTTCCGCGTTCAGCCACATAGTTTTTCACGCCTACACCCGGAGATGAGAAGAAAATTTCCTTGTTGTTGCGGCCGGCACGGGTTTCATTGTGGGAAGCAATGAGCGAGTAAATGTCCTGACCAAGGCAGACATTGAAGAAGGACGTTTCTTCTTGCAGGAATCGGCACCCGAACCGCATGCCGCGGTCAAGCTCGACATCGAATAGTTCCTCGACTCCCATCAGCGGGAGCAACGCGCCCCACGGATAGAATCGGTCGGAACCGTTGCGGCCAGGCGAGGTCACCACAGGCACGTCGTCGCCCTCACCGGTAATAGCGTTGTAGTTCTCGTGGCAGTGCCCTCTGAGATTCCACTCACGCATGAACAGGTTCGCGCTGCGGCGCGCAAGCTCAAAGGCTATGTCGTCGAAGCGGTACGCCTTCAGGCCAAGATAGACCAGATAATTGACTGAGGGCCAGATGCGGCCTCTCCAATAGAGTTGCTCACGAAACGCCGGGTCGTTCTTGCTGATAGAGGGTATCACGAATTCACCCCAGAACTCCTTTTCGTTGAGAAGGTGGCGTCGCACAAGTTGATTCGCGCGTTCGGAATCAGGGATGCCCGCGATCAGCGGATAGAACATGGTGGGCCCAAGATGCGACGAAAATCGACCGTCCCAGAATCTGTCCATATAGGCTTGCGTTTCGTCGTTCCAAAGGGTCGCATTAATTCGTTCACGGAGTGCCGCGTATTCGGAGTCGAAAGCCCGCTTATCGTCGGCTTCGCCGAGGGCGTCGGCTATTTTCGAGAGGAACATTGCGTCGGCTGTGTAGAGTGAGTTCAGCCCGACGTCCGAGAGGTTCATTGTGCCGAGGGCCGGATCATAGGAGGCTTCGTCATACAGCGGGCTGTTGTCCATCCCGGATTCACACGCCGCCGCAAATAGGGTCCCCGCGTCATTGCCCACTTCGCTCGCGTTCGGGTTCGAGCCCCATTCGAGGAGTCCGTCGGCGTTGCCGTCCCGATGAGTTTTCCACCACTCGTGCCAGCGCTTCAGGCGAGGATAGGCCCATTCGAGAAAACCGGTGTTCCCGAATCTGCGGTAGAGTTTCCAGACGGCGAGCGAGCCGATAGGCGGCTGGCTGCGGTCGCCGGACCTGAGGGTGGACACGACGTAGTTTGTGGGGTATCCCTCCTGCATCAGCGCGTGGTCGCCCAAAACAACACGGATGTTGGCTTCGGCAAGAGTCAGTTCGTTGACGGATTGCAGAATGGCGTGAAAGAAACTGTCCCAGAGCCCGATGAGCGGTCCTCGAACAGACCCATCGAATCCCACCCTGACCATGTAGTTATCGACCCACGAGCGGCTGACGGGAGCATAAGGAATCTGATGGAGTTGGTCCCACACGGTCATCCAGCCCATGACGGCAGAAACCGCGCCGTAACAGCCGTCGAACGGACCGCCGTGAATCTCGGCAGAATCTCTTTCGTGAGATTTCCCGGCCTCGGAGATTTCAGCAGTGATTTCGACGGGGGTAAGCCGTTTGCGCGCGCCTCCCATCGAAGTCTTCTCCGTCCAGGAAGAAACTTTCAATGGCATCCTTGCCACAAAACCCAACGCCGCGATTTTGCCTCTGCCTGTGACTCCGTTTAGGGTTTTCCGTTCGATGATGGATTGAGCGAAAACCTCTTCTGAAGCATAGACCCCGCTCGTAATCGGCGTGCCCGGATGATGGAGCGAACTGAAGTCTTGCGCGGCTGAAATCTTGATCGTTCCTCCCTCGTCGCAGGGAAAAGAAACCGTCCCATCGTCTTCAAGTTCAACTTCGCCGTCGAGGTCCCATGCCCTTTGCACTTCCAATACAACAAGCGTGAAGGGGTCGGCAACTGAAAGGGGTGTGACGCAGCATGACAGGCCGCCGTCCGGCGCGGCGGCATACTCGACGCGGAAAGTGAATCCTCCGAAGCTGAGTTCGGCGCGGGCATACGAGCAATCGTGCGTGTGAACGTCAGCCCGCAGCACATTGCCTGCGTCACCGAAATGTTCAAGGGAGTAGAACTTTGAGGCGTACGCGCCCGACTCGGGGCAAAGAACCGAAACGCGGATTTCGTACAACTCAGGAAACCGAACGATTCGGTTCAGTCCGAGAGGGTCATACGTGTTCCAGCAACGTCTGTTCTCAAGCGTTGGACCATGCCTTCTTATCCACAGTAACTATGATATATGAGAGCTTGAGCCTCTCATTGGAGAGGGTTA
>CAYVDS010000279.1:0-4651 GCA_964450145.1 uncultured bacterium
CCTCTTCGCGGGGTTGATTGTGTGAGAAACGCGAGTTCTGTTTGAAACCTGAAACCTGAAACTTGAAACCAGTTTCTTAGGAGGACGCCATGCTCGAAGAGGTTAGCCAACTTCCGATTATCCAAGAACTGATGGGCAAACAGAAGAAGTGCATGGAGGCGCATGCTGAAAGGCAAAAGGCGGGAGCAATTTCATGGTTCACCGAAGGGCCCCGGCACTCGCCCTTTGTGCCGATGATAATCAAGAAGGCGAAGGGATGCCGTTTCATCGACCTGGATGGCAACGAATTTATTGATATCGCGATGAGCTACGGACCGCTTATTCTGGGACACGCGCCCGATGTCGTGGTGAAGGCGGTGCAGGAGGCGGTTACGCTCGGCACAAGCGTAGTCGTCGGTCATGAACTCGAATACAAACTCGCAAAACTCATTATCGATAATGTCGCCAGCGCGGAGCGACTACTGTTCACCAATTCCGGCACTGAGGCAACGATGCAGGCGATCAAGATAGCGCGCGCTTCTACGGGCCGCGAAAAGATAGCGAAATTCGAAGGTGGATATCACGGCACGCATCCGGATGTGATGGTCAGTTCGAACCTTGGTACTGAGCGCCACGGACCAAAGGACCGCCCTGAGGGCGTTCTCGACACGCCGGGCATTTGCAGGCATATCCTGAATACAACCTTGGTGCTCCCGCGGGACAATGAGGCTGCGTTCGATATCATTCGTGAGAACGCAAAGGAACTCGCGTGCGTCATTCTCGAGCCAATGGGACCGGGTTGGCCTAAGCTGAACATCGAATTTCTAAGAAAACTGCGGAAAGTGACCAAAGACGCGAACGTCCTCCTTATTTTCGATGAAGTGGTGACCGGTTTCCGCACACATTTCGGCGGCGCGCAGGATAGATGGGACATCGTGCCTGATATGACCACGTTCGGCAAGATAATGGGAGGCGGCCTGCCGCTTGGGGCCGTTGTCGGCAGGCGCGACATCATGGAGGTCGCTGTCACCACAGGCGACCCGCGCGAGGACATCAAAACAAAGGTTCACATTGTGGGCACAAATGCGGGAAATATCGTGTCGTGTGCGGCGGGCTACGCGCAACTCGGCTACCTGAAGGAGAATCAGGACACCGTATATCCTTATCTCAAACAGCAGGGCGAGCGACTGACCGGCGCGGTCCTGGAGTTTGCGCGCAAAAACAATATGCCATTCCGCATGATGGGTTTTGAGAGCGCTTTCGTCTCTCATTTCCTCGAGGACGACCCCGAAGATATGCGCCAGATGGAGAAAAACGCGAACGCGATTGCGGAAAAGCTGCTGAGCTATTACATGCGGCGTCACGGAGTCCACATGCCCGACAGCCATGTGGTGTTTCTGTCGACCGCGCACAGACCGGCGGACGTCGACACCTTAATCAGCGCCTTCAAATCCTCATTAACCGACATGCGCAAAGACGGGTTCTTTTAAATAGGCTCAAAGACAAAGGAGGAAGTTAATGCCTGGGCCTGGATATTTCTGGATTGGTGATGAAGAAGAACGGGAAGTCATGGAGGTAATGCGTTCGCATTACCTGTTTCGCTATGGCGACGAAAAGGACCCAAGCTTCACGCATAAGGTCAAAGACCTCGAAGCGGAAGTAGCGAAGAAGTTCCAGAGCAAGTATGCTCTCGCGGTGACCTCGGGGACTGCGGCGCTGATTACGGCGATGGCCGCAGCCGGCATTGGCCCGGGCGATGAGGTCATTGTGCCCGGATACACGTTCGTCGCCTCGATGTCATCGATCATTTTCTGCTCCGCCGTGCCGGTGCTGGCTGAGGTGGATGAGAGTCTGACTCTCGACCCGCATGACGTCGAAAAGAGAATAACTCCTCATACGCGCGCCATCCTCGCTGTGCACATGCTCGGCAACTCCTGTGACATGGAGAAACTTAAACACATTGCTGAGGCACACAAACTGTTGTTGATTGAAGATACGGCCCAGGCGTTCGGAGGAACCTACCGAGGCAAGGCCTTGGGCACAATGGGCGCAGCGGGCACGTACTCCTTCAATTTCTACAAGACCATCAATGCGGGCGACGGCGGTCTTGTGGTCACCAATGATGACGAGTTGTACAAGCAGGCCTTCGCTTATCACGATCAGGGGCATCTGCCCTTACGAATGGGAGTGGAAATCGGCAACCGCGCCGTTATCGGACAGAACTTCCGCATGAACGAAATCACGGCTGCGGTTCTTCTCGCACAGTTCCGCAAATTGGAAAAGATTCTTGAACGTCTCCGCAGTCTGAAGTCGAGGCTCAAGGAGCAGATTCGGGATATCAATGGATTGCAATTCAGGAGGCTGAACGATCCGCAAGGGGATTGCTGCAACGTGCTGACCGTCTTTCTGCCGGATAAAGGGACAGCGGAGAAAGCGGCTGAAAGGCTCGGTACCATAACCGTGGCGCGCTCCGGCTGGCACGTCTACAACAACATGGAACATATTCTCGATATGAGAACCATAAATCCCAGGTCTAACCCCCTCAAAAGCGAGCATTACGTCGGCAGAGCGCAATTGAGGAAAGGCATGCTCCCCAATACGGACCGTTTGCTGGAGCGGGCAATAAATATCTCTGTCGGCGTAGTTGACAAGGGGCTCGGGAGCGCTTTCGGCATCAACCTAACCTCGACCGACGACCAGGTCGACCGCAAAGCCCAAACCTTCCGCCAAGTCGTCACGCAGCTACTGTCATAACACGGAAGGTCTAACCACGGGGAGCACGGGGGAACAGCGACGACATGTCGACGCAAACAGTCAACATCTACCACAAAGGCACGAAGTCACCAAGAAAAAATTACAAGCATGGAACCACGGAGCTCATGGGGAAAACCCCCTTCGTCCCCCTTTGCAAACGGGGAAGGAGGGGGATTTGAGAAGCACAGTTCTCTCGCGCGGCAGGCCGCAACCAAGAAAGAAGAGACAATAGCAACCGACGACGAATCCCGCGGGGCGCGGGAATAAACGCCGATGTGTTGTAGGGGCTGTTCGCGAACCGCCCGTACAGAAATCACGAAAAAACGCGTCACTGGCGTCACTCGCGTCACGACTTGCCGGATTATTTATAGTTCATCACTCATCATTCATCATTGTCTGCCCGTTCCCTTTCATCTTTCGTCTTGCTCTTTTCCTCGCTGTTGCCGTCGCTCAGGCAATGCGTCACAACCCGTCACATCTTCTTCATCATTCATCATTCATCACGCATCATTGTCTTTTGGTCCCCTTTTTCCCCAAAAGCTCTCATCGGCGTTTATCGGCGTTCATCGGCGGTTCCCATTGTCTTTACTGCGTTGCAGGCTTCTGCGGAATCTGCGGATAAAAGAAGTCCTTTCTCCGCGTGCCCCGTGCTCCCCTTGGTTAACATGCTTTTGCCGCCTTGCAATTCGGCGTTTTAATGGATATAATTCAGGCAAATGGCGCGAACCAACTTATGTTCCGGACTGTCCCCCAAGGATTTCATAAAAGCCATGAAAGAGCCGGATACAAGGCAGCTTGAACTGGAGTGTAGCGCGGACGAAGAATTCCGTGTACTTACCCGGGCCCGGCCATCGGACGAAGAATTATTGCGCCGCATTGACAAGGTCATAGGCGACACGATAGGGAATGTTCGTCCATATTTGAATCGGATGGTGAAAGATGTTGAGAGGCTGCTCGAGGGCAGTTTCATCAGGACTCCCAGCTCAAATGTGCTGGATGATATGATAGAGGGCCTGGAGAAAGACATCCGCAAGTTCGTCTGTGAAGTGAGAGCACTCAAACGCTGGAGCCAGCCTCGCCCGCCGCACTCCTCTTAAGAAACTCGGTTTATGGTTTATGGTTCAGGGTTCAGGATTGAAAGAAGGCCACATGCCTCTCGTGCACAACCACTTTGTGATAAGAAGTCGCCCTCTTTCCCACCCTTTACAAAAGGGAGGCTAGGGGGGATTTTTCCGCTATATCTCCTTGAATCCGTTTCTCCCACGATCAACCCCGCGTGGCGGGGTAAGGCGCTCCTAAGATAATCTTCGATTGGAAATTGCTCTTTATAGCAGCGAACCCGGAAACATACGTGGGTTAAATAGTGCCCATAATCTGGGGACACCATGCGGAACATGCCATAATCTGGGGGTACCATGCCGCATGGTGTCCCCAGATTATGCGAAGGAATTAATGAAGTACTACGACATAACCGTTCCGATTCGCGCCGGGATGCCGGTATATGAGGGGGACCCGGCGGTCGAGATCACGAGTATATCATCAATTGCAAAAGGAGACCCCTGCAATGTGTCGCGGCTGATATTGAGCACTCACACCGGCACGCACATTGACGCGCCGCTCCATTTCATTAAGGACGGCAATTCGATTGATGAGATTCCAATGAATATTTTGGTTGGCCGAGCGGTCGTGGTCGAGATCACTGACCCGATTGAAATCTCACGCCAGGCGCTCATCGCCGCGCCCTTGAAGGGCGAGCGGAGGGTCCTGTTCAAGACCTCGAATTCCAACCTCTGGAAGGAAAATGATTTTCAGAAGCAATTTGTTTATATGGCGGAGGACGCCGCCAAGCACCTGGTCGAAATCGGAGTGAAGTTGATAGGGATCGATTACCTTTCGGTCGGGCGGCTTGGCTCGACTA
>CAYVDS010000280.1:0-4616 GCA_964450145.1 uncultured bacterium
ACCCTGTCTCCGCGTCTCTTTACCCACTTCCCAAGGTCAGGTTGCGGAATCGCTGCATTTTGTGCGGCGCGTTTGACTTTCGACGCGATGCGGCTTATGATATAGCATTGTTTAACGCCGAATCCCGCCTTTGGGCGGGGACGGGGGACCCAATTTTCGGGGGCGTATCGCCGCAAGGCGTAGGGCAACTTCTTCGGCCCGAGCCCGTCAGCTAACCTCGCAGGCGTCGAAGGAGAGAACCTTCCGGACTCGACCGGAGGCCGACTCTCCGAGCGGGTTTAATGGGTGAGGTTCTTCATGACTGACACTCCGGACAAAGATGGCAGTAGTCGGAATTACAGCGGACAAGAACAACTTCCTTTTAACGAACGCCTGAAACGCTTCCTCGTCGGCCCACCCCGTGATATATCCGACAGGCGCATCTTTCATCGGCTTTCGCTGATTTCTTTCCTCGCGTGGGTCGGTTTGGGAGCGGACGGTCTTTCCTCGTCGGCATATGGTCCGGAGGAAGCCTTCCGCACCCTAGGCTCACACACCTATCTGGCAATCGCTCTCGCGGGCGTCATGGCCACGACGGTCTTCGTCATCGCGGTCGCATACAGCCGGGTCATCGAACATTTTCCCCATGGCGGCGGAGGCTACGTCGTCGCAACGAAACTGCTGGGCCGGCGCGCCGGAATGGTTTCGGGCAGCGCCCTGCTCGTAGACTACGTCCTTACAATCACCATATCCATAGCCGCGGCGGGGGATGCATTGTTCAGTTTTCTGCCGCTCTCATGGCACGTCTGGAAGCTGCCGGCAGAAATCCTCTTCATCTTTTCCCTGAGCACGCTCAATATCCGGGGCGTGAAGGAGTCGATCCTCGTTCTCACGCCCGTGTTTCTGCTATTCGTGGCCACTCATATCGTGCTGATTACTGTCGGCTTCCTGATAAAGGCGCCCGCGCTGCCTGCCACGCTCAACACCGCGGCAGGCGGGTTCTCCGAAGGAGTGACGACTGTCGGCCTGGGCGGGCTGTTCCTCCTTTTTCTGCACGCCTATTCGCTCGGCGGCGGCACGTACACCGGAATCGAGGCGGTCTCGAACGGCTTGTCGATAATGCGGGAGCCTCGCGTCCAGACCGGCAAGCGCACGATGATCTATATGGCGACTTCGCTTGCGTTCACTGCCTCGGGTCTTCTGTTTTGCTATCTCCTGTGGGACGTAACCGGCGTCGAGGGCAAAACGATGAACGCGGTTCTTGTCGAGCGGTTTGTTGAAGTCGTTCCGCTCGGATGGCCTTTTGTGATTCTCACACTGGTATCGGAAGGCGCGCTTCTCGTCGTAGCCGCCCAGGCCGGGTTTGTGGATGGGCCCCGCGTGCTGGCGAACATGGCTGTTGATTCGTGGGTTCCCCACAGATTCTCAGCCTTGTCGGAACGCCTCACGGTTCAGAACGGTGTCATTCTTATGAGCACGGCGTCGCTAGGCGCGCTCCTCTACACGAAAGGAGACGTGCGGCACATTGTGGTTATGTACAGCATCAACGTCTTCCTCACCTTCTCCATGACCGAGACATCAATGTGCCGCCTCTATTTCGGTGAACGCAAACGCCGGCCCGACTGGAAGAGAAAGATATCGATCCATGTCCTCGGGCTGACGATGTGCGTCACAATCCTTCTTATAACCGTTTACGAGAAGTTCCTCGAGGGCGGCTGGCTCACGCTCGCTATCACCGGAGTCGTCATATTGCTTTGTTTCTGGACCCGCCGTCATTACCGCACTTTGAGCGCAAAACTCAGTTCGCTCTATGCGAGTCTTATCGACATACCGCGAATCTCGACGGCCTCACCGGGGCCAGTCGATCCCACCAAGCCCACGGCTGCCGTGCTTGTCGGTGGGTACAGCGGACTCGGCATCCATACCACCTTAGCGGTGTTCCGGCTGTTCCCGAAGCAGTTCAAGAACGTCGTCTTCCTGTCGGTGGGCGTGATTGACTCGGGTGCTTTCAAGGGCGAGGATACGCTCGAACAGCTTAAGCGCGAGACCGAGAACGGACTCAAGAAGTACGTCGATCTGGTCGAGGGACAGGGAATCTCCGGCGCCTATCGAATGGCAATAGGCACGGACGTGGTTGATGAACTCGATCGTCTCTGCATGAGCGTCGCGAAGGAGTTTCCCCACATTATGTTCTTCACGGGACAACTCGTATTTCAGCGGGAACGCTGGTATCAACCCATTCTCCACAACCAGACCGCGTTTGCTCTCCAGAAGCGGCTGCAATTATGGGAACAGACGATGGTTATCGTACCCGCCCGGATGCAGTAAAGAAGCGGTTTACGGTTTGCAGTTTACGGTTTACAACGTAGGTGGTAGAATGTGAGCCGAATCTGTGCGATAAGCGCGTGACCAGCTTCCCCCTATTTGCAGAGGGGAAAAGGTGAACGATGCTTCTTCAACTGTAGACCGTAGACTGTAAACCGTAAACCATGTCTTTTGGGAGAGGCTATGAGCAAGGAGGCGCGTATTTCCGGGAGAGCATGCAGAGACAGATGCCTGGCTTTGCTTGCTGTGTTCTGTGTCTGCGTTGGCTCGGGCGTGGTGAAGGCCGACAACGCGAGCATCCAGGAGAAATACCGGATTTTGCATAAGGTGATCGTTCAGCCGGTGGACCATTCCGCGGCCGAAGGCCCAACGCTTGAACAGCATGTAGATATCCTTATTCCCGACGGCGTGCCGCCGGACTCGCCTGTGTTCTTCAATCTTGGCAACGAGAGCGATAAGACCGACAAAGACCTTATCGAGTTTTATGAGCGCCACGGCGCCGAGCAACGCATCATTTATGTTCAGGCCGAGCACCGGGGCTATGGCCAGAGCCTGACCGAAGATGAAGACCAATCCGTCCCTTCGTATGTGCAGATAGACCAGGCGCTCGCAGACGCTCACGAAGTAATCCAACAGTTGAAGAAAGAATAGCCCGGGCCGTGGATGGCCGCGGGCTGGAGTTACGGGGGAGGTTTAGTGATCAACTTCGCCGCTCAGTATCCCGACGACGTGAAAGTGATTCTCTCATCCAGCGGCGTTGTGGACTGGCCGTTCATGAATTACAGTTACGAGCGGCAAGTGACGAAGGCGCTGGGGGAGCGCTGCTACAAGCGATTGGTCAAACATGTGGAGAACCTCAAGCCTAAACAGCCCCTTGACGAAGCGTGGTACGAGCGTGAGTTCCTGCACGCGATCATCGTCGGAATGACACAGTACGAGGAGTTCAAGAAACTCCGGCCATATTTCAAGATGGGGTCATATCTGCCCACGAAGGCCTTCCTTCGTACGCTCCATTGGACGGACGAAAAATTCAGCGGCGGTAAGGGATGGCAATACGCGCAAGGGTGGGGCGGCCGGAATCTGACGCATAAAGAAGCCGAGACGGGCGACTACAACTGGCATGTGTGGCACTACCAGCAATGCACGCAGACCGGCGCCTTTTTCGCCTCTGAAAGCGAAGCCGGACTTTTTCCCCAAACGAAGCAGGAACTTTGCGACGAGTGCCAGACTCTATTCGGGGAAGAACCTCGCTATGCAACATCACCTGAGTGGTCGCCCCGAAAAATGCTCGAAACCTTGAAAGTGCCGGTCGTCTATATTTCCGGCGGCAACGACCCGTGGTTTGCAGTCTGCCTTGAACCCGGCTATAAGCTGAAATCCGGAAAATATTTCTATATTCCCGAAGGGTATCACTGCCCCGACCGCGACGACCCATCCTTCGCACGAGAAGTTCTCGCCGAGATGCTGAAATACGCCAGTTCGAAATAGGAGTAGCAAGAGTGTCCCGTAATTCTGTAGGTGCGAATTTATTCGCATGCGCGATGCGGAAAGAGCCAACAAACACTGTGCGAATAAATTCGCACTTACAGAAGCCCATCTTGGTTCGCCAATTACGGAACAATCCCTGGCGCTTTTTCAAAGCGGCGCTTGACTAATCTTTTCTTCTTTCGTATGATTAGTGCCATGAAAAAATCCATCACGTGCGCCAAATCAGCTGCAGTTTTAGCATTCCTCGCATCCCTCGGCTGTCTTGTTCTCGCCTCGTGCGCGTCGGCCCCGCCGCAATACCCTGCGGCATATGCGCCCCAACCGAAAACGGCGCCAGTCGAGTTGGAGACAGTGTTTCAGACCGCGAGAAGGGTGTTGAACAACGACGGAAGACTGGTTGTCGACACCGTGGACAAGGCGGGAAGATTTATTGCTTATGAGAAGACCAGCGGGCTCATATTTCTGCGGCACAGGACAATTCTCGATATAAGACTCGAAGCGGTCGGCCCTGATCAAACGAAAATCAGTGTGAGCGCGAAGGCTCAGGACTACGAGATAGGCGGATTCACGCGAGAGGCAGGCTGGTACCCATCGACAAACGTCGACGAATTTCTCGTCAATGACATTATGGGTCTGATCGAGAAGGAGACACTGAAGGCCAAGAAGCAATGAATTTATTTTGGATTTTCGATTTTGGATCGGGACACAAAGAAGAAAACATAAAATCCCCCTTCATCCCCCTTTTACCAAAGAGGGAAAGAGAGGCTGTCCCGTAATTCTGTAGGTGCGAATTTATTCGCATGTGCGACGTGGGAAAAGCCCGA
>CAYVDS010000281.1:0-2912 GCA_964450145.1 uncultured bacterium
CGAGATTGTGGCGGGCCGGTTTGAATCGTAAGTTCAAGCTCAGGTCATCGTCTCCGACAACGTTGATCTGGTCGAGCCGGCCAACCCCGAGCTCGAGCTGGTGGCAGTTCTGGATATGTTGAATCCGTGATGGATCGAACCCGATTATCTTCGCAACCACCGTGTCCAATGCCACAAAATCCCCAGAGGCGAGCACCCTGTCCACAACCTTCGGCTCCCCGGATTTCGGACTGTTGCCCTCGAGTCCGACGGTGGCGTCCATAACCGCGAAACGTGGCGTCGCGGCTTTGTTGATGTCGGCCAAGGCCTCGTTGAGAACGAGGTGATAGTTGTGCCGAAGCTTAGGAAGACATCCCCACTGATTCTTGATCGCACCGGTGATAGTCGTTTTGTTATGCGTCTTGATGGTCGGAATGGTTATCAATTCGGTTCTCAAGAGAATTTCCGGCACACGTATCTCGCGGAAAGCCATCCCGTGCGGCATCGGCACGGTGCGGAATTCGCTCCTGGTCATATTCACCCATTGCGCCCCATAACGCTGGCAAACCTTATCAATGCCTGTCTGCTTCAGAGCTTTTTCTACGTTCACAACGACCTGGTCCGATTCGACGACGTAAATCTTGCTCACGCGGTCCCTAATCGTCTGAATCACGCCCTCGACCACCCACGGGCCTGTTACCGCTCCCGGCAGAAACAAATCCCATCCGAGGTTCACTTTCAGCGACACCTCGGCCCCTTCTGAGATGAATTCGCGCCAGCGCGCAAGGTCCATGGCCTTGCGGACGGCTTCGTGGACGCCGTCCCTTCTTCGCACAATGCTCACTGTAGAGTTGCCTGTTCTCATATCAGTGGTTCTCCCGCGGGGCCTTCAACGCGCCCCACATCTTCCTAGGGTGATTTGTTATTACAATATCGATGCCCTCCCTGAAAAGCCGGCCGGCAAGGGCGCTGTCGTCAACCGTCCACGTACAGAGAAACCAGCCCTTTTTGCGGGCCTTTTCGATCAAGCCGTCTGTGACCAACGGGTGTCGCGGATGAAGGCCGTGAATCTTCATGAGATGCACCGCCCACGCTTTTCTCAAATGGATCGGCTGGTCGTCGGAGAAGAGGAGGCCGATCTTGAAGGAGGAATCGATCATTGATACGCGGCGGATAGAAAAGGGATTGAAAGAAGAAAAGATAACCGACGACTGCATTTGCATCTTTTGGACGAGAGCTGCCACTTTTCGTTCTAGCCCATCGTCGCTAATCGATCTCGTTTTCAACTCGATGTTGACTATCATCTTGTCGCGGAGGACTGCCAGAACCTCATCGAGTAAGGGAATTCTCTCTCCGCTGAATCTTTCTCCGAAACGGATTCCGCCGTCAAGCCGTGTCAGCTCTTCGTACGACAAATCGGCTACATGGCCCGACCCGCGCGTCAGCTTGTCGACTCTGTCGTCATGGTACACCACAAGTTCGCCGGACTTGCATGTTCGCGCGTCAAGCTCGACGCCGTCGAGCCCTAACTCGACGGCCCTGTTGAAGCTCGAAATCGTGTTTTCGGGCGTTTCGTCGGGAACCCCCCTGTGACCGAAAATCAGCCGTTCACGCCCGATTCTTTCGAGTAAATTCAATTGGCTCCACCCATAGCCGATTCATGTTTCGGTGACAGCGCTTTATGATAGCATCCGATCTTCTCATGCGTCAAGGATGTTCGGCGGACAACGCATACGGTAACAGGAGGGACAAAAAAGCCCCGCGCGTCGCGGGGCCTTGGGGAAACGGATTCCGGGTAAAGCTCACGATACCAATTCTATGATCGCCGTGGGGGCTCCGTCACCGATCCGCCGTTCAAGCTGTATTATGCGAGTATATCCTCCGTTGCGCTCGCCGAACTTGGGACCGATCTCGGAAAAAAGCTTCTTGACCGCGTCCTTATCCTTCAAAAGAGCGGCAGCCTGCCGCCGCGCATTGATGTCACTCCTACGTCCAAGCGTGATGACTTTCTCCACGAATGGCCTGAGCGCTTTGGTTTTCGCGACCGTCGTAGTGATACGCCCACTCATAATGAGCGACACCGCCATATTGGACAGCAGCGCCTCGCGATGGGAGCTGGTGCGTCCCAGCTTTCCTCTTCTCTTCCTGTGCCTCATGTGCTTGAGCCTTCCTCTATATGTCTTGCAACCTCAAGAACTCAGTTTCGTGAAAACTTGCCGTCATGCGGCCTATTCGCCGGAAAAGAAAGCCTACTACTCCTCCTCTTCCTTCGAAGCGGCTGTGCGCGGCTGATATCCATCCAGATTCATGCCGAACCGCAGATTCATGCTCGTGAGAACCACCTTGATTTCCTCAAGCGATTTCTTGCCGAAGTTGCGGTATTTGAGCATCTCGGCCTCTGACTTCTGGACGAGTTCGGATATTGTCTTGATGTTGGCGGACCGGAGACAGTTGGCGGCTCTGACCGAAAGTTCAAGCTCGTTGACGGTCTTATCGAGGTACTTGCGAATTTCCTCGAGTTCCTCGGCTCGCGAGGTCGCACTCCTTTCCTCGCCCGCCTCATGTTTGACAAATATATTGAAGTGCGTTATCAGCATTTTCGCGGCAGCCGCCAGCGCGTCCTCGGGGAGGATGCCGCCATTTGTCCAGATTTCCAATATCAGCCGATCGTAATCAGTTGTCTGCCCGACGCGCGCGTTTTCAACGGCGACATTCACTTTTTCGACCGGCGAGAAGATTGAATCGACCGCAATCGTGCCCACCGGCTGATTATCGCTCTTGTTCGCTTCGGCGGGCACATACCCCCGTCCGCGGCCTATCGCCAAATCCATGACGAGTTTCGCGCCTTCATTGAGCGTAAGAATGTGTTGGTCGGGGTTAAGTACCTCGATATCTTCATCAACCGCGAGGTTTGAGGCGGAAATTGTTCTCTT
>CAYVDS010000281.1:2922-4576 GCA_964450145.1 uncultured bacterium
TGGAGGCGAATTCGTGCTGCACCCCTTCGATCCGAACCGACGTGATAGCCGCTCCCTCAAGAGAAGACATGAGCACGCGTCTCAGCGAGTTTCCCACCGTAACGCCGAAACCGCGCTCGAGCGGCTCCACGACAAACCTGCCATAGGTTTCGGTTGAAACGTCTTCGTCTCTTTCCCACTTGGGCATTTCGAGAATTCTGTTCATACGCGTTTGTGCCCCCAAATAGTTTTAGCTTCTCCGCGGCGCCCATCCATTGCAACGATTCGTGTCAGCGGGAATAAAGCTCAATGACCATTTTCTCTTGTACCGGCAATGCGGCCTCATCTCTCGACGGCAGGCGGAGAAGTTTGCCAGTCATCTTTTCCTGGTCTACTTCGACCCATGCCGGCAGACCCCGCTGTATAGCAGCCTCGAGGTTCGCATGAATGAAGCGCATTTGTCGGCTCTTTTCCCTCACTGAAATGACGGCTCCCGGTTTGACTTGGTAGGACGGCAAATTGACTTTCTTGTCGTTCACATTGAAGTGCGCATGCGAGACAAACTGACGAGCCTGAGTGCGCGAGGAGGCGAACCCCATGCGATAGACGACGTTGTCCAACCGCCCCTCCAATAGTTGAATGAGTTTCTCCCCTGTCACCATGGGACTTTTGGAGGCGAGCAGGAAGTAATTCCGGAACTGGCGCTCAAAGAGGCCATAGATGCGCTTCATTTTTTGCTTCTCGCGAAGCTGAGTGCCATAGTCAGAATGCTTCACCCTTCGTTTGCCGTGCATTCCCGGCGGGTAATTTCTCTTTTTGACGGCGCACTTGCCGCTCAGGCACCTTTCGCCTTTCAGGAAAAGCTCGACGCCTTCGCGCCTGCACAGTTTACAAACTGGTCCGAGATAACGAGCCATCTGGTTCTCCTCGTGAGCCCACTATACGCGGCGTCTTTTCGGTGGCCGACATCCGTTGTGTGGAATGGGAGTCACGTCTTTTATCATATTTATTTGAAGCCCCGCGGCCTGAAGCGAGCGAATTGCCGACTCGCGGCCAGCGCCGGGGCCCTTCACGTAAACCTTCACTTCTTTCAAGCCTGCGTCCAAAGCCTTCTGAGCAGCGGAATTACCGGCGAGCTGGGCGGCAAACGGGGTGCTCTTGCGGGAGCCCTTGAATCCGACCGTGCCCGCGCTCGCCCACGAGACCACGTTTCCGGTCGGGTCGGTGATCGTTACGATGGTGTTGTTAAACGTCGCCTGGATGTGGGCAACTCCGCTGGAGACGCCGGGACCCAGCCTCTTTTTCTTGGGCTTAGTTTCCTTGGATGTGCTTTTGGGCTTCGCCACTTCTTACAACCCTCCAATAGTTATTATTTTGCTTTGCCCGGACGTTGCTGCCTGCGGGGACCTTTTCGCGTGCGCGCGTTGGTATGGGTTCGCTGCCCGCGCACCGGCAACCCTTTGCGATGTCTCAAGCCCCTGTACGTTCCGATATCCATCAGGCGCTTTATGTTCGTCGCAACCTCGCGCCGCAGGTCACCTTCTATCTGGTAATCGCGCGAAATAATGGCGGTTATCCTGCGCAACTCATCGTCGCTAAGGTCCTTGACCCTCTTGTTGGAATCGATGCCCGCGGCTTCGAGAATCTTGTTCGACCTCGTTCGGCCCACGCCGAA
>CAYVDS010000282.1:0-4572 GCA_964450145.1 uncultured bacterium
GATGTGCGGGCAGCGAGGCACGAACGGGTATCTCGATTAGCAGGACCTTAACATGCACAGCAAGAACTTGCCCGTTGAAGCATGGAAAGAGTTCGTTGACGACGTCAAATCACTCAGGCCCACGATCTTGCTCCGGGGCGGCGAACCGCTGCTTTATCCGAAAGTGACCGAACTGATGAGGCACATCAGCGAGAACAACCTGTTTCTCGTTATGGACACAAACGGCACGCAACTCAAGAAGCATGCATACGACGTGGCAAAATATGTGGACCATTTTAACGTCTCGATTGACGGGCCGCGGGCGGTTCACGATTTCGTGCGCGGAGTTCCCGGAACATATGATTCCGCGCGCGATGGGATAAAGGCGGTGCAAAAAGCATACAAGGAGTTGAGGATACGCAGAATCCAGCCGATAACGCTGAATTTTGTTGTGAGCCCGGACAACTATCAGTCACTGCCGGAAATGGCAAGCGTCGCCGAAGAGCTCGGCGTACCGGATGTCATGCTCACTCTCTGTTTCCACTACGATGCCGCGGTT
Source organism: uncultured bacterium (assembly GCA_964450145.1). GTDB lineage: Bacteria > Abyssobacteria > SURF-5 > SURF-5 > SURF-5 > JACRIR01. The sequence continues at coordinate 539 of CAYVDS010000282.1, forward strand.
GAGAAGAATTATGACGACGCGCTGCAAAAGTATTTCGGCATCCGGTCGCGCGCGGGAAAAGGCTTCTGCAAAGATAAACGAGAGATTAATGCTGATCTCTTGATCAAGAACATCCGCCTTTTGTTGGATAATAAGAACATCAAATTCAAACTCATCCCGCCCGTTAGTGACGAATCTATCAGGAAATGGTTCGACGATACAAGCGCCCTCGTGAGCTACGACAGGTGTTATGCGCCGTGGTTTCTGGTGAATGTCATGCCGAATGGAGACGTGAATTTCTGCGCGGATATAGGCGACTACATCATAGGGAACATAACGGAAAAGAGCCTTCGCGAAATGTGGTTTGGCCAGAAGGCGATGAAATTCCGCGAAAAAATCCTGGAGGACAGATTCTCGATTTGCAGGCGGTGCGTCGTGAATCTCCTTTATCCGTATAACAGAGACACGGGGCTAATCGGATTTCGGACGCCGAGCCGCGTGATACCGTACGGCCTGAAGCTGCCAGTTGTGAAGAAATTCTGCCAGAAACACGAATGGCTGTACCACAGTTTTTATTAGCCACAGAGCGCACAGGGCGGCGAAGCTGCAGCCAAAAAGAAGAAATGGGAACCGCAGATAAACGCAGATGAACGCAGATCACGGAAAAAGAAGGAGAAAAAGAGCAACCAACCAAAGAAGAAACACCGCATCCACAGATTCCACAGATTTTCACAGATTTTGAAAGAAGAAGGAAAAGGAAACATAAATCCACGAAGGGACAACAAGCACCAAGGGTCTACAAGAAGAAATGTATCAACTGATTTGGACTGATTCTCACGGAAGCTTCGGGGACAGCCCCTATTCTACGGCCTGAAAAACGCGGCCCGTAAATAGGGACGGTCCCCTTCGTAACCCCTTGCGAAGGGGGGAACATCGCGGAATCAATGCATGTTATTCAGGAAACGCAGTACTAGAAAGGGGGCTTCTTATCGGTTCCTCGATTCCGAGGTCGATCATTTTTGCCGGCAGATCAGGTTTGCGGAACAATTTCCGCTTTCTGAAGGGACTGGATATCAATTTGATGATATCGGACGTTTCCATATTCTTGCCGAAGGTTCGTATCAGCCTAATGGTCTCAACTGGCCGGCCGATGATCCGCCGAGCAAAGAGAGATGCATAGCCTTTCATGCGGATGCGGTTTAACTCCTCACTCGGAAGGATAGTCGGGTCAATGTCAGAACACTTGAACCATTTATGCCAATCGCGCTCGTCATCGATGATCCCGCGCTCGATGTATTCCTGCCATAAAGGGGTTCCCCGGTAAACGCACAGGCGATTGAAATTGAAAGTATCCAGTTTCAGCCGGGCCGCGAAACGAAAGCTTTCCATGATGTCTTTTTCAGTTTCGCCCGGTGAACCAACCAGGAAGAAGCCGTGAGTTTTCGGGATGCCGTGACGTTTGGCTTCGTTGATTGCGTGCTCTATTTGTTGTAAGGTCTGCTTCTTGTTGAGGCGGTCGAGGACTTTTTGCGTGCCCGCCTCGACTCCAAAGCTGAGTGCGTCGCAGTTTGCCTCCCTCATGATGGGAAATTGATCGAGTGCGACCGAATCGACTCGCCCCTCGCAACCCCATCGGAACTCGAATCTGCGTTCGATGATACCACCGCAAATTTCCCTGATGCGTTTGCGATTCATCAAAAAGTGGTCATCCGTGAAATAGATGGAGCGATAACCGGCGTCATTGAGTTCTTGCATTTCACCTAACACGTGTTCCGTCGAGCGGCAACGCCATTTGCGCTTGGAAAAGGCTGAGATATTGCAGTAGATGCAATTATACGGGCAGCCTCTCGATGATTGGACGGTGCAGAATTTGTCGAGCGAAAGGACCGCGGGGACATCCAGGGGCAGCGATTCGATATAGTCAATCGGCAGACTGGTTCGATCCGGATACGGAAACTGGTCCAGGTCCTCGATGAGAGGACGCGGGTTATTACGAACGATCTCATCTCCGTTGCGCCAAACCAGTCCTGCGACCGCGCCCGGATTGTCGAGGTTATCGAGGTAATCCGGCAAAAGCTCCTCGCCTTCTCCGACTCCCACGCAGTCCAGATACGGGCAGTCCGCCAAGATCTGAACCGCATTCATGGACGCGAATACCCCGCCTAGGATGATGGGCGTGCGCGGCGTTTCCGTCTTGAGCTGTTTTGCGATGCTTTTTATGGCAGGATATGTGGTCACCGAGAGGCTCGAGAGCGCTATAACATCGGGCCGTTCTTCTTTCGCTGCTTGTACGACGTGAGCGGCTTTCATTTGTGGGTGGCCGGTATCGAACATCCGCACCCGATGTCCGCGCTGACGCACACCCGGAGCAAGCGTTTGAATCCCGAGAGGCGGAAAAGCCATGAGCTTGACTCGTCCATCGTCAGGCATCAAGCGTCTCAGTTTTTCCGGAAGCAATCTGTAGAAATCATCATCCCGGACATAGACCATAAAAACATTCATGAAGGGTTTCCTTGTCGATTAAACCTGCCCGTAAGGGAGAATCGCGATTCTTGCGGGTTCATATTGCACGTCGTCAGGCAAATATGGGGGACTTAGGACTTCGGTATTTCCCTCAGAGTATACACTATAAGCGGGCACTTCAACAATATCTTTTTTTGCAGGCCCATCCGTTGTGTATGATTGGCGGCGGTTCTTTTTTCGTGGCAAGCTTTGAGAAAGAAACGTAGACCGATACGACTGGTCGAGAAGGAGGAATACATCATGGCAGAGAGAAAGATTCATGGCTTACTTACGCCTGAAAACTGCGCGATCCTTTTTATAGACCATCAGCCGCAGATGGCGTTTGGAGTGCAGTCAATAGACAGGCAGAGTCTTATAAACAATACCGTGGGGCTTGCTAAGGCGGCAAAGATATTCAATGTGCCCACGATCCTCACCACAATTGCCGCTGAGAGTTTCAGCGGGCCCATATTTCCGCAGATTCAGGAGGTTCTCCCGCACCTGAAGCCCATTGACCGGTCTAACATGAACGCATGGGAGGACGAGAACTTTCTTGCAGCGGTGAAGAAGACGGGCCGGAAGAAACTCGTAATAGCGGGGCTATGGACCGAGGTGTGCGTCGCGTTCCCGGCGATCTCGGCGCTGATGGAGGGTTATGAAGTTTACGTTGTGGCGGACGCCTGCGGCGACGTGAACGACATGACCCACGACATGGCGATGCAGCGCATGATACAAGCCGGCGCAGCGCCGGTCACATGGCTGCAAGTGCTTCTTGAGTTCCAGCGCGATTGGGCGCGTCAGGAAACCTACGATGCTGTCCTTGAGGTTGTGAAAGAGCACGGCGGCGCGTATGGACAAGGCGTTGTGTATGCGCATGCGATGCTCGGCGTCCACGCCGGTGGGTGATGACATTTGGCGAAAGGCTCAACTGCGAAAGAGGCCGCCCCTCTTCAGATGTTCTCCAGCGCCTTCATTGCGATTGAGGCATGAGCCATTGCGGCCCCTGCTTTCATGGCGACCGCAACCATTATTGCCTCTGCTATTTCTTCGTCTGTGGCGGCGGCTTCTTTCGCCTTACGCGTGTGGCTGTCGATGCAATACGGACATTGCGTAATGTGGGCGCACGCGAGGGCGATGAGTTCTTTTGTCTTTTCCGGCAGAGCGCCTGGTTCAAATGCTTTCTGGTTGAATTGCCCAAAGGCAACTAAGAGGTCGCTTTTCACTTCTGCGAACTTTCCCATGCCGCTGAGCACTGCGTCTTTTGCATAGAAATGGTCAGTCATTGTTTCTCTCCTTGTATTGTATGTGCTGCGACTTTCTTTGAGAGTCTGATTTCTTCCAAACAGCCCGGGTTGTCTGTGGTGCTTCGCTGATAAACCTTGAATCCGTTCTTTAGGTAGAATCTACGAGTCTGCTCGTAAGGCGGGTAATCGACCGCGTCTCCCAGCGTATAGAGCGCAATCTCAGGAATGCCGAGTTCGCGGGCCTTCATCTCCAACTCGTGGATTAGCGCTGTCCCGATCCCATTTCTTTGGCGGTCTTTCTTCACGCCG
>CAYVDS010000283.1:0-2553 GCA_964450145.1 uncultured bacterium
CGGGTTTCTTCTTCTGTGATTTCATTCCGCATTCATCATTCATCACTCATCATTCTCTTCTAATGATCGCCCGGATCGTTTCAACAGACGTGTGGGCTTTGTAAAAGTGTAGACGCGACCCCTTGCCCCTTCCCGTGTCTTTCAGTATCATCATGGCGGTCATTTTGATGGCCTGGTTTGGAGCAAAGGTTGTGGCGCAGACAGAGGACATTACCGTCAAGATCACGGAGCCCGAAAAAGACGGGATAGAGGTTAGAGGTACGTATATGGTGAAGGGAACAGCTTCTATTCCTGCGGGGGATCATCTGTGGGTGTTAGCGCGGCGAGATGATTTCGAGCCCTTTTGGTGGCCACAAAACGAAGGCAAGATTGACCCGACAAATGGCGAATGGAAAGTTTCAGTGACATTCGGCCAGGAAGGAGACATTGGTTGGGACTTCGATATCGCCGCAGTTGTGGTGTCAGAGGAGGGTCAGGCCGTTCTTAGCGCCTATCGAGAGAAAGCAATGGAAACTGGCGAATGGCGGCCGATCAAGATGCCCGCAGTCGTGGGGGCACCCTTGCTGCGCAAAGTAAGGAAGGTGGGACATTAAGTCCGCACAGTGTCAGTAAAAATAACCCTTTTGCTCTTTTACACTTTTACCCTTTGGCTGCCGAAGGCGTGGCGATTTTGGATTTTAGATTTTGGATTGAGAAGAAGAAGGAGTGATCCAGAAAGGAACACGAAGTTAGAATGGAGACACGAAGGGGCTTTGCGGGGGAGACTTGACAATGTTGAGGGCAAATAGTAGTCTTTGGCTATCAAGAATCGAGCACATTGGTATTGCTGGCGCGGTCACAGACGGGCATATTCAAGCATAATGATTTGACTCGCAATTGTAATATAATATAGTTCGCACAGAAATAGAACAGGTGTTATGTTCCCGGAATGACTCAAAGGGTGAAGAGAGAATACGTTTATGTGGTGGACAGAGCTAATCAGCGGCTTTCTTGGAGCGCTCATTGGGGCAGGGGCTACAATCCTTTTTCAGCGCTGGAATGATCGCAAGAATGTTCTGACCGATGGTCGCTTCAATATTTACACAAAGCTTCTTGATCTGAAATCAGAGCACTTCTGGATTCTTTCTTCGGATATTCGGGGTGAGAATCCAGATCGTGAGGTTGTGGAGAAGTTTGACCGTCTCCGATGTCATATCGCAGATGAGATACGGAAGGTTGATGAATTGCCTGAAGCTGAAGACATTATTAGAACTCTATTCAGCCTGACATTCAAGTCGGAGAGCCAGAGATCGAAGGCCCTGTCCAGAATCCTTGACCGGTTGGGAAAGCAGGTGAATCCGAAATATGACCGGCTCATGAAAGAGATTACCGAAGAGAATCTGTTTCTGCAAAGCCAAGGGGAGTATTACGAGAGGCTGCACAAAGTCCAGACTCCGTGGCGAGCGTAAGGTTTGATAGTCATGTAGGGCAATATGATGGCAGAAATTGGGGAAACAAGAAAAGAAAATGAGAAGAAGACCATCTTGGTAGTTGATGACGAGGTAATGGTGCGTGAGTTGCTCGCAGGTATCCTTGAACATGAAGGCTACATTGTAGAGACAGCAACAGACGGTGTGGAAGGATGGAAAAAGTACAAGACAATCCACCCTGCCTTGGTGATCACAGACATTATAATGCCTGGGGAAATGAGCGGACTCGATCTGTTGAAAAGAATCCGAATCGAGGATTCGTCAACCCCAATAATGATTTGCACTGGTTACAGAACAAACGAGAACGTTTTGGCGGCCTTGAGGCTTGGTGCAAATGATTTCTTTTCTAAACCGTTCTCATTTGACGGCATGAGACAGGCAATAAGAAACTGTCTCGCTTGTCCTGCACAAATAGGTGCGGAAGTGTACGGTTGGCGTGAACTTGTTTTGTCGCTGTCTGAACAGAATGCGAAGCTGAAAGAAGAGCTTTGGTCGCATCGAGAGACCAGAACGCCTTCTGTGAATAGTAACCGTGATGCAAGACTGGATCAGAGGGCTATACTTGGGTTTGTTGCGCATGGCATCAAAGGAGAGTTTGGCATCATTGGCGGGTTTATACAAGAACTCCAAAGGCTAACTAAAGATTCTGCTGAAGCCAAAGAAGAGTGCCAAGCAATCGAAAGAAGTATTCAGCACAGCCAACTATTACTGCAACGATTGCTCAATTATTTGGATATAGGTCTGCCTCGAACAGGGCCAATAGACGTTTGCCACGTGCTGGAAGAAGTGCGTAAACTTGTCATCGCACGCTTGCCCTCCAATGTGAAACTCGATTTCAGATTGAATGAAGGTGATGGCAAGCTCTTGGTATTGGCAAATCATGAACAATTGACGCTCGTCCTCATTGAACTCATCAACAACGCGGTTCATGTGTTACGTGACAAGGGAGGAAGTATTGAGGTCAACACCGAGGAGCGGGAAGGCAGACTGGCCGTGTCTGTGAAGGACGACGGCTCCGGCATCCCGACCGAGATCAGAAAAGGACTATTCAAAGAGCCTCTACCGAGTAAACGAGGTTTGGGGC
>CAYVDS010000283.1:2563-4558 GCA_964450145.1 uncultured bacterium
TCAGGCAAATATGGCAAAAGGAACGAAAGGGCCATTTGGCGGAGAATTGAAACTGGATTCCACTTCTGAAAAAGGTACAACACTGACCGTCTTGCTTCCAATGGCGGGTGGGAAGGAAGAAAGTGATGTCATCACTGAGGATTCTTCTGGTTGACGACAACAGAGATGCGCTGAGAATCTATGCGAAGGCCCTCTCCAGAAACCTCAAGCCGGCAGAGGGGAATCCCGCTTCATTGGCAGTGTCAGGGAGCACATCCATCGAAATTGAGACCGCAGACACAGTTTCGATGGCATTCGAGAAACTAGCCTCTCAGCACTATGGGATTTTGATAGTTGACTTGAAGATTCCGGGGTCGGCGGGAGATGAGATGGGCGGGCTGGAAGTCATTGATGAATCATTGAGGCTTGACTCATTGCGCCCCATAATTGTCATTACGGGATATGGCACCATTCAGCTTGCCAGAAAGACCTTGACTCAGGGCGTATTCGACTTCATAGAGAAATCCGCGACAGCAGCGGATGATCTCACGGAAGCTGTTCAAAAAGCTATAGGCCATATGGATGAGAAGGTGGTGCGTTCCGGGAATCCTTTTACGCCGATGTCCAGCGTGGAACCTACGGTGTTCGGGGGAAGAACCAAAGAGCTCGAATTCTTTGAGGAAAAACTGAACAAGGCCCTTCACAACAGATTCTGCGAGCATTTCGTTGTTCTTGGCAATTGGGGGATCGGAAAGTCAACTCTTCTGAGGGAGTTCAAAAAGATCTCACAAAATCGCGGACATATTGCCTCTATTGTTTTGCTCGAGCAAATGAAGCAAGGTACCAGCTTAATCGAAGCTGCGCGATCCATCGTTGAGGGTATCTTGCGAGATTTGCCATATCCAATTAGCAGATTTAAGAAAGTAGTGGAGTTCTTTGATTCTCTCGGCATCAGCGTGTTGGGGACCGGTTTCGAATTAAGTCGAAATACCACCAACAGGGGATTATCCCCCCAAGCTTTGCTGCACGATACCCTGGTCAGTCTGTGCGATGACCTTAAGGATAAGACCGATGTTTTCATCATTCTTCTCGACGACCTGCAGAACTTCAGGGAAGTTTCCGAGATTGTGATGACTCTAAAACAGACGCTGTCAATGGATTCTCTGAGAAAGAATAAGATTCTGGTAGGATTAGCTTCAACTCCAACAAACTGGCTGGAACTGACATCTTTAAAGAGGCACCATCCGCTTTCTCGATACTTTATGTCGCGGGCTGAACTTGCTCCACTTAGCAAGGAAGAGGTTACCGACACCATCCTGAAATCTCTCGCCGGAACAGGCGTGTCATTTGATGTGAATGTGATTGATCGCGTCTACGAGTATACAGAAGGCCATCCTTTTGAGATGCAGGTGTTGTGTTGTCGGCTTTTCAATAACCATCTGTCCAGACGGGTGGAACTCGATGTCTGGGACAAGGCCTTGCAGGCAGCGCTGTGTGACATGGGCAATGCGGTCTTTGAGGAGTACTTCAGGCAGGCCAGCGGTGAGGAGGCGAAAGTTCTCCGGGGTATTGCCGATATGGAGGCCCCAGTGTCGGTGAGTGGCGTTCAAGAAATGGCAAGAGCGGGGCGTATAGGGGTCCCGCCAAAGAATGTCGCCAAGTATCTCCAACGGCTTGTGGAAAGGGACCTTCTTTCAAAGAGCGGCCGCGGTTCATATATCGTCCCGGACCGCATGTTTCGCGCCTACATTCGCACCCGTCAAGAAGCAAAATGACAAAAATGACAGAATTGTGTCCCTTTTGTCATTTGTGGTTTGTGAAAAAAATAGAAATGACAAAAATGACAAATCCAAGGCCTGGCTGTCATCTGAAATAAGAATGGTGTCATTGCCGACAGACGACACGAATGGTTTTTTGCTTCCAACCTGAACGTTGGGGACAAGATGGAATGGCGCTAACTCAAGTTTTTGTTAATTTTGGTGCGAAAGGTGGAACACGAATCAGAGCGAGGAGTTG
>CAYVDS010000284.1:0-2754 GCA_964450145.1 uncultured bacterium
CAAGATTTACGGGCGCTTTGCGCCGTAGAATCGGGACTGTCCCCGAAGCTCAAATATAAAGAAGCGTTAGAGATACTACACTAGGGTTCATGGTCTATGGTTTAAAAGCAAAAGAAATTAGGAATTATTATGAACGTCAGCAAACTCGAGAATCGTTATGCTAGAGACCGCATTCTAACAAAAAGGGGACGGGAATTCAATAAAAGTTCCGGATCACAAATAAGAAGCTGATATTCTATCCACAGATTTCGCAGATTTCTCTCAGCATTCCTCCGCGCTCCTCTGCGGCCTCTGCGGTTCGGCTTCCTTCTTGGACAGCAGTGAATTCCTGTCGCAGGTTCCTTTTCTGCTCCTCCTTCCAATCCATCTTCATCCGTACCCAAGAATGCCTCTTCCTTTCCTCCGAATCCGTGTAATCAATGAAATCCGCTGTGGTTCCACGACTCTTCTTTTTCTCAGCCCCTTGGCGCCTTGGTGGTGAGTGCTTTTCGTCGCGGCTTGATTGCCCAACCCCTTTTCTTCTATACTTCCCTTGCCGCAAGCGGACACGTGAATCCGTCAGTACGACTGCGATTTCCGATTGGAGCCATGAAATGATCCATTCCCACCACAAAAGCCACGTCCTCATCGCCAGTATTACATTGTCGCTCATTCTCTGCGCCGCGGGAAACTCCATTAGCCAGCCTCCAAGCAAGACCATCCAACGCAAAGTCACCAAGACGCCAGTCTTTGACGTGCCCATATTGATTGAATACAAGATCGCCGCAGATGAAGGTGTTCTCGCCGTCAGCCCTGACGCCAAAACGGTCGCGTACGCATATAAGTATGACGAAACCGGCAGACCGGTCGTTATCTGGAACGGCAAAGAATTCGGGCCATACGATCACATCGGCGCCCTCAAGTTCAGCCCTGATGCAAAAAGGCTCGCGTATGTCGCGCAAGAAAAGGGCTCGGAGAAGGTCTTCATGGTAGTGGACGGAAAGAAAGGAAGAAAATACGACTCAATCGATGATGCGACCACCAAATTCAGCGCCGACAGCAAACGCCTCGCGTATTTGGCCTGCAATAAGAAGAAGTGTTTCATGGTGATCGACGGCAAGGAAGACAGCGCGTATCCATCCATTGAGCGGGGCTCTTTCATCTTCAGTTCTAACAACAAGAGATATGCCTACCGGTGTCAGGCGGAGGGCGGCTGGCGAGTGGTGGTCGACGGCAGGCTCAGGAAGGACAGAGTGCTGTGGGGAGGATATCTTTCCGGAATGTTAGCGCAAGGCGACGCCGATCGGCCCGTCTTCAGCCCCGACAGTAAACGGGTAGCATACAAGGTCACTTTCGCGGGCTTCAATACGAGCGCGATACACCAACCAAAAAAGTCTTTCTCTTTTGTTGACGGCGACAAGCTCGACGGCTCTTTCTGCTGCTTTTCCCCCGACGGCAAGCAGGTGGCATACGTCAGCGAGGAAGAAAATTATCAAGAAGCGCTCGTCATAAAAAAGATGTTCAGCAAGAAAGGCAAGAGTTACACAAGGGGCACAATCAACAGCGTCACTTTCAGCCCTGATAGCAAGCGTGTCGCTTATGCAGCGTACGAGGGCAGCGAGTCGTTTGTAGTGCTGGACGATGTAGAGCAAAAGCGTCACAAGGGCTACACCGCCCCGGCCATGGTGGAGGGCGTCATTTACGCAACGCCCGTAGGGCAAAAGGATCGCGCGACCGAACCGGAAGACCGGGGAGTAGTGGAGAACTCTCTCACATTCAGTCCCGACGGCAAACGGTTCGCCTACGTCATCTCGAAGGGGGGCAGAAACGTTCTCGTGCTCGACGGCGCAGAGGCGAAAACACACAATTATCAATGGTATTCGTCGGTTCTGAGCCGTCCTGTGTTCAGCAGCGACAGCAAACACGTGGCCTATCCGGCTTATGACCAGCAAGCGAACGAATACTACGTCGTGCTCGACGGACAGGCCAGCAAGAAATACCGCTCCATCAAATACGGCTCGCTCATGTTCAGTCCCGACAACAAGCATCTGGCCTATGTCGTCGAGGATGATGACGGCTTCGTCGTGGTCGACGGCTCGGAAGGAACCGAGCGCGGCGTCTACTCGAAAGTCATCTTCGACAGCCCGACCCGCCTCCACTACCTCACCCGCAACGGCAGACAGATTTATCTGGTTTCCGAAGAACTGCGAGGATAGGGACAAACCCTGAGCCCATCGTGCCTCAAGTCATTCGCCGGTCCACGAACAAACAGAGGATTCGCATAAGATGTCTTGGATCACGAATGGCGCGAATGAGAAAGCGAATGACGCGAATGGGAAAGAAGAAACCGGGATCACGAATATCAGAGACCACGGCAGGGCGCGGTTAATTGTGAAAGAAATGCCCCATAATTCGGGGACATGATGTCTCATCGTGTCCCCGAATTATGGGAAACAATCGACAGTTTCTTAGCAGTGAGCTTCGCTCTTGTCATTCGAGAAGCGGTCTGATAACATTTAGGGGTGGAATTGAGTTGTGTTGTTGTTGAGGATGCCGTGTTGAGGAGGGAGCAGCGTGAAAACATATGTCTTTGAAGTCACAGTCGAGAAGGACCAATTTGAGGATGGACGCGAGGCCTACCACGCCTACTGCCCGGCTCTAAAAGGCTGTCACACATGGGGGCATACGTACAACGAAGCCCTCAAGAACATCCAGGAGGCAGTGGAGTTGTACGTGGAAGACATTTAAGTTTCCCATTGGCACTCTCAAGCAGAT
>CAYVDS010000284.1:2764-4539 GCA_964450145.1 uncultured bacterium
AAGATTTGATGGAAAGAGGAGAATGTGTCACTGTCTCTGCAGACAAGGGCATCGTTGAGGTTCACTCTCCGAGCGTGGCAGTCACTGTATGACCCGCGTCCCGCGCAGCCTGACCGCCCGAAAACTGATCGCCGCCCTCGGCAAAGACGGCTTCATCTTGGCAAGAACCAAGGGAAGCCACCACCTGTATGTTCACTCTAAAGGCAGAAGGGTAACGGTCTCTTATCACCACTCCAGCGATACATTTCCCATCGGCACTCTCAAGCAGATGATCGATGATATCGGCTGGACTGAGCAGGACCTCAAACGACTCGAGCTCCTTGCATAGATTGGGGCTGCCTTCGCCCCCACCGGAATTCGTGAAGTTCCCCCCATTCATCCTTTCCAATAGCCTTCAATCGAAAATCCGCAACCACTGCTGTTTAGAAAAAAGAGGCTTCTTTCGCTTTCTTCAACCAAAAACCAGAAACCAAAAACCAGAAACTCCGCGCTTTGCGCGGCCGCCTTTCGCCTCTTATGGCTTGGCGCCCGCCATTTTGAGCAACTTCACCATGTCCCTGTGTTTCTTCTCTTGCGCGAGTGTCAACGCTGTCTTCCCGCCGCTGCTTCTCGCATTGATGTTGGCTCCGTGAGCTATCAAAAGATGGGGATGGGCGATGTGAGTCTGACCTGAGGACGCGGCATACATGGGGGGATCATATTCTGCTGATTGAGCGCCAACCGCAAACACAGACTTTCGTTGCAGGCTTTCGTTGTAAGCTTGATTTCCTGCTGTAAAATCGGATAAAGTGAAAGCGCAGTGCGAAAGGAGGGCGGCAATCTCATGAATGAAGTGGAAAAGTCCATACTTGACCGACTTAAGACGCTGCTCCTGAAACGAGTGGAATTACACAAACTGATATTGTTCGGCTCGAGAGCCAGGGGTGATGCCGACCCTTATTCTGATATGGATGTTGCTGTGATCGTCAACGGAACAATGGACCAAACCATCAGGGACTATATAAGCCATTGCGCGTGGGAAGCCGGTTTTCAGGACGGTATTGTCGTCGTTCCGGTTGTCTTCACAAGGGACGAATGGGAGAACGGGCCGGAGCGGTATTCACTGCTTGTTCAAGCTGTCATGGCGGACGGGATTGTTCTGTGAAGGAAGAAGACATTGCCGCCTTGATCAACTATCGGCTGACGCAGGCGAACACGTCCCTCGACGACGCAAAATACCTGCTCGATGGAAGTCGCAGTCCCCAAAGTGTCGTGAACCGGTCGTACTATGCCATGTTTTATGCTGCGTTGGCGCTAATGCAGAAGATTGGCAAGATTCCCGCCAAGCATACCGGCGTGGTCAGTCTTTTCGACACCGAATTTGTCCTAAAAGGCGTGTTTCCCTTGCAGCTTTCTGAAGATTTTCACGCCGCCTTTGAACTCCGGCAAGTCGCGGATTACAAGAGGCCAAAGAGACATACGAAAAGGCCGGCCGTTTTATCGCCGCCGTGAGAAAGTATCTCCTCCAAACGTAACCAAACAATCGAAATCCAACCTTGAACTTGTTTTTTTCGGAAAAGACTTTCTCAGAAAACGCATGGATGACCAAGAGCGATCTAAAAAACCACGAACACATGCGCCTCAGCGTCATTCCCGCAAAGAAGGAGGAAGAAGAGACCTTGGAACACGAATTACGCGAATTACACGAAGGAATGGTTTCTTCTTTATCATTCCCGCGCAGGCGGGAATCCAGTCTTTTTTTTGTTGATATTCGAACTGTCAATTCCTGCTTGAGC
>CAYVDS010000285.1:0-4528 GCA_964450145.1 uncultured bacterium
GCGTTGATCAGAAGAACGACCTGCGGGAAACGCGCGCGACTATCGGGGCGGGTCCAATCCTGCTCGGCAATTTCGACCCGTATAATGTCCTTGTCAAGGGGACGCCCCAAGATGTCGAGCGGGCAGTGGACGAATGTGTTTGTGGCGGAGTGGATGCGGTGTGGCCGGGCTGCGACATCTGGCCGACCGCCCCGAAAGAAAACATGGAAGCGTTGATGCGGGCTGCAAAAAGGATGAAGTATTCGTAAGAGTGCCCCTCAATTTGGGGACATGATGCAGCCCTTAATTCGGGGACACCTTGCGGCAAGGTGTCCCCGAATTAAGGCAAACAATCACCAGTTTCCTGGGAGAGATTTGAAAATGGCTGATGAATCAAAAAGACAAGAACTGCTGAAGAGACTGGCCGATGGAGTGTGGAAGTTCGAGGAAGACGCGGTCATAGCGGCTGCGAACGAGGTCGTCAAACTTGGCCTCGACGCTTATGACGCAATCATGAACGGGCTCGCCAAGGGAATGGAAGAGGCCGGCCGCTTGTGGGAGGAAGAAGAATACTTTGTTCCCGAACTGCTCCTGTGCGCCGACGCGCTCTACGCAGGATTGGCCATACTGCGCCCCAATGTGAAAATCGAAGACCAGACGAAGAGCAAGGGAGTCGTCGTCATCGGCACTGTTCAAGGCGATGTCCACGATATCGGGAAGAATCTCGTGAAAATGATGTTCGAGGTCGCCGGTTTCGAGGTGCACGACCTCGGAAAAGACGTCGAACTCGAACGCTTTGTCGAGGAACAGCTCAAGACCAACGCGGAGCTTGTGTGTCTCTCAGCCATGATGACCACATCGATGCTCGGCATGGAGCGCGTGATCAAATTGATTCGTGAGAAGAATCCCAAGGTGAAGATCATGATCGGCGGCGCGCCCGTGACTCAGGAGGTCGTCCAGAAATTCGGCGCCGATGGCACAGCCAACAGCGCCTCGAACGCGCTAAAGGAAGCGCTCAAGATGGTGGCGTCGCTTCGAAAATTATGATGATAAATATAGTTGAATATTCCTTTGCAGGCAAAATGGGGGACACGATGAAGCATCATGTCCCCTATTTTGTCCGGCGCGGCATCGTGTCCCCAATTTTTGGAACGTGCCTCAGTAAGCATGTGCAGCAAAGTTCCCTTCGAGACTGTCCCGTAATTCTGTAGGTGCGAATTTATTCGCAGTCGCAATGCAGAAAAAGTCCGAAACCATTATGCGAATAAATTCGCACCTACAAAATCCCATCTTATCTTCTCTACTTCAGCGCCAGTTCCAGTTGCTGTAATTCGCGAATGCGGTCGCGCAGTTCGGCCGCGCGCTCAAATTCGAGTTTCTCCGCGGCCTCTTTCATTTCGCGCTTCAAATCCTCGAGCATTTTGGGGAGTTCGCCGGAGGCAACGTAATCGGCGGCTTTCTCGGCCGCGAGAGGCACCGTGACGTAGTCGGACTCATAAACGCTCGTGAGCACCTTAGGCATGGCCTTCACGATGGTTGTCGGCGTGATCTTGTGCTTCTTGTTAAACTCGCCCTGAATCCTGCGGCGCCGGTTGGTTTCATCAATCGCTTTGCGCATCGACCCGGTCATTGTGTCCGCGTACATGATGACGGTCCCGCCAACATTCCGGGCGGCGCGCCCTATTGTCTGAATAAGCGATTTTTCCGCTCGCAGGAAGCCCTCCTTGTCCGCATCAAGAATCGCAACAAGTGAGACCTCGGGAATGTCGAGACCCTCGCGGAGCAGATTGATTCCGATGAGTACGTCGAACAGGCCGCGCCTGAGATCGCGAATTATTTCGAAACGCTCGAGGGTCGCGATGTCCGAGTGCAGGTAGCGCACGCGCACGCCGACTTCCTGATAGTAATCGGTGAGGTCTTCCGCCATCCGTTTAGTCAACGTGGTCACCAAAACCCGTTCGCTTCTTTCGACGCGCCGGCGTATCTCTTCCAGCAGATCATCGACCTGGTTGCGCGCAGGTTTCACGACGACCTCGGGGTCCATCAGGCCGGTCGGCCTGATAAGCTGTTCGACGACAATGCCCTTGCTCTTCTTCAATTCGTATTCAGATGGCGTCGCCGATACGTAGACCACCTGATTCGTGAGTTTTTGAAACTCCTCGAATTTGAGCGGGCGGTTGTCAAGCGCCGAAGGCAACCGGAATCCGTAGTCCACGAGGGTTTGCTTGCGCGAGCGGTCACCGTTATACATGCCGTTAAGCTGCGGGACTGTCTGGTGGCTTTCGTCAATGAAAAGAAGATAATCATCCGGGAAATAGTTGATGAGAGTGAACGGCGGCTCGCCCGGGCGACGTCCATCGAGATGCCGTGAATAGTTCTCGATGCCCGCGCAGAAGCCGGTTTCTTTGAGCATCTCGATATCAAACGTCGCGCGCTGTTCGAGTCTCTGCGCCTCAAGAAGCTTGTTTTGCGAATGCAACTCGGCGAGGCGTTCCTTCAGCTCGGCACGAATGCCCTGAATCGCGCGCCCAAGTTTGTCATATGAGGTGGCGTAGTGGCTGCCGGGGAAAATGAGCGCGCGGTCGAGCTTGCGGACCACGCGTCCGCGCAGTGGGTCCACCTCGGAAAGCGAGTCTATCACGTCGCCGAAAAACTCGATTCGGACAACCCGGTCGCTTTCGTACGCCGGGAACACCTCGACCACGTCGCCGCGCACGCGGAACGTCCCTCTGTGGAAATCGTGATCGTTCCGTTCGTATTGAATCTCGACGAGGTGCTTCAGCAATTCCTCTCGCGTCATTTCGGCGTTGCTCTCGACCGAGACGAGCATCCCCAGATACTCCTCAGGCGAGCCGAGTCCGTAAATGCACGACACGCTGGCGACAATTATCACGTCGCGCCTCTCGAATAGCGACCTTGTGGCGGAATGCCGCATCTTATCTATCTCGTCATTGATGGAGGCGTCCTTCTCGATGTACGTGTCGGTCGAGGGCACATATGCCTCGGGCTGATAGTAATCGTAGTAGCTGACGAAATATTCCACGGCATTCTCGGGGAAAATCTGTTTGAACTCGCTGTAGAGCTGAGCGGCAAGCGTTTTATTATGGGCGAGCACCAGCGTTGGCCTGTTCACCCTTGTAACGACATTGGCCATAGTGAACGTCTTGCCCGAGCCGGTGACTCCCAGGAGCACCTGATGCTTGAGCCCGTCGTCAAGCCCTTCGACCAGCTTATCGACTGCCTGCGGCTGGTCTCCCTTCAATTCGAAGTCGCTCACCAGCCGGAATGTGTCAGACATAGGAACCTCTCCGGTAAACCACAGAAATCAGCGCCTATATCATTATATCGAATTCTGCGCGCCGGATGTGCAGCATTGAGATCGCCCCCGAAAAGAAGACGTGTTTGGAACCGCCGATGAACGCAGATAACCGCCAATGGAGAATTTTGCTGCTTCCGCCCCTGATGCGCCTCATATTTTGAGTCCACAAGCTTGCGGCATCCTGAAGGTTTCGGGTTATTGGCCAAAGCCTGGATGCTGGAGATAACTCGTGCGAAATCCTCTTCATGAAATGGTCGGGATGGAATAACGAACAAGAAGAGCGGGTCAGGTCATTTCCCTCAAGAAGCGCCCGACTGTTACGATTGGACAGCCCTTGACCTTCCTGAGACTCAGAAGATGCGCGTCGCCACTGACGATTGCATCCGCTTTTGCCGATTGTGCGCAAGCAAGGAACTTGTCGTCGTCCGGATCAACGCAGACGTTCTTAAATTGCGCGCCGGAATTGAGCTTCTTCGCTCGGGCCTGTGGCCCTTCGCTCAGAACGACAGTGTGGCCATGCGCCACGGGCTCGATATAGGGCATCAATTCCTCTTGAAGCAAGTCCTTGATCTCGCTCTCCGTCAGATTGAATTTTGGATAGGCCAATACCCTGACATACTCTTCCATGATCTCCCTAGAGGCGACTATCGTAAAAGCCCTCTCCATCCAGAACGTATGAACCATGGATATTCGACCCTTGAAGAGGAGGGCGGATATTACAACGTTAGTGTCGAGGACGACTCTCTTATAGGTCACGCTCGCTTCCTCCGAGCCCAGCGTATTGCTTTATCGACGTCCTCGTCCTTGAGGCCAAGCGACTCCATTTTGTTCCGAACGCTTTCAAGCGTTGGTTCCGTTGGGGCCATTTTGACCGGTTTCAGTATTATGGCCCTATCCTTCACGGAAACATCAAAATAATCAACGCCTGGGAATTGTCCCGCGATCTGCTTCGGCAGCGTCAACTGATTCTTTGAGGTCTTTTTGGCGAGCATTTTCCCTTACCTCCTTACAGTAAGGATACCATACTTCAGGGCATCGTGTAAAGTTTTGTCCTCATCGAAGAGCGCCAACGGGCAATGCTGCTCACAATTTTTCCGCGCGTTCGAGTTCGTCGCGGACTTCGTCGTAGAGCTTCTCGTACTGCTGTTTCATGAGTTGCTCGCGCATGTCGGCCTGATAGGCAGCGGTCTGGGATTGGTGTTCGCGAATGACATCCATCTCGTCGCCGCC
>CAYVDS010000286.1:0-4501 GCA_964450145.1 uncultured bacterium
GGGGCAGCGGCTGATTGCCGAGGGCTTCGGCGAAATCGAACATCTCGAGCATGTGGTCGCAAACAATCACCCCTGCCTGCTTGCATGCCGCGTCGAAAAGCTGAGTGCTTCCCGTGAGCGAGGCCGTGTGGCTCGCCGCAGCCCGCGCGCCCGCGTCCGTGCGCCCCATTTTGTAAACAAGAACGGGTTTTTTCGCCGTCGCTTTCCGCGCGATATCAAGGAAACGCCTGCCGTCCCTGACGCCTTCGAGGTACAGCGTCACAACCTTGGTTTCTTCATCGTCGGCTATGTACTCGAGATAATCGCACACGTCCAGGCTCGCCTGGTTGCCCGAACTCACAAACTTGGCGAAACCGTACCCTTTCGCCTGCGATACATCAAACAGGTAGTCGCCCATCGTCCCGCTCTGCGACACAAAGGCATTCGGCCCGGGCTTGACAACGTTCCAGAAACAGAGGTTCAATCGGGCGGACGATGTCCACATACCCATACAATTCGGGCCGACAAACCGGATGCCGCTTTCCAGTGAGAGCCGTGTTAACTCCTCTTGCATTCTGGCCCCTTCGGGACCAATCTCTGCAAAACCCGCTGTAATGATGACGGCGCCGCCTACTTTCTTCTCGACGCACCGGCGGAAAGCCTCGACCGCCTGCGCGGCGTTGACCACAATCACCGCAAGGTCGATGGAGCCGGGCACATCCAGAACGCTCTGGTACGCCTTGAGCCCCTGTATGGTTTCCTCTTTCGGGTTAATCGGGTAAACTTCGCCGCGAAATTGGCTCCAGTTCAGTACACAATACAGCGTGGCATATCCCCATCGGTCAGGATTATTCGACGCGCCCACAACCGCCACAGACTGCGGGCGAAAAATGGGGTCCAACTGCTCCTTGATCGTCCGTGTCATACTCTGAAAACTCCAAAAGATACCGGGGTAACGGGAGAGGGGAGAGCAATTCGAGTGCTATTTTAGATTCTCGCCGTCGCCACGTCAAGAAATTTCTCGAAAGTGACCGCATGCATCACAAAGCTCGCATTTCGCCGCCGCCGGTTTGATTTAGTGGAAGCGCGAATGATATCATTATATCGTTAAGTATTGCAGCGTTTCGCGAACGAGCGGCAAAGCGCTGCAAGACGTGAACATCAGGCCTTCCTTAAGGAGCACATCATGAACAAGCAAGAAATCATTGAACTGACCAAGGAATTCGTCCGTAAGGGAAAGGGAAATTCCATTGCCGAACTGGATGGAATGAAGATATATGAAGACGAGCCGCTGGTGGCGTTTGCGTCGGCTCGGGACCCGCTGTATGCAAAACTGAGGGACGACGGCATCATCGGACCGCACCATCTGATGCCGCAGGACTGGGTCGAAAACGCCAAAACCGTCGTGGTCTATTTCCTGCCGTTCACGAAACAAGTGATCGAGAGCAATTACCCGGAAGGGATATCGTCGAAGGAATGGTATCTCAGCCGGTATTACGGCGAGGATTTCAACAACGCGCTGAGAGACCACATCGCCGAGTCATTGCAGAAGGCGGGGCACAATGCAGTGGCGCCCTCGCGGTCTGGAAAATTCGAGATGCAGAACGTCTCGAGCAACTGGTCGGAACGCCACTCGGCCTACATCGCGGGCATGGGCAGCTTCTGTCTCTCGTATTCGTTCATCTCCAAGAAAGGATGCGCCGGGCGCTATGGAACCGTGGTGACCGACCTCGAACTCGAGCCGTCGCCACGTACCAAGGGGCTCAGGGACAATTGCCTTTATGATGCGAAAGGCACATGCGGCCTGTGCATCCAACGATGTCCGGCGGGCGCGATCACTCCCGAGAAAAAAGACCACTGGAAATGCCAGGAATACCTCGTCACGAAAGTCATGGCCGAGTACGTGCCGATTTTCAACGTCGTCGCCGGCGGCTGTGGTAAATGCCAGACGAAAGTTCCATGCTCGCGGAAAAGACCGACGAAGAACGACCTGTAAGAAGGCCAACAGGGAAATCCCCCCTTCCCCCCTTTGCAAAGGGAGGCGAGGGGGGATTTAATGTGGCAGGTTAAGGACGATTCAATGTGAGAATGATGGGTAACAAAGCTTCATTCCACCTCGCCGCGCCCTATCTCACGCTTTTCATTCTCACCGCATTGGTTTATGCGAACACATTGCCGAACCAGTTCATCTGGGACGACAAAATCCTCATTGTCGACAATTACCAAATTCAGAGCGCTCGCCTGATACCGTCTCTGTTCACACAGCCGTTCTTCAACCCTCAAGACGAGGCGGCGCTGAGCACAAGCTACTATCGCCCGCTGATCTCCCTTTCATACGCAATCGAGTATGCGCTGTGGGGAGTGCGCCCGTTCGGGTACCATATCACAAACGTTATCGCGCATTGCCTGAATGTTCTACTGTTCTTCCATTTCTTCAGATATATCTTTCGGGAAAATCTCACATCGAGGTCGCCCCATAATTCCGTGGGTTCGAATTTATTCGAACGAGCGCCTGCGCATAGAAACTCCGAAGATTGTGCGAATAAATTCGCACCCACAAAGATTTGTGCCAACTCGCCAATTACGGAACAGATCTCCTCCACCGCTGTGGTGAAGGTGAATAGGTCGGAATTTGCATATCCTGCCCTTCTTGCCTCTCTTCTCTATGCCGTGAGTCCTGTTCATACCAACGCCGTAAGCTACATAGCGGGGCGCACCGATTTGTTCGCCACCTTCTTTTTTCTGGGCAGCCTGATACTGTACCGCTCGTTCCGGCAATCGGAAATTTCCAAGGGGCGTCTCCGTCTTTTCGGAGCTTCTGTTTTCTTCGGCCTTGCTCTTCTCTGCAAAGAAGCCGCAGTAATGCTGCCGTTTGTTATCGTCATGTACGACCTGTGTTTCACCGAGCGATTCAAGGGCGGGTTCAAGTGGGACACAGTGACAGCGTATGCGCCTTTTGCAGTGGTTCTGGCCTTGTACTTCTTGTTGAGGGCGACGGCGGTGGAGGGAGGCGCCGGTTTTGCGATTCACTCCGTGTCCGACCTTGTTTACCGGCTCGCGACAATTATCAAGAGCGTGGTTCTATATTGGAAACTGCTCCTTTTTCCTTTCCGGTTGAGCTATGATCGCAGCGTCGAGGTTGTCCGTTCGCTTGCTGAACCTTCTTTCTTGATAAGCCTCGCGATATTTTGCATTTCAATTGTTTTCCTTTTTCGCGGGTGGCGGCGCGACAAGGCGCGTTTTTTCTGCATGATGTGGTTCTTCTTAATATTCGCGCCCGTCTCCAATCTGCTCCCCGTATTTCCAACGGTGGCGTCGTCGCGCCTTTACATAGGCGAGCACTATATATATCTGCCGTCGATGGGACTGTTTGTCCTGGCGGGGTCGCTCATCTCGACAGCTTTCAGCGGGGTCGAACGCGCGCAGAAGACATTCTTCGGAAAGCGACAGTCCTTAGCGCTCGTGTTCTTGATTGTCATCATCTTTTCCATGTTGACAATGCGACGAAATCGGGACTGGAGGGACGAACAGACGTTTTATGAACGAGCGCTCGCGGCAAATCCGACCAGTGTGCGCGTTATGAACAATCTCGGAATCGTGTACAAAGAGCAAAACCGATATGACCGCGCGCTCGAGCTATTCGATTCCGCCGTCAGGCTCCAGCCCGATTTTGTGAACGCGTACAACAACATGGCGTCGACTTATCAAGACATGGGGTTTGCTGACCGCGCGGAGGACTTTTACAGAAAAGCGCTCGCGGTTGACGAGAAAAATCTGCGGGCGCATTTTGAACTCGCAAGAATTCTGCAGGAGTCAGGCCGGCTCGCAGAGGCAAGGGCGCATCTCATCTCATTGATCGGATTATATCCGGAGTTTTCAGCGGCCCATCACGAGTTGGGTCGCGTGCTGGCCGCGGAAGGAAGACACCGCGACGCCATCGGTGAATTTCAGAAGGCTCTCGAGGGCTCGCCTAATCCAGACGTCGTTCTAAACTCGATCGGGATTGCTTACGCGAAGCAAGGCGAACTGGGACGCGCTTCGGAGTATTTCAGGCTCGCCCTCGAGACGAATCCGAAGAATTATCAGGCTCACGTGAATCTGGGCAACATGTACTACATGGAGGGTATTGTTGAAAAAGCACTCGAGGAATACGAGAAAGCGCTTGAGATCGAGCCGAATCTGCCGCCTATACGCCAGCGCATACAGCAGCTTCGCGGTTGTTAAGAAAACCGCGGACACGATGCGCATCGTGAGCTTATTCGGGGACACCTTGCCGCAAGGTGTCCCCGAATAAGCGGCCGGTTTTCCCTGCCTTTTCCCCTTATGTGTATGTCTGCGCGAATCTGTTACTACTCACTGTCAGAATCGCGAATTCTTGTCGCCATTTCATCATCTTCTTTTTCCTGAAATCTGCGTCCATCCGTGTGCATCTGTGGCTAAGATGCCTCTTTTCTTTCTTCTTCCCCGATCCGTGAAATCCGCTATGTATATTGTCAAGGGAAATGTAGTGGATTTCTTTTTT
>CAYVDS010000287.1:0-2219 GCA_964450145.1 uncultured bacterium
ATGGCGGGTTTTAAACCGCCCCTCCCTGGCTGGGTTTGAAGTGACCGGTGACAGATTCTATTGGGTTTTATGAAATCACCCCCGCCACAACTGTAGAAGATGGGTTTAGCACGGATTAGAGAAGAAGAAAAGAAATCACGACAGAAATTCACTCTTGTCCAAGATAGTTTGGAACGATGTCACGAATCTTCTGAAACCACTGTATCTTTCGAGATATCTCGTAAGGCCAGACCTCTAAAACATATTTATAGAGTTATCTCTTTCCCCGAGATTCCCCGTGATCCCCGTAGTTTATTCGCCTGCCAGTTTCTTTTTAGCAAATTGGGTGTGCTGGAGGGAGGGGTCGAGCTTCTCGACCATTTCGCGATAGACGAAGTTTGCCTGGGTCTGGTCGCCGAGCCGCTCGTAGCAGGTTGCGAGTTCGACATATGCCTGCGGCGTCTGGCTATGCGTCGGATAGCAATCGACCAGATTCCGATAGCTCTTGATGGCCGAGTAATAGTCGCCGATTTGATACTGGTAGAGGTTCCCTATCGCCATAGCGCGGTCGGGCGTATCTTCTGCACCCGGGGCGTGGCTCATAATCTTCTCGTGTTCGGCGATCGCTGTAAGCGCTTTCTCCCTTTTCTCAGCCGCAAGCCTCTCTTTCACCTTCATCTGCATTGTCACTTCTTCTTGATAAGGAACCTCGACCTGCGTCTGTGGTTTCGCCATTATCTCATCAGAAGGGGATGACCCGAGGAATTCTTTCAATATACCGAGCGTGACGAAAACCACGGCCACGGCAATGCCGATGAGGAGTCCGTTTCTCTTCGCGATTTTAGAGCTTATCGTCTTGGTTCGTTGCATACTCCCACCTTACGCATCTTACAAGGTTCGTTCCTGCCAGCTCCGCTCCTCGAATTCGATTAACATCAAAATCGGCGCATTGCCAATTAAGCCGGGTGGCAAATGATTCACGAGATCAGGGACCTGATATATGTTGGGAACGTTTGTGCCCATATCGAAGTATTGCCCGACGAACGTGCCTGCGATCTGGTTCTGTTTTGTGGACTTCACGATGTCCTGTGCGTAGAACGCCCCCGCCATGGAAAGCTGCGAATCGCCCGCCCCGGTGGCCAAACTCATGTCATCGCGCGCCACTAGGCCGATGGCATCGGGTGACGGGAACAAAGTTGCAGGAAGGAGATTCGAATGAACGCCGATGTCGCCTTTCCGAGTGTCATCGCCGGGAGCGCCACCGATGCCAGTATCCAATTCAGATGTCGCAACATCGCCAGAAGCATAGATGGTTCCGCTGCCGGAGTACGTGATATCCAGATTCTTCCTCCCTACAACAAGGTTTCCCTGCGCCTCAACCATGCCATTTATCGCAAGAGTAGCCGTGCCGTTGCCTGCATTGTAATTGTAGCTGAACGAATTGTTCTTGTTATGAGAAGCATCAATAGCGCCGTTGTCAGTGATCGTGAATGTGCTCCCGCTGTAAGTTATATTGACACCAGCTGGCCAATCGGCGGGGGAAACACTCTGTACCTGAATCATCGCCGAATTCGTGTTGTCCAGTACCAGTTTATCGATAGGCAGTTGCAATCCCTCGGCGGCAAAAAACAAATCATATGTAGGGTAGGAAAGCCCCGTCACATCAGACGTGAATGCCTCTGCCGGGACGGGCATATGAACTGCACCGCCGAGGTCATACAGCGCGTTTACGCCGTTGTCCGACGACACATGGTCGGGGTCAGGCACGCCGTCTACCACCTGGTTTCCTGTCCAGCGGGTGTCCGCGTAATCCTCCTCGATGTAAATGCCGTCCATCGTTTCTTTCCATGAATTGCCCGCGACATTAGGTTCCCCAATTTCCGAATTACCTGAGACCCCAACAGCGCCGTTCTTGACGCGCAGTTTGGCGTCCATAGTGGATACCACTTCGCCATTGAATGTGGTTGTCGGAAGAGGTGGGACCTTTGCCATGAGGGCGGCATCCATTCCTGCATAATTGTTGTGAATCAGCGCAGTGCCGTTCAGGTCTAGCGCCGCGATCGAGCTGCCACCTGAGCCCACATTTTCGCCGAGCAGATGCACTGACCCGTGAATGGCGCAGTTGCCGTTCACCACACCGCCGGTCTGGCCTGAACCGCCGAAAATGGCGTTGTTCCAGACGTTGACGTTTTCCCAAACCGCCTCAGAAAACACAGTTACTTCTTTTGTAACTCCGGATG
>CAYVDS010000287.1:2229-4447 GCA_964450145.1 uncultured bacterium
AGCAAACGTATCGTCATCTTTGATTAACTGATAGGCCCTTTCCTTGGCGCTTTCTGCAAGGAAAAGCGACTGCTCCGCCTGGAAGGTGCGGTCGGCCAACTGCAAATCCTGCGAGGTCTGCGCGATGATTGCGCCCGCCAAAAGAGCAGTTACTATCATTATCATGGCCACGGCCACGAGCGCAACGCCTCGATTATTTGAAAGGCTCGAAAAGAATGACATTCTTCCCTCCTCCGCAATCAGACCCTATGAATTCCGCGGCTCGACCTGCGTTCGCAAACGACAGGTGACGGGACGGTTATTGCGATCTCTGAATTGACAGGTTAATCTCATCTCTATCGGATTAACGCCATCATTGATCAAATCAAACGAGGTCGTCCAGTTCATAAGAATCTTCGGTGGTGAGACCGGCGGCAGGCCCGCGACAGCGCCTGTCCTTCGATTGACATTGATTTGCGTCCCAGCGTCATCGACAATGACTATATCCGTGCCAACGTATGGGTCTCCCGCCAACAAAGTGAACGGACGGGTATAGGCCGCTAAATCCTGGTCATAGTACAGTTGAAGTCTCATAAGCTGGTCTATGCCTTCGGCGTTTGTGTCTCTGTAAAAGAGGACTATGGATTGAGGCTGTTCGATATAGTCGGGAGCAGGCGCAACGAAATCTCCGTTCGAGCTTCTTGCCGAAACCAGTAAGAGCGCATCTCGAGCAGTACCCGTGAGGGAGACCGGATTCGGATCGCTGATGCCGGGGCTTACGCCGGCAACCGATACGCTTTCACGCACATCGCGCGCGACCATTTGCAGGCAATATCTGGCTTGTTTTGTCGTGTCCGTTTCGGTGGTCATTTTTCCATAAGTGTCTATGGTTCTCAGGAATAGGGCCGCGATCACCAGCGAGAGAAATCCCATCACTCCTAAAACAATTGCAACTTCAATGAGCGTGAAGCCTTTTTGCTTTTTTCGGCTAAGCGTTTGCATAAGTGTTCACCTGTCTGCGGGACTTCTCAATGCGGTTAATGTCACCTGGCCGGGCGCCAACGTGCCCCTTCCCTGCCATGCGACGGTGACGGTAACGGTAGGCGGATTAGTGGTTTGATCGACCGTAATAATGCCGGCGTTTCTGGTACCATCAGGTTGCACAACGGGACTTACGAGGTTGCCCACATTCGGGTTCGCAGGATCCCTGTTGTCTACGGGAAAGGTTTGATTATTAAACCACACGTTCACATCCCCGGGAGCAGCGTTGAACACAGTTTCCATCTGCTGCTGGGCGGCATTAATCGCCATGGTCTTGGCGCGCGCCATAGTGTTCGACTTATGCGCTTGCACAAGAACCGTCAACCCGGCAACGGCGCCAAGCGCAAGAATGCTTATTGCTGCGAGCAATTCAATGAGCGTGAGTCCCGCCTCCGGGTCACGCGCAAGCACTCGCGATTTCATGCGGTCCACTCCTTTCGCCGACCGAAATGTCGGTCACGCACTTATTCTTTGAGACAAGAAGCACGAACCATGCCAAAATACGGGTTCGCCAAGCCCGGCTAGGCCGTATTACATAACCTCCAGTAACCAAAAGACTTATCCAATAGCCCAATTCCCTTTCCCGGGTTTGACAGTTACGCACGGGTACGGAAATGTCACATTTTGCGCGAATAACCTTACAAAATTGAGTAGCCAGCTCGTTCCAAACTCAGTTCACGGTCTACAGTTTGTGGTTTGCCGTTGAAAGCCCAAAAGGCGAGCGCTGAAAAATGAAAAGGCAGAAATCGGAGGAGGATTCTCCGGGAGCCTTTGTCGCCCGCATGCTTTTTTCATCTAACTAATTGATATTATATCGCGTACACCGCTCGAACGCAAGATATTTGGAGTGATTTTGCACAAATTTGACTCGAACCGCTACACAGCGGCGGCGAAGAACGAGAAGATTTCACCACCAAGACACAAAGTCACAAAGAAAAGGAAAAACTGGGGAATCGCCGATGAACGCCGGATAAACGTCGATTTGCACGCGGTGGAAATCCTCGCCGAAACTGTCCCGTAATTCTGTAGGTGCGAATTCATTCGCACGAATTATGGCTTGCCAAGTCGATGCAAACAGTGTAATCTAATTCAAACGCGCGAAGTCACGAGTTCTGAGTTTCGAGTTTCGAGTTGTTTTGCGGGAATGACGGAAGCGTTAGCTAGAAAATCCCCCCTAGCCCCCCTTTTGTAAAGGCGG
>CAYVDS010000288.1:0-4421 GCA_964450145.1 uncultured bacterium
CCCTGTCTCCGCGTCTCTTTACCCACTTCCCAAGGTCAGGTTGCGGAATCGCTGGTAACGCCCGCGTCTTCTTGACTGCTCAACCCCTTTCTGCTATCATGCACTTAAAAACTGCGTGTGCGGGCAGGGTTTGGAATTGATAATCGGCGTTGTGGACGGACAAGGTGGCGGAATCGGGGCGCATGTGGTCGAGCGCCTCAAAAACGCCCTGCCTGAAGGGACAGAAATCATCGCGCTCGGCACGAACGCGATCGCCACTACCGCCATGATGAAGGCGGGCGCAAACAAGGGCGCCACCGGCGAAAACGCGATACGACAAACAGCGCCGCGTGTGAACGTTATCGCTGGCGGACTCGCAATTCTTCAGCCGCATTCCATGCTGGGCGAGATAACCCCGGCGATGGTCGAGGCCATCATTCAGAGCCCGGCTCATAAGATTGTGATGCCGCTCAAATCTGCCGGCATCGAGATTGTCGGCCTCAAGAATGAGCCCATTCCTCACCTCATGGATGAGCTCGCCCGGCGAGTGGCGGGAATAGTAAGGGAAGTGAAAAATGTGTGAATCAAACGCGTATATTCTGGAAGACGGCAAGGAGCAATTATTTCTCGAGAGCGTCGATTTGCTGCGCCCAGAAGGCGACAGCATTTATCTTTGCAGCGCGTTCGGCGAGCAGAAGACCGTGAACGCCCGCATAAGAGAAATTCGCTTGATGGATCATAAGATAATCCTCGAGAAAATCTGAACCAAACCGGGCCACGAAGGCCCGCCAAAACGGTGTGACATTTCTTTAACGCTGACCACGAAGGTCGGCACGTCAGCAGAAGCAGACGTTGCCCCCTTCGTGATTTTTTTTGGGGCCGGAAAGGAGGGAGCATCCGGAGCGGGGCGACAGGTCTTTTCATGACAGTTTGTCGCGCTCGGTTGAGCCACTCGAAAGGAGGAGCATATTCCCGTGCCTGGCATTAACGATTTGCTGCTTTTTGGCGCGGCGTCGGTGAACAGATTGGCAACTTGCGCATCGGCGCAGGTTTGACCGGCGTTGTCCAAGACACGTTGCTCGTCCTCGGAGCCCGTGCTCAGGTGGACTTTTGATGATTCTTACGCAGGAAAGGAGAGTTTTATCATGAAGACGTTTGCTCGCACGCTTGCCGGCATGCTGTTAATGGCGATTTTCGCTTCGCCGGCTCTCGCTCATTTTCAGATGATTATTCCTTCGACAGAAATAGTTTCGCCGGCAGACGACAAGGAAATTTCTTTGAAGGTCATGTTCATTCACCCGATGGAAGGTCATGCGATGGATATGGCGAAACCAGCCGGATTCGGAGTCCTCTCAGGCGGGAAGAAGGAGGACCTTTTGGAGACTCTCGAACGTGTGGACTACAAAGGCCACTCGGCTTTTCGGGCGACATACAAGATTAAGCGGCCGGGCGACCACATTTTTTATGTCGAACCCGCGCCTTACTGGGAACCAGCCGAAGGCGTCATGATAGTACACTACACAAAGGTCATAGTGAATGCGTTGGGGCTCGAGAAAGGCTGGGACGTCGAAATAGGCCTCAAAACGGAGATCGTCCCGCTTGTGCGACCATATGGACTGTGGGCGGGCAACATGTTCAGCGGAATTGTGAAAAAGGACGGAAAGCTGGTTCCATTTGCGGAAGTCGAGGTTGAATATTACAATGAGAACGGGGCCGTCAAGGCGCCCGCTGATCCATTCGTCACCCAAGTGATCAAAGCTGATTGCAATGGCGTCTTCAGTTATACGATGCCTCGGGCCGGATGGTGGGGGTTCGCAGCGCTGAGCGAGAGAGACGAAAGGATGAAGAGCCCCGAGGGAGAGGAAGTCCCGGTCGAGATCGGCGCGGTCATCTGGGTCAGGACCCGGCCGATGGAATAATGGCATGGGGAGTCTGTCCAGCAATTCTGTGAGTGCGAATTTATTCGCGCGAACGGGAAAAATCGGGGACATGATGCCGCATCGTCAGCTAATTCGGAGACACCTTGCGGCAAGGTGTCCCCGAATTAGCGGCCAGTTTCTCAGGAACTTCAACGCCTCAACGAGAGGTTTATTGCCTAAGAAACGTGGTTTTTTGAAACCTGAAACTTGAAACTATTCTCTGAGGACGCGCATTATGCATATTTCGGAAGGCGTATTATCAGCGCCTGTTCTTATAGCCGGCGGCGCGTTCACCGCCGCCGGCGTCGGCTATGGCTTGAAGAAAATGGATTATGACCGCGTTCCGCAAGTGGCGCTTGTGTCATGCGCATTCTTTGTGGCATCGTTCATTCATCTCCCTCTCGGCCCAATAAGCGTCCACCTTGTGCTTAACGGGCTTACGGGTGTATTGCTCGGTTGGGCCGCGTTTCCCGCTATCCTCGTAGCGCTTTTCGCGCAGGGGGTCCTGTTTCAATTCGGAGGCTTGACAACGCTGGGAGTCAATACGTTCAATATGGCGCTCCCCGCCGTGTGTTGCCACATGTTGTTTGGGCGCTTTCTCACAAGTCCCATCGCTTTTGTTTCATCACTATCAGCGTTCGCTTGCGGCGCGTTCTCTGTCATGTTAAGCGGATTGCTGCTCGCCCTTTCGCTTGTGTGTACGGGAGAGTCTTTCGTAGGAGTCGCAGAAATGGCTCTTATTGCGCATCTGCCAGTTATGCTAATCGAAGGGATAGTCACTGTTCTGGTCGTCGGCTTTCTAAGAAAGGTAAAACCGGAAATCCTGGAGGCGCCCTATGCTGAATCTGGATTTGGCAAATTCTAAACGCCGGTTTCATACGCGAGCGGTCTTTCTCGCCTTTGGCATGTTATTTGGGCTCTTTGTTCCTGAGCCCGCTATGGCGCACAAGGTGAATGTTTTCGCTTACGTCGAGGGCAATACCGTCGTCACAGACTGCTATTTCAATGATGGGCGGAAGTGCCAGGGTTCGATCATAGAAGTATTCGATGAAAAAGGAAACAAGCTTCTCGAAGGAAAGACGGACGCAGAGGGTAGATTTTCATTTCAGCCGCCGGTCAGGACTAATCTCCTGATACGACTTAGCGCATCGATGGGGCATCAGGCCGAATTTCAACTCCCCACCGGCGATTTACCGGAAAGCCTGCCCGCCACGGCTAAGCCCGCCGCTGAAGAAAAAGCGCCTGCAAGGTCCCCTCGGGAACCACCGCGCTCCATGGAGAAACCATCCCTCAAAACGAGCGGGAAACCCTTCGAGCCGAATGACTCTGCAATCCTCCAACTACCGCCTTCCGTGGTCGATATCGAGCAGGCGGTTGATAAAGCGCTCGCGCGACAGTTGGCGCCGATCCACAGAGATATCAAAGAGTTGCAGCGCAAACAAAGGTTTTCTGATATCGCTGGCGGAATTGGCTACATTGTCGGGTTAATGGGCCTCGCTGCATACTTCCATAGTAGGAGGCGCAGGGAAAAGGGATAAGCGTGCATGCTTGATGAAAAGTTTGCCGACGGAGATTCGTTTGTTCACCACCTCGATCCCAGGGGAAAAACGGTCATTGCGCTGGCGTTCTCGGCATTGACTGCGGTGATCGACCGTTACCCGCCGCTTATTCTGGCGGCGGTCATCGCTCTGGTTTTGGTGGCATTGGCGAAGCTTCCGGTCCGCGCCGTGGCATATCGGATAGCAGCCGTGAATGGATTCCTGTTGTTCTTATGGCTGATGCTTCCTCTCACTTATCGCGGTGGCGCAACACTCCATCTGGGACCCGTCCGTGTATCAAGCGAGGGGATGAACTATGCGTTGCTTATAACGCTCAAGTCGAATTCAATCATCTTTGCGGGCATTGCCCTTCTCTCTACAACCCATCTCGCCGACCTGGGCCGCTCGCTGGGATGGCTGCGCATTCCCGACAAGATAACCCACACACTCCTCTTCATGCTCCGATATCTTAGCGTGATCAATCACGAGTATCTCAGGCTTTGGACATCCATGAAGATGCGCTGTTTCCGCCCCGGGACGAATCTGCACACATACCGATCGTACGCGAATATGATGGGCATGCTCCTGATAACCAGCTATGAAAGCGCAGAGGCCGTCTATGCCGCAATGCGGTGCCGCGGCTTCCAAGGAAAATTTCACACGATAGATGAGTATGCCATCAAAGGGCGGGACATTGTTTTCGCATCCGTCATGGGGACCGTGCTTGTGCTCATAGGCCTTGTTCAGTGGATCCGGTTCCTCTCGTAAATGCGGAGCAGGATGCTTTTCCCTCCGTGAAAGTTTTTCCGACATAGGAAGATATTGCCGGAAAGAACTGCCGCGCACTCCAATGCGCCCCGGGCATTTCATTGCAGGCGATTTTCAATATCTCACTATTAGCGGCCTATTGCACGAAAGGTAAAACTGTCCTTATGAGCAAAGCGAGGAATCTCTGTCCACAAAAAAAAACCTGCAAGAAAATGAG
>CAYVDS010000289.1:0-4386 GCA_964450145.1 uncultured bacterium
TCGCCGCTCTCTTCGTTCTTCACGCGCACGATCTCGCGCTTGCTCTCAAAGTTGAAATCCACCGCCCAGTAGTCAATCCAGTCTGCCCAGTTCTGCGTCAGCACGTCGCGGCTGACAATTCCATTCTTGTCTTTGCTCACCTTGACGATCTGCCCTCGCTCCACCACGACCTTGCTCGATTTGTCCTTGAGCGACGCTTCCGCGTTGGCAATCGAATCCTGTGAATAGAACACCGAAAAGTCGGTTAGTTCCACCGCCACGGTGTTCTTCTTGACGCGCGGTTTGACCTCGATGGCTGCGACGTCGTGAAAGACGACTTGATTTTTCTCCACTGCCCGCTTGTCGAATACTTCGGCGGGGATGTACTTGGGCGCGATGTCAATTCCCTTGGCGCGGGCTTCATCCAGCACGTTGGGGAACAGTCCCATTTCGAACTCGAAGCCCAGGATGTCCACCTTGGTGATGTGCTTCTTGCGGCATTCGAGGATAATTTCCTCGACGAACAGCCTTGTCACCGGTAAATTGACGGGCCCGACGGACACCAGCCTCCCTGCCTTCTTGCCGTGGAAAGTGGCGAAGCCTTCGGTCTTCTCGGCGCGGTATGCGCGCAGAATCAGGTCCACAAACTCTCTTTCCTTTTGTTCAATGATGCGGCGCTGCATTTCCTGACGACTGGGATTATTAACCGCCAATGAACGCGAATGAACGCCAATGCCTTCTTTCGATTCGCGTCTATTCGCGTCTATTAGCGGTTCCCCATATAACAGACCGATGTAATGCTGGCGTTCATACTTGCCCAGGTTGAGAATCTCGAAGGCTCTGTAGTCTTTGCCTTCGGCTTTGAGTTCTCTTTGCACGCCGATCATGCGCTTGCGAGTCGTGTGGATGGCAAACTTTCCGAGGTCGCTCACGATCCACTTGCGGCCAAGTTTTTCGGCCACTGCGGCCGTGGTGCCGGAACCGCAGAAGAAGTCGGCGACAAGGTCGCCTTCGTTGGATGAGGCTTTGATGATGCGTTCGAGTAGGGCTTCGGGCTTTTGGGTGGGGTAGTTTTCCCTCTCTTTGCTCTGGCTACCAACATTTGACAGATCATCCCAAATGTCGTGAATCGGTTGACCTTCCGAGTCGTCCCCAAGGTATATCTTTCGTTGCGGCTTTCCGTTCTTTGACCAAATCAACATCCCCTTCAAATCGAGGTCTTCGAGTTTCCTTTGCTCAACCATCCATCCGTATTTGGGTGTATATCCTCGATACTCGTAAATAAGGTTCTCCCGCGTTCCCAGTGCCGGATTTCTCTCAATCTGATGCGTGCGGTATCGTCGTCCGTCGGGTTCCGTATGTCGATAGAAGTTCTCGACATATTCAGGATCGTAGGGCCTATACTGCGGATTCCATATCCAGTTATCTGTCTTCGAGAAATATATGATTGTATCTGAAACCGTACCAATCTTTTTTGAGTCGTTGTGTGCCGCCGTTCGTTTCCATGTCAGATGATTTCGAAAGTTGGATGTACCAAAAACTTCGTCCATTGTCAGGCGAATGAAGCTATTAACTCGCCAATCGCAATGCACATAAATACTGCCCTCCTCCGCCAGCAAGTCCCGCATCAGAACCAGCCGCTCGTAAATCATGGCGATGAAGGAATCGGCGCCTTTGCCCCATGTGTCGCGGTAGGCGATCTCTTCGAGGATGTTGGGCTTTTTGGTGAAGGTGTCGCCGCCGATCTCTATGTCCATTGAGAAGTCGGCCCCGACATCGAACGGCGGGTCAATGTAGATCAGCTTAAGGCCGCCCTGTTTCTCGATCTCCTCGCGCAGGGGGCCGTTCTTGAGCGATGAGAGGATGAGCTTGTTGTCGCCCCAGATGAGTTTGTTCGTCCAGCCTTTAAGTTGACGGCCTCTTTCGTCAAAGAGCAATCCTTGCGGTGACGTGTCCTCCGGCTTTTCAGCGCGCGGCTCGTCCACCTGCTCGATGGTTTGAAACGGCAGAACGATATTGCAGACTTCGTTGGTTTTGCCATTCCAGACCAACTCGACCTCGCGCTTCTCCTCAAATAGCAGAAAGCGGTATTTCTCCGGCAGAGGCTTATCCGCCTCGATATAGCGAATGATCTCTTGCTGTTCTTGTTCAGTCAGTCGTGGCATGAAAGTCCTCTTGACGTTCTAAACTCGACCGAAATCATGTCGGAATATGCGATAATTCGACCTCTTCCCTTCCTTGGCATCAGATTTCACCGATTTCTTGGTATGCCTGGTCGATCGTTTGCTTGATGTCTTCCTCGTTGACAAGCTTCCAAGGGATCGTTTGAAGACCTTTTGTTAATTCAGTGATCCTTGCACCAACCTTTTCTTTATCGATCTCTCTTGAGACGACCACTTCTGCTCTGATCTTGTTTATGAGAGGAGCCAACCTTTCGACCTCGGCGCGTGGCATGCTTTTTCGCACAATACTCTCGATACGTTGTTTCGCGTTGTGCAGGGCTTGAAGCAGCAATTTCAGTCTGAAGACGATTTCCTTTGCGGGCTCCAGATCGAATATGCCGAGATAGACGACATCCGGGCCGTCGAGCAGCGAGAAGCCCATTGGAAGACCAAGTACGTAGAGGAAGTTGGCAGCGTCATTATTGACTTGCGTGAGATGAAGTCCCAGAACGGATGTATAGCGAATACGATTTTCACTAGAAGTCAGTACCCTAGTCGGGCGACTGGTGGTACCCGTCTGCAAAATAGCCTCATCAATAGCACGATTTGCACACTCTTTGAAATTCTTATTGCTATACACGATGGTATCTAGGGGCCGGATGTTGAATGCCAAAGCATCTCCCTCATGCTGAAATGGAAGGATGAACTTTTTAAAAGCCAGCATAAGACCATACTCCATATGCACATTGGGATTTGGTATCTTGATGTGGGGCTCATCCCTGTGGGATGAAGAGTTGAGAAGAACAATGCAGAATTGAGAAGTTATGATCTTGGAGCAAATCTTAGTGCAAAACGCTAGCCTTGCAGGATCTAGCCGCTGCAGGGCAATGTATGATTCGTACTCTTTCTCTTCAAGGAGGCCTTTCAGAATATCTAATTCGAGTGCAAATTCTTCGTCAGCGGGGGTAGCAATGAATGCCATTCGACTGCTACTAAAGGCATAGCCGCATGTGGGCAAGCCGATTATACAGGATTCATTGATTTTTGCTTCTGCCATTTGCTCGACTCCTGTGCGGGATTAGCCATTCAACTTGGCTCATATGGTTTATACATAGCATTTCTTGGGCTGCGAAATTAGCGGCATAACACTGCGCGCCTTGTAACGAGTTGTTTGCTTCAGGCATTCGTTTTCAACCGAACTGGCTTCTCGATATGGTGAGGCTCCCTATGTTTGGGTTGAAGAATGGTCCCAGATTACTTGCGGCTGTCATGCGCTCCCATCTCGTAGTTTATTGCGCAGCTTGTCGTGAGTTTCCTGCAAGTGCTGGTAAAACGGCTTCAACTTCTCTTCAGAGTGATTCAGACGTTCAACTACCTCTCCAGGGATGGATTTCGCCAGCCACATGTTCCAAATCTCGACAAACTCGATAAGGCTTTCATAATGCGAGCGAGTGTCCGGCTCGGCAAGCCACAGGTTTTCTCGGAATAGCTTTGCCATCTGCCGGAAAGCCGGCATTACCTCCTCGCGAAGCTTCTTGTTGTCGTATTCGATAATTTTGGAGAATTCGGAGCCTCTTCTCTCGGTGAGAGCGCTCAGCGTATTGGTGCCCGCATTGCGAGCCTGCACACAAAGTCCTTCCCATACGGCGTTCGCAGTCTTTTGGACTCGATTCCGGAGTCCGCCGAGCATTCGTATTTCATTTCGGAGCCCCAGCATCGGAGAATAGAAACCCTTGAGTTGTTTTTCAATGTAGGCGAGACGCCTTTGCTCTCGATCTCGACACCCCGTAAGCCAAGCACCAACGGCAACGCCAACGAGGCCGGACAGAGCCGGAACCGCAATGGAAATTGCCCATCGAACCAGTTCCAGGGACTGTGTGTTACAGGCAGGAACAGTCATTAGTTCTGTCAGCCACCTCTTTAAATCTACTTATGCCCTAAAAAAAATGTGGCTTCTTTATGGAGGATACCCGCCACCAATTTGGTGTTGGCGGGTGCCATATGGTTTCTGTTTAGCATTCGAGGTCGTTTCATCTTCCCTGATAAACTCAGGACATATACCGGTTAGCCGGAGATGATTTAGTATACCAGAGAGGGCGAACGTGTTCAAGCGAGGATTGTATTACTGAGTTGCGGCTCTCCCACGCTACGCAAATCTGCGAATTTCGGTTCCCCATAAGGGGTCACCCATTAATTATACTAGGTTAAGTATTTAAGAGCTATCAAGCCGTGGAAATCTCGTGCG
>CAYVDS010000290.1:0-2592 GCA_964450145.1 uncultured bacterium
GCGCAAGAACACAACATGCTTCTGCCTCATGGAGTGGTCTGAGAAGACCGTCAGGTGGTCGTGCGAGGTGGCCAGGTCCGATTCGCGAGAAAGGGCTCGAAAAATTGAAGTCCTCTTGGCTGAACCACGACAGCTATTCGCCGTGGCCATCGACGGCCCCTTAACGCGACACTTGCGGCTTGTTTCCCACTACAGGTCGGCAGAAGCCCTACTTTCCCGCGGAGTATTTCAGAAGTGGGGAAAACCCGGGCAGACGAGCTCGCCGGTTGGCCAGAAGTTACATAAGCATGCGACGCAACTTGCCAATTTGGTGCTAAAGGCCGCCGAGCGGGGCAATCTGTCAGTTGCGCCTGCAAGTCATATCGAGCCGATCCATCAAACTGCGATTACAGAAGCCTTTCCGAATCTCTTTTTGGCTGTATTGATCGATGAGCAACATCTTCCCGTGTTGCACCGAGACGCCTCGGATCGGTACTGGGTTTATTTGGTCGAGTCAAATGGGCTAGACAAGCTGATGGAGTTTCTTCTCCCCGGTCGGAAGTTAGCGACCGGCTTCGCGGAAATCCGAGACCACGATAAGCGCGCTGCGGTGGCGTGTGCTCTCACTGCGCTCGCAGTTGCCACTGAATTGGCAGTTGGAGTCGGTGACCCAGACGATGGTGACATCTTTCTTCCACCTCGAGATTTGTGGGGGTGGTCTCGATCGGGCGAGTCGGCTTGGGCTGAGGAAGCCCTGCAGGCAAATGTGGCAGCCCTGCACGGCAAAAGTGGCGCGTCGCACCCCAACCACTGCAAGGCTAGAGTACGTCTACATGATAGATACTTGGTCCCTTGAAATTCGACTTTCAACAGTTTGCATGGCCCAGAACCGCAGAAAGATGGGAGCATTGCTGCTCGGGACCGTGGGCGGCTAAAACAAACACCTGAAACGCAACCGGTGAAATTAGGCGTTAGGCGGGAGAGAAGATTATGGCACGTGGAATTATCGCTTTGATGATTCTTTCTTCCCTATGCAGCACTGCTTTCGGCGAATGGATGGCGCCGCCGCCCACCAACGAGGCGATTACAGTTCCGGCGACGCTCAAGAGTGACCCTGTGCAGCGAATACGCCTCGGCGGGTTTGTGGCCGAGTTCGAGAAGACAACTCTTGGGGAGATTCGCGACGCTTTGGGCTGTGGTTCAATCGAACATGCGGGCGATGCGGGCGAAAGTCAGTACTGGCTCTGCTATTCGGTCCCTGGACAGCGCGTTTGGTTCATATCCCATGGCGAAATGGGTGGCGACGAACATGCGTTAACCCAAGTTCAGGCAATCTCGACAAGTTCACATTCTGATGCGGATGCTGCCTGTCCGGTGATCCCCAAGGGTTTTCAACCGGTTTCCTTCTGGTTCGGCTGGATCGGAAAAGACAAAAATGCAGTGCTCAGAGCACTGGGGCCACCATCAGGAATGCGCGGAGAAACGCTCATCTATTTCTACGAAGGTAAGAAGCCCGGGGTATATGATGGGGAAGCCATGGAGTCGGATGTGATGGGCTATATTGAAATGGAAATTTCGCATGACAAAGTGACATCCATATTCGCTTCACATGTCACGAGCAACTAAGGAGGGGTAGTCGTTCAATGAGAGCGCACAGGAGTCAAAAAAGACGGAAGTTGCGTCACGGAAAGGGACTGGGAGGAAAGCCAAACTTCTAAGATCACAATTTGTGACCTTGAACGAGAATCCGCGCAATGGTTTCGCAGTCACAATCTGTGACCTTGAAGAGAGAGTCCTGCGGCTTGACGGAGTGACGGTCATATGAACACGCTCATGAAATGTTTGAAGACACTGGGCATTGTTTTCGGGATTTTGTTTAGCTGGATTGCAATGAGCTCCATCAGTCTGAAGCACTCCCTCTTCTACTTTATGCTCCTGTCGCTAATAGTTCTTCCCGTATGCTATTGGAGACAATATGCATTTATGCGTGTGGCATTGGCAGCCCTCCTTTTTGCGACCATGCTTACACTAAGTCCAATTGACTTTGGAATTCAAGCGACCGGACAGTTTGGGCTGCATGTGCTCCCAACGAGCTTTGGATATGCAGCCAAGCTCGGGACTTACGCCTATGGCTGCATCGTCACGGAATACCCGGCGCGCTATGCAATCGTTCTTTCCTTCTGAAGTGGGGGGTGAGCAGGCGCTTTGAACGAGGACAACATATACAGGTTGTATCTTCCCCGCTCATTTCGAATCCTGCTGATCTTCATGGGCATCTCCTTTCTCGGTATGATTGTCTTTTCGGTAAGCATTCCATTCCTTTCAAATGGTAAATCAGGACCACCGCTTCTCATCGGTATTTTGATGGGTGCCTTCCCGCTTCTCGCTCTTGTTTCTGGGATTCTATCTCTATTTCTTGGTCCTCCGAATTCCTTATAGAATCACATTGCGGAAAGACGGTTCCATAGAACTTGTGAGTCTCATACGGAAGTTGACAATCCACGCGAGAGAAATAAAGTCCATAAGTCCAGATGGAGGAATGTTAGGTTTCCTGTTGGTGAGAACCGACAAAAAGATCAGGATATTGCCGCAATTTGACGATTTCCATGATTT
>CAYVDS010000290.1:2602-4381 GCA_964450145.1 uncultured bacterium
GCACTGAATCCCTCGATAGTTTTGCGGGGTTGCTAGGCGAATGAGCGAACGCCTATTGAGCAAGGAAGCAGGTTGCTGTTCCTAATGTACGAAAGGAGTTGACCGATGGAAATCTACAGCCTTGAGGAAACGCTTCGGATCGCGAAAGCTCAAAAAGGGATTTTGTGGTGCATTCTGGCTAGCCTGATTTGTATTTTCTTCCTGCGTTTCGGCCTTCTCATCTTGCTCCCGATTCAGATCTACTACGTTTACAAGTTGGCGTCGTCGCTCAGGGCGGGGCTTCCTGCGCTCTGGGTGCTGGGCATGCTCGTGCCGCTTCTGAGTCTGATTCTGCTCATGGTTCTGTCTTCCAGGGCTACTGGCGCTATACGGACATCCGGCTTCAGGGTTGGACTGATGGGCGCAAAGATTAGAGAAATTACAGATAAAATGCGCTTCACGACGGAACCCCAACTATGACAGTTGGCGGCCAGGATGAGTACGCGGCAGAAAGGCACAAAGAAAGATTTCACCACGGGGAGCACGGAGAGCACGCGGAAATGATGAGATTCTTCGCTTTGCTCAGAATGACTTTTTCGCTGTCCCTTTTGCTTTTCTCCGCTCTTCCTCCGCCTTCCTCCGCGCCCTCTGCAGTGCAGATTCCTTTTCTTGGGCAGATGTGTTCGAGAATGTATTCCCGCTTTCGCGGGAATGATAAAGAGGAAGTTGTTCGTGCAACTTGTGTAATTTGTGTTCTAATAACGCCGCTGGCGTGATTCTTTTTCTTCTTCCTAATCCGTGTAATCAGTGAAATCCGCTATGTTGCTCCTTCTTTTTGTTTGGTTGTTGTTTCGCCGCCCTGCGGCGGTCCAACGGCCGCGATCGGTGACCATGAAGCGAGGGAGCAACATCGCCGAGCAAGCGGCGAGGATATTGAGATTGTGCCGTTTTCCCCAGCGGCCCTCTGCGCCCTCGGCGGTTCAGATTCTTTTTCGGTGGAGAGAAGCTTGATATTGGCGCAATATTTACTTATAATTAGCATGATTGAAGAGGAAGTCTTGTACCAAAGAAGCGGGGGAAACAAGCTGGTGACCGGCAGCGAAGAAATCAGAGAAACTATCCGTGACATGGTCGAAAAGATCGTGCAAGGATACCAACCAAAGAAGATCATCCTCTTCGGCTCTTTCGCTTATGGACAGCCGTCTGAGGACAGCGACATTGATCTTTTCATAATCAAGAACACCGACCAGAAACCAATTGAGCGATGGACCGAAATCAAAAGGCTCCTCCGCGACTTGAGCCATAGCGTTCCGGTGGCGCCCCTTGTTTATACCGAACAAGAACTGGAAGCAAGAAGAGCGATAAAGGACTTCTTTGTCGAGGAAATACTCGAGAAAGGAGAAGTCCTTTATGAAGGATGAAGCCTTTCGAAAGCAGGCGCTGGAATGGTTTGAACGAGGACGGCATGACATAGAAACGGCACAGTTGCTGTACGATGAGCAAGGGTACACCGATTCCATCGCGTTCCATATTCAGCAAGCAATCGAGAAATACTTGAAGGGATATCTCGTTCTCCAAGGAAGGAAACCTCCGAGAATTCACGAACTCGACGCTCTTCTGAAACAAGTTTCCAACTTCGACAACAGTTTTGCAGATTTCCTGGATTTCTGCGAGAAGGCGTCAAACTACTACATCGAGAGCCGCTATCCTCCCGGCCCGCCTCCGCAGTATGAATACGAGGACCTTTAGACTCATTTTGAACACTTTGGGCTTGGGTTTTGCCAAAAATCTGCAAAAACC
>CAYVDS010000291.1:0-273 GCA_964450145.1 uncultured bacterium
CGATTCTTGAAGATGACACGTGTTGGTTTCTTGCGTGCGATTTCGATGGAACAGGGTGGGAACTCGATGCGCGCGAATATTTGGCAACGTGTGGTCGCTGGAAGGTTCCCGCCTATCTGGAACGCTCTCGATCAGGCAACGGAGCCCATGTGTGGATATTCTTCTCGACTTCCGTTTCCGCCGTATCAGCGCGCAGACTAGGGGTCTCACTCCTCCGAGAAACCATGGTGACGCGGGCGGAAATGGACTTGTCGAGCTATGACCGATTCTTTC
>CAYVDS010000291.1:293-4364 GCA_964450145.1 uncultured bacterium
GAAAGTTCGAGCATTGGGAAACACCGAATTCCTGAATGAGAAGCTTGAGCCGTGGCCCGACCAGTGGGCCTTTCTTAGCCAAGTTAAGCGCCTGTCACTTCAGCAATTGGATGCTCTCTTGGAACTGCTGCCTCCCGTTACCGTCGGTCCTGAGAGTTTCGGAGTAGTCATCAAGCCCTCCGAGAAGGAACATCCGCCGCCCGAAATACGGTGTGTGCTCCGAGCACAGATTTCTGTTGAAAAGTCCGGGCTTCCTCCGTCTCTGCTTTCCCGAATCAAGCATTTGGCCTGCGTGCACAATCCTGAGTTTCACAAAAAGCAGAAGCTGCGTCTCTCGACGTATGGAACACCCCGATTTGTCAAATGCTATGGGGAAGACCTCACGCATCTCCATTTACCCCGAGGTTTGCTCTCAGAACTCAAGAATGCCGTGAAACAAGCCGGCAGTCGGCTTGCTATCGCGGACTTGCGTCCGGATGCGAAGCGACTGGATTTGGATTTCCATGCAAAGCTCAAGCCAATGCAAGAAGAGGCTGTCAAGGGTCTTCTTGCGCATGAACAGGGAATGCTGGTGGCTCCGCCGGGTATCGGCAAAACCGTAATGGGCTGCGCCGTAATCGCGGCAAGAAGAGTGCCCACTTTGGTCTTGGTACACCGGAAACCTCTACTGGACCAATGGCGGGTTCAAATCATGAATTCGCTGGGATTAACCAAGAAAGAAGTCGGACAAATCGGTGGCGGGCGCAATCGACAAAGCGGGCTGATAGACCTCACCATGATCCAGAGTCTCAACAATGAGTCTGACATCGAGGAGACACTGGAGAAGTATGGGTTGATTGTTGTGGATGAATGTCATCACATTCCAGCGGTGTCCTTTGATAAGGTGATAAACAGAGCGCCAATTCGTCATAGTCTTGGTCTTACTGCCACACCTTACCGCCGGGACGGACTCCAGGATATTATTGCCATGCAATGCGGCCCGATACGGCACAGGATTTCTCAACGGCACACCGAGGCGGATAATGCCTTCGATCTGCGCTTGATCGTCCGGGAGACTTGTTTTGAACAACCTGAGGGCCAGGACGTCCACATTCAGGAGATTTTCCGGGAACTAATCAAGGATGCCGAACGCACTTCTGCCATTTGTGCGGACGTTCATGAGGCTTTGGCCAAAGGCCATAAGGTCCTTGTCTTAAGTGAATGGCGGGAACACTGTCGGCTGTTGGCGGAGAGAATGCGCCAGATGGGTAAAAATCCGTTCGTGTAGCACGGTAGTTTGAAGAAAAGAACGCGCGACGGAATGTTCACTTCGATTCAACAAATGCCATCGGAAAAAGAGATGCTGATTATCGCGACAGGCAACTACCTTGGAGAAGGGTTCGACTGCCCTAAGATCGATACCCTGTTTCTGACATTCCCCGTGTCCTTTCGAGGAAGAATTGTGCAATATGCGGGCCGCCTGATGCGACAATGCGAAGACAAGAGCCTAGTGCAGGTATATGATTATGCTGACACAAAGGTACCGGTGCTGAAGAAGATGCATGCGAAACGGCTGAAAGCATATCAGGATATGGGATTTACCTTGGATCGGCCGGAGCCAGAACTCTTCGGAATTGGCAGGAAAGAGGAGGACAAAGGAAATGAAGAATCAGAGGAAAGGTAACCCCCGGATTCAGGAGCTTATTGAAGAAGCCATCGTAGACGCTTACGGTGACGAGGAGCAAGAAACCGGCTTCCTGACTATGCTTCAAGACAATGTGGCAACTCCGTTCAAGGCTCTCGTGGTCGGCGAAGCGGTTGAGGTGATAGGTTTTGATCTGGGCGAGGAAACCGGTGGCATCGTCGTGGTCTGCTTGCGCAAGGGCAAGAAATACCGCGTAAGCGTTACTTCGTTGGAATGGAAAGGCAAGTCTCCGGAAGGCGCCGAATGTATCGAAGCATACAAGACTTGGCTTCGAGGAAACTGGTAACGGTCGGAAGAATGGCCCCGAGTGCTTCAAGGGGTCGTAGTAGAATAAGGGTCAATGAACTGTCTCTGGTTTCGTGGTTCTTTCAATAGCTTATCAATTCTCAGACTCACTCACTTTCCCGGCTCTCTCTCGTTCAATTCCTGGCGCATATTTTCCACGGCGGTGCGGAGTATGGGAAGGTCCCTCTCGACGATTTCACAAATTCTCGGCAGCTGCACCTGCAAATCTCCATTCCCCCCTTTGCAAAAAGGGAAAGAGAGGCTGTCCCGTAATTTTGTAGGTGCGAATTTATTCGCATGTGCGACGTGGGAAAAGCCCGAAAACATTATGCGAATAAATTCGCACCTACCCCCCCTCGGCGGGGCGCCCGTTTGCCAATCGTGGGACAATCTTAAGAGGGGGATTTTCATCGGCGTGTATCGGCGTTCATCGGCGGGTTCCCATCGATCCTGTCTCTTGAAATCCGGAATCTCAGCGGATATCATGATTCTCAACCACTGCCATACAAGAAAAAGCCTGACCGCAGAGGTCGCGGAGGGGCGCAGGCGAAAAGAGCACGACGCTCTGGGCCCCCCGCGTCCTCGACGGTCGAGAAAAAGGAGGCGTTATGTGTGAGCGATTGAAGGGAAAAGTGGCGATAGTGGTCGGCGCAGGGTCGACGCCGGGCGAGACGTTGGGGAACGGCAGGGCGATCTCGCTCCTTTTCGCGCGGCAGGGCGCGAAGGTCATGTTGGTGGACAATCGCGTGGAATCCGCCGCAGACACGAAACGGATGCTCGATGCGGAGGGCGGAGAATCGTTCGTGTTCGAGGCCGATGTCAACAAGGCCGATGACTGTAAGCGCATGGCGGACAAGTGCGACCAAGTTTTCGGGCGAATCGACATCCTCATCAACGTCGTCGGCATAGGAGTCGGCGGCGGCCCGGTCGAGCTCAGCGAAGAAGACTGGGACAAAGTCGTGGACACGAACCTCAAGGGGATGTTCCTCACGTGCAAGTACGTGCTGCCCTATATGGAAAAGCAGGGCAGCGGCGCAATCGTAAATATTTCCTCGCGCGCATCGGTCAGGTTCCAGCCTTACCCGATGCTGGCCTACAGCGCATCGAAGGGCGGAGTCAACTCGCTCACGCAATCGGTGGCGATGCAGTACGCGCATCAAGGCATTCGCGTCAACGCCGTGATGCCGGGCCTCATCAACACTCCTATGGCGATAGAGGGAGTCTCGGCCGGATTGGGAATTGACCGAGAAGACCTGATTCGTCTCCGCGATGCGGCCGTTCCGATGAACCATATGGGCGTGGCGTGGGACGTCGCATATGCCGCGCTGTTTCTCGCGTCGGATGAGTCGAAGTTTATCACGGGAGTAGTCCTGCCGGTTGATGGAGGCGGATGTCTGAAGGCGTAACCAAAGGAACAGGCGAAGGGCGAAAGGCGAAATCCCCCTCTTTCCCCCTTTGCAAAGGGGGACGAAAGGGGATTTGAAGGTCGCGCAAGGCCCGGGGTTTGTGTTCATAGTTTATGGTTCAGGGCTGAACAGAGGCAAAAGAGGAACAGCATGCACATACGCAAGGCGAGGATTGAAGATGAGAATCAGGTGATCCGGCTGTTGAAGGAACTGCTCATAGCGGGCGGTGAAGTGGGCAAGGATTGGAACGACGACGCGCGGATGTTTCGGCGAGTAGTCAAGAATCCCGAATTGGGGACGATCCTGGTGGCCGAAGAAGACGGCGAAGTCGCAGGCGTGACAACGCTTTCATACCCTGAGGCGATCCGCTGTAACGGATTGTATGCCTGTATCGAGGAGAATATTGTGGGTGGCCGATTCCGGGGGAAAGGCGTGGGCAGCATGCTCCTTCAGGCTGCGATGGCCGAAGCGACCGAGAGAGGCTGCGATGAGATTCAAGTGAACGGTCCGAGCGAGATGGGCTATCCTCTCTATATGCGCTATGGCTTTAAGGACGAGGGCAAGAAGCATATTAAAGCTAACCTTCCGCGGTAAGCGCGCGGAATTGCGAGTTTCGAGCCGCGAGTTTCGAGTCGAGTTGAAACTGTCCCGCAGTTGGCGAATCGGCATAAACCTTAGTAGGCGCGAATTTATTTG
>CAYVDS010000292.1:0-4348 GCA_964450145.1 uncultured bacterium
GATCATTCGAGGCGCTCCTTGGCTATCCTTCCTCAATCATTGCTGACTCTTTGAGTGAAAATGCGAGCACGATGTTCAAAGAGGCCATTGCAATCATCACGAGCAGGAACGGCGTCATCGAGCCCGATTCTGTTTTGAACAGGTCCATTGCGAAGATAAAGATGATCCCGGATATCTGGCCTGATAATGTCAGCATTCCCTGAGAAGTTGCCTCCGGGGCGGGATTTGTAATCTCGGCGCCATACTGATACATGATTGGCCCGGCGCTCATGAAGAAGACGCCCATAATAAACCCTGCGATGATCAGTAGAGGATAACTGGCCGCAAAGGCCAGACCGGTCAGTCCCGGCAGAGTCATCAATGCGCTGAGAACGATAAACATCTTTCGTTTACGAAATCTATCTGAAAGGGGCGGGATCATGAAACAGCCGACAATACCGCCAATCATCAGAACCGCCCCCAAGGTTCCAGCCTGCACGCTCGTAAAGCCTCTGGGGGCTATCAATAATTCAATCCATGTCGTTATTGCATTGAATATGCCCAACCCGGTGAAGAATATGACGATGAGCAGAATCATGTCTCGCTGTTTGAATATATGTTTGAGTCCTTCGAACATCGGTGTCCGCTCGAAGCCGGTCTCGGCGGGCGGCGTAGCAGTTTTGTCATTCACAAATATCAGAAAGAAAATTGAAAAGACGATCGCGGCGAGGCCGTAGATTCTTAATGCGCCGGGGATTCCGTATTTGATTGCCAGCACCGGCGTCGCCGCCATGCCAACCATGATCCCTATG
The DNA here is from genome assembly GCA_964450145.1 of uncultured bacterium. Taxonomy (GTDB): domain Bacteria; phylum Abyssobacteria; class SURF-5; order SURF-5; family SURF-5; genus JACRIR01. The sequence goes on from CAYVDS010000292.1 coordinate 792, forward strand.
TACTGGAACAAAACCCCCACACCCGTGGCGGTCGCTCGTTCTTCGAGTGGGAACCACCGGGCGGCCATCGTAGTAATAGAATTCAGGATGAATGGCTGGGCAATCGCAATTCCGACCATTGACGCCAAGACTAAGTTATAATTGTTTCCGTAAAGCCCCCTCGTAAACGCGAAGAAACCGGTGAGAACAACACCGAATCCGACACCTTTTCGGACGCCGAAGGCATCGATAGCCCATGACGCCGGAATTGACATAAAGATGAAGACGACCATGAAGCTCATGGACAAGAAGCCGATTTGCAGCGGGGTAACTCCATAATAATCCACGGCTTCTTCGGTGATCGGAGCAAAAGTAATCCAGAGAAGCTGCATCACGGCTTGAATGAGCGAGTAGAAGAGCAGGACGACCCACCGATACCCATAGACCTTATACGTTGAATCTTTCATTAGGCATGTATTATACACTCCCGGACAGCGAAAAGAATAGGAGAAAGACGAAAGGGAAGGCGAAGTGCGAAGTATCTAAAGTGTCTAAAGTTAAACAAAAAAGGGGAAATGGGGGCCGCCTGAAACAGGCGGAGTCTCGAGTTCTGAGTCTCGAGTCCTGAGTTCGAAGAAACACAGAAACTGCTTTGCTTCGTTCCTAAGAAACCAGGTCTACAGTCCACTGTCCATGGTCCACGGTTGAAAGAAGCAAAAGACATATCCGCGTTCAAACAGAACTCGCGTTTCTTGCACAATTAACCCCTCTTTGCGGAGTTGATTGTTTAAGAAGCATGTCGATTCACGCCTGCGCGGGAATGACAAGAGGAACGTAGCTTCTTAGGGGCAGCCGACCACGCTGCCGCGTGGTTGATTGTGGAAGAAACGCATCAAAATTCGGGGAGCATCGTGTCCTCGAATTTTTCTTTTTTGTTTTCTCCCTTTCGCCTTCCTTAAGGGGCGAGTCTCTTGACAACAGGCGTAGCTGAAAGTATTATGTCCTTGGAGGTAGGGAAACATGTCCGACATCGTATGGCTTACTCAGGAAGGCTATGACAAACTCCGGGCCGAGCTGGACGAACTTAAGAACGTCAAGCGGCCCGAAATGGCGCGAATCCTCGAAAAAGCAAGGGCGCATGGTGACTTTCGCGAAAACGCGGACTTCGACAGCGCCAAGCATCAACAAGGGCTTCTTGAAAGCCGTATCGCACAATTGGAAGATCGGCTTTCCCGCGCCCGCATCCATGAACCTACCGCTTCAAGTGACGGCAAGGCATACCTCGGCAGCTCCGTCAAGTTGAAAGATTTGGCGCGAGGCAGTGAATTCGAATATAAATTGGTTGGCGCCGACGAGGCTGACGCGAAGGCAGGCAAGATTTCGATTACCTCTCCGGTCGGTCGCGCCCTTTTGGGCCTCAAGGCAGGTGATATCGCTGAGATAAAGGTCCCCGCCGGCACACTCCGCTATGAAGTTTTGAATGTGACTTTCTGATCCCGGTTATGATTTGAAAGCTTCACGGATTTCGCTAATTCGGGGACACCTTGCCGCAAGGTGTCCCCGAATTAGCGGGTGTCTCATACGCGACTGACCCCATCCTCCGTTTTCAATCCGAGATCTAAAATCCAAAATAGAATTCTTGTTTCCTTGACTACCTGCCGGAATTCTGATATGATTTTTGCTGATAAATGAATGAACCGCTGGCGCATGCGTATACTTGTGTCAGGCATAGAGTTGGGAGCCCTCTTGCCACCCCGAAGAGGGTTTATTTTTGCGATTCGGCCATGATTACCTTTGAAGAAGCCAGAAAAATTGTGCTCGATTCCGTTCCGGCGCTCGAAGTGCTCGAAAAGCCGATCCTGGAGGCGCTTAGCCTTGTGGCAGCCGAGGAAGTGACCTCCACCGAACAGATACCGCCGTTTGACAACTCTGCGATGGATGGGTATGCCGTCCATGTGGAGGACACCGTCGGCGCTACCAGGGAGAACCCGGCCACCCTCCGCGTCTTGATGGACCTGCCTGCCGGCAAATACACAGACCGCTCCGTCGGCAGGGGAGAGGCCATCCGCATCATGACGGGCGCACCGATGCCCCCCGGCGCCGATACGGTCGTACAGGTCGAGCTTACCGAGAAGGGTTCTGATGATCGCGTCCGGATTCTTGAACAGCACGAAAAGGGTGACAATGTCCGTTTTGCGGGCGAGGATGTAGCGGTCGGTCAAAGCGTTATCCGCGCAGGCGAGGAGATTACCCCGGCCAAGATCGGATTGCTCGCATCCATTGGAAGACCGAAAATCAAGGTCATCCGCAGGCCGGTCGTCGCCATTCTTGCAACCGGTGACGAGCTTCTCGAAGCAGGCGAGCCTCTTGCCCCCGGCAAGATTCGAAGCAGCAATTCATATACGATGATTTCACAGACACGAATGTGCTGCGGCGAACCGCTTTATCTGGGAATTGCGCGCGATACAATCGAAGACGTGCGCTCGCATTTGCAGAAAGGTCTCTCGGCCGATGTGATCGTGAGCTCGGCGGGGGTGTCGGTGGGGGACTACGATTACGTCAAAAACGGACTCGAGGAACTCGGTGTGAAATTTCTATTTACCCGGGTTGCGATAAGGCCCGGCATGCCGACCGTCTTCGGGCTGCTCCGGGGGAAACCGGTTTTCGGGCTTCCCGGCAATCCGGTCTCTTCGATGGTGATTTTCGAGGAGCTCGTGAGGCCCGCGCTGTTGAAAATGATGGGCAGGCGCAGGCTGTTCCGTCCCGAGGTCGATGCCATTCTCGAAGAGGATATCAAGAAGAAGCCCGAGCGGGCACACTTCCTCCGCGCGGTCGTCCGCAAGGAAGGCTCGGAGTATTACGCATCTACGACCGGCCCGCAGGGGTCGGGCATATTGCTGTCGATGGACCTCGCGAAGGGTCTCATCTTATTTCCTCGCGGCGAGAAGCTGCGCAAAAAGGGCGAGCGCGTGAAGGTTCAACTCGTTGATATGCCGGAGGTCGAGTGATTTGCCTCCTATAGTTTTGATTGTCGGCAAGAGCAACAGCGGAAAGACGACGCTCATTGAAAAGGTGCTGCCGATTCTGAAGAGTCGGGGATACCGCATCGCGACCGTGAAGCACGACGTCCACGGGTTTGAGATGGACCGCGAAGGGAAAGATACCTATCGCCACTTTCATTCAGGCGCCGACGCGGTTCTGATTTCGTCGCCGAACAAGATGGCTCTCATTCAGCGTTACGAACAGCAGCCTTCTCTCGATGAGTTGGTGAACCGGTTCTATCCGGATATGGACCTGGTTATAACGGAAGGATTCAAGCGGCTCGATAAGCCGAAGATCGAGGTGTTCCGCTCCTCAGTGCACGAACAGCCGTTGTGCACGGCCGCGGACAATCGTATCGCGCTGGTGAGCGATACGCCGCTTACGGTCGATTGCCCTCGTTTTGATATAAACGATATCGAAGCGATTGCAGGTTTCATTGAAGAGCGGTTTCTGAAATAAAGAGGCGGAGTCCACAGATTGCGCAGATTTTCGCTGATTCTGGAAAAGAAGAAGAAAAGGAGAGAGTTTGGAACCAC
>CAYVDS010000293.1:0-2979 GCA_964450145.1 uncultured bacterium
TAACCCTCTCCAATGAGAGGCTCAAGCTCTCATATATCATAGTTACTGTGGATTCAAGCTTTTACTTTCCCTGAAATTTCGGGTCGCGTTTTTCCAGAAATGCGGAGATCGCCTCGAATGTGTCGCTGGTGGTTCTAATGACCGCCTGCGCGAGCGCTTCGTACTCTAAAACGGCGTCCATGCCGCTATCGAGTCCACGGTGGATGCCTAGTTTTGCGAGAGCGATTGCAACGGTCGGGCCGCCTGCGAGTCGCCGCGCGAACTTCATGGCCTCGGGCAACAACTGCTTGGCAGTGACCACTCTGTTGGCGATCCCCAGCTTGACCGCTTCCTCGCCGCTCACCCTGTCGCCGGTGAAAATCAGTTCCTTCGCTTTCGCCAGACCGACGTAACGCGTGAGCAGGTACAGCCCACCGAAATCGGGAACGAGCCCGCGCTTTACGAATATTTCCGAGAGGTACGCTTGGCGGCTCATGTAAATGATGTCACACGCCAGAGCGACATTACACCCGGCGCCGACGGCCGGCCCGTTAACTGCCGCGACCACGGGTTTTTCAACGCGCATGATTTTCAGAATAAGTTCGTTAATCCTGCGAAGATAGCTTTTGAAGGAAGCCGGCTCGGCGACATCCGGTTCCGAAAAGAGCGACCTCAGATCCGCGCCCGAGCAAAAACCGCGGCCGGCTCCCGTAATAACAACGGCTCGCACGGAGGAATCACTTCCCGCCGTGTCAAAAACGTTGTTCAAATCATCAAACATGTCCTTATTCATGGCGTTAAGGACTTCAGGACGATTGAGCGTGATGGTCGCGACTGCGTCGGTGATTTCATACTTCAGGGTAGTGAAGGCCATTTCTCCTCCTCTTTGTGTAATCACGAATGGTTCGCATCAAGATAACCATACGAAGAAAAAGGTGAATTCACAGGTTGCGCAGAATACGGAAAGAATTCGGATCACGAATGGCGCGAACTGGAGAAAGAGTTGAAAATCATAACCACGGGGAACACGGGAAAACAAGGGCCCGTGTCCCCCGTGGTTTACTGTTTTCTTTTGACTAGAAACCAGGAACCAGAAACTCGAAACCCCGCGCCTTGCGCGGCGTCACTTTGGCAGGCACTGCAGCGCTGCCTCTATTTCCGCTTGCGTGCACTCATAATCATCGAGCTTGCCGGCGAGGTATGAATCGTACGCGCCCATATCGAAATAGCCGTGTCCGCTGAAGTTCAACAAAATCGTCTTCGCCTCCCCCGTTTTCTTGCATTCGTTCGCTATGTCTATGGCGGAGGCGATGGCGTGGGAGGTTTCGGGCGCGGGCACGGTGCCTTCAGCTTGTGCGAACAGCATCGCGTTCTTGAAGACATCGGTTTGATGGTAGGCGACCGCCTCCATGCAGTTCTCGGCGCAAAGCAGGCTGATGATGCCAGCCATTCCGTGATATCGCAATCCTCCGGCGTGGATTGCGGGAGGAATGAAAACATGGCCGAGCGTGTGCTGTCTCAGCAGCGGCGTCATTTTGGCGGTGTCACCGTGGTCGTAAGCATATTTTCCCTTTGTGATGGAAGGACAAGCCCTTGGCTCGACCGCGACGAAGCGGGCCTTCTTTCCGCCCTTTAGCTTATCGCGCATAAAGGGAAGCGCCAGACCGGCATAGTTGCTGCCGCCGCCCACGCATCCAATGACATAATCCGGGTAAACGCCCGCCATTTCCATCTGCTTCTTGGCCTCTTGCCCGATAACAGTCTGGTGAAGCAACACATGATTCAACACGCTTCCAAGGGAATACCTCGTGTTCTTCGAGGTGACTGCGTCTTCCATCGCTTCGCTGATTGCGATACCGAGCGAACCGGCGCAATCGGGGTCGTCGTTCAGCACTTGCTGTCCGAATTTTGTAAGCTTGCTCGGGCTGGGGATGACCTCTGCGCCGAATAGCTGCATGAGCGAGCGGCGGTACGGTTTCTGCTGGTAGCTCACCTTTACCATGTAAACGCGACACGAGATGTCGAACATCTTACAGGCGATCGAGAGCGCGCTTCCCCATTGGCCCGCACCCGTCTCGGTGGCGATGCGTTTGGTGCCATCCTGCTTATTGTAGAAAGTCTGAGCGACGGCGGTGTTGAGTTTGTGGCTGCCCGATGGGCTGACGCTCTCGTCCTTGTAGAAAATCTTCGCGGGCGTACCCAGCATCTGTTCGAGCCGCCTCGCGCGCCTGAGCGGCGTCGGCCGCCACAAGGCATAGATATCAAGGATTTCGGGCGGGATCGGAATTTCGCTCTTGCTCGATACTTCCTGTTCGATCAGAGCCATCGGAAACAGAGCCGCGAGCGCGTCGGGCCCGATCGGCTGTTTGGTCGCCGGGTTCAGCGGCGGGTCCAGAGGCCGCGGAAGGTCAGGCAAAATGTTGTACCACGTTTTCGGCAGGTCCTTTGCTCCAAGTAAGAATCTCGTTTCTTCCATAGAATTGCTCCTCTCAGCGGGGGTTCCTCCCAGTTGCATTTGCGCAATGATACACGAAATGGGTTGAAATCTCAAGTTCACGCGGGCAGCAGGCAGAGCAAACTGGACTCGTAAGGTCTTATTTACCGGTGATTTATAGGTTTACCGAATGCTTTTTTCCTTGAAATCCGGGAGCGTTTTTGCTAGCATGTCCAACATCTGTCCAGCGAGGCTGCCTTTAATTGGGGAACCCTGGCAACACAATGTCCCCACTTAAAGGGTTTCCCAGGGAGTTGTAGAGGGAGAAAAGGGGAGGAAGCAGGCAATGAAGAAGCTCGTCGGTCTTATCTTGTCAATTGCGCTCATCTGTTTTGCGGCGCCTGTCCTTGCGCTGAACCAGCCACCCATCAATCTCGGATTCACCAACTTCCTTGACGGCGCGTCACCGGGCCCAGGTTGGTATCTGCAAGAGTATTTTCAATACTACTCGGCGGACGACATAAAGGGCGGCGACGGTCACACGATACCCGGGCTGAACGACGTGG
>CAYVDS010000293.1:2989-3292 GCA_964450145.1 uncultured bacterium
CAATCCGATGTGCAATTTCTCGGCGGCAATCCTGGCCTCGATGTCTTCATTCCATTGGTTGCCCTAGATGCTGATCCTCCGTTGACCACGCAAGACGGAGTCGGCGACGTGCTCGTGGGGCCGTTCCTCCAATGGGGGCCTCATATGGTTTTCGGCCGCCCATATTTCCACCGGTTCGAATTCGAGGTCATAATGCCGACGGGCGAAAACGACGAGGATAACGCCCTGAACGCGGGCGGCGACGTGTGGGCGATCAATCCGTATTACGCCTTCACCTATGATATCACTCCCAAACTCACCACC
>CAYVDS010000293.1:3302-4259 GCA_964450145.1 uncultured bacterium
CAGTTTGAGATTCCACTACCTGTGGACGTCCGAGAACGACAACCGCGCTCCGGCGCTTGATGTTCAAGCGGGCCAGGCGATACACCTGAACTACGCCGCAGACTACGCCGTGACGGATGCGTTAAGAGTCGGCGTCGCGGGCTACTATCTCAAACAGCTCGAGGAGGACGATTTCGATGGCGGTCCGCCCGGCATTGAAGACGATACCGAGGAAGAAGTTTTCGCCATCGGTCCGGGACTCGTATGGCACATCAACAAGGCGCTGACGCTCATGGGCGCAGTCAACTTCGAGACCGCCGCCGAGAATCGGCCCGAGGGCGTTCGTTCGACCCTGCGGATCATCTGGAAATTCAAGTAAGCGACAAGCGCTATGATTGTCGTTCTGAGCAGCCTGATCACGTCCCTGGCGTGATTAGTTTGGATAAGAAACGGGACTGGGGAAGGATTGTCATTCTGAGCGAAGTGAAGAATCTCTTTCCCTGATTTTGATTCCAGTAACTCGGTATCAACGTCTTGACGGCGATTGTTGGTGAAAGGAGCGGTGCCGGTGTTTATACCCGCCGCTCCTTTTTTGTCTCCGGACACGACGGCGATTCGCCATTCATGTTCCAGCAGCATTCATCACTCATCATTGCGTGTCGATTCCCTTTTGCCTTTTTTCAACTCGAAACCCGAAACCCGGAACTCCGCGCTTCGCGGCGCCCTTTCGCCTTGCTCCTTTCGCCTCATGTGTGACGGAAGTCACAGCGCCCCCCGTTCAAGTGGGGTATATTGTGATTGGAAGACGGCGGGGATTCTTTACCCGCCCTGCTACGGTCACTAGGGGAGGGAATAAGAGACTGGAGACGAGGAACAAGAAGCGAGTCGAAGTCGTTTCACTCACCGTTTCCCCTTTCCCCGATTTTAAGGAGGCGCTGCAATGTATGAAAAGTGGCATTGGCAATATCTTAAGAATCC
>CAYVDS010000294.1:0-4150 GCA_964450145.1 uncultured bacterium
GCGTTTTGGCGAGGCACCGGTTGCATGAGACACAGGCCGCAGGCGATAAGTCACCGCTTCGCCATCGTTTCAGCAAATGCGGCTCGTGGATGAATGGGCGGCACATCGAAATGAGGTCTGCCTTGCCTTCGCGAAGTATGCTCTGCGCGGTTTCGAGCACGCGGATGCCGCCGACCGCGATAACGGGCACGCCAACTGCTTTCTTAAACTTCTCTATGTGCGGGAGAAAATACGCTTCGGGCCGCCTTCGAGGAACGCCTTTCTGGATGGTCCTGCCTTCGTCGGGCACAGTGTCCCACACGCCGCCGCTCACCTCGATAGCGTCGATGCCCATCCGCGCGAGTTGCTCTGCGACCCAGAGGGATTCCTCGAGTTCGAGGCCGCCTTCCACGAAATCGGCGCAGTTCATCTTTATGAGAACCGGATAATCAGCGCCGACCGCGTCGCGTATTCGCGCATACGTCTCGAACAGAGCGCGCGCCCTCCCTTCGATGCTGCCGCCGTACGTGTCGCTCCGCTGGTTTGAGCTTTTCGCCAGGAATTGATTCAGGAGGTAGCCGTGGGCGCAATGAATCTGGACGGCGTCAAACCCCGCCGTTTTCGCCCTAGCGGCGGCTTTGCCAAAATTCGCAATGATATCCTCGATTTCGGATACGGTAAGTTCGCGCGGCGTGACGCCGAGTCTTGCGGTCGGCACGGGTGATGGGCCCACGGGCGTTCCGCCAATAATATCGGGAAGTGTTTGCCGCCCGCAATGAACGATTTGGGAGGCGATTTTCGCGCCGTGCTCGTGGGCAGCTTCCGTCAGTCGAGCCAGACCCTCGATATGTTCGTCCGACCAGATGCCAAGCATGCCGGGGCCGCCCTTTCCGTTCGGTTGAATATAGGCGTAACCGACGACGATGAGGCCGATTTCGCCGCGCGCGAGTTCCTCGTACAGAGACACGAGGGCGTCGGTCACGCGGCCATCTTCGGCCGCAAGACCCTCATACGTGGCGGACCGAACGAACCGGTTCGGCAGGCGCAGCCTGTTTATCGCGACAGGTCCAAATACATCCGGCATGTTCATCCTCCAAGACAGGGACAAAAAAATCGTGCGAATAAATTCGCACCCACAAAATTGCGGAACAGCCTCATAGGGACAGACCCGCAACAGGGACAGGTGCATAACAGGGACAGACCCGCAACACGGGGTCTGTCCCTATCTTGCATGGCACGGGCCATTGTAACAAAAGAATAGACAGGCGTCAAAAATTTAGAATCCCCCCGAAAGTGTCCCGTAATCTTGTTGGTGCGAATTTATTCGCAGTCGCTACACGGAAAGAGCCCGAAAACGCCATGCGAATAAATTCGCACCTACAAAGGTTTACGTCGATTCGCCGATTATGGGACAATCTCAACAGGTGGATTTGTCCTCTTTTGACTTGTCACTCGCCACTTGCAACTCGGAACTCCGCGCGCTTCGCGCGGTCCGCTTGACTCACCGTTGACGGTTTCAGTAGAATGAGGCCGTTGAGGCCTGTCCCGTAATTCAATGTTCGGGTCAGGTCATCGCAGGTGCGAATTTATTGGTCCCGCTCAAGGCGGGATTTCCGGCCTGTTCTCGCTCGACTTGTGCCAATGAATTCGCACCTACAGAATTACGGGACAGCTTCCGTTCGTTGCCTTGCAGAGAATTAGAGACCCGTGATAGAATCGCGCTTTGTTCCGCAATTGGAAAATCAAGGAGGGCAGTTCAAGAGATGGCCAGAAAATACGAATTGAAGCCCGAGCAACTTCGCTGGCGGTGTGACCCGAGTGCGTTCAAGTTCAAGACCACCGCCGAGTTGAAGCCGAAGGAAGAAATCATTGGGCAGGAAAAAGCATTGAAGGCGATGGAGACGGGCCTTTCTATATCGAGCCCAGGCTTCAATGTATTTGTCGCCGGTTTGAGCGGAACCGGCAAGATGACCACCGTGAATTTCATCCTTGAGAAACTGAAGGTGTCGAATCAGCCGCCGAACGACAAGTGCTACGTGCATAACTTCAAGATGTCCGACATGCCTGGCATGATCGAACTCCCCGCCGGTAAGGGGAAACAATTCAAGAGGGACATGGAAGAGCTCGTCCTCGCGCTCAGAACAAGCGTGCCGAAACTATTCGAGAGCGAGAACTATCAGGAGAGCCGCGAGGAAATCGTATCGAAAGCAAGAGCGGCGGAGGAGGAGATATTCAAGCCGTTCCAGGAGAAGATCCAGAAAGAGGGGTTGACGCTCGTCCAGATGAAGGTGGGAGCGCTGACGAAGTCCGGAGTGGCGCCCGTTGTCGAAGGCAAGCCGATGCCGCCGGAAGAGTATGTCGCGATGGTTGAGGCGGGCCAGATCAAAGACGTGGACCTCGAGGCATTCAAGAAGAAATATGTCGAGTACGAGAAGGAACTGCAGGAAAAGCTGAAGACGTCGGCTCAGGTTGAAAAAGAAGTCCGCGAAAAACTGGAGAATCTGGACCGCGACTATGTGCTATTTGTCGTTGACGGTCTGATCGAAAGCCTGAAGGCGAAATATGACGGCGGCAGCAAAGTCGGCGCTTATCTCGAGCAGATAAAGGAGAGCGTTGTCAGCGACATCGAGAGGTTCAAGCGCGGGCCCATCGAGTACGCCCCCGGCCCCGGCCTTCCGCCCATCCGGTTCGAGGACCCGTTCCTCGAGTATCAGGTGAACGTCGTCGTTGACAACTCCGAGACCAAGGGAGTGCCCATCATCATCGAGAACTCGCCGACGTTCCATAATCTCTTCGGGACGATCGAGACGTCGTTCGGGCGGGCGGGCGAGCCCGAAACCAACCACATGAGGATTAAAGCGGGATCGATCCTGCGGGCTGATGGGGGATACGTAGTTTTCAACGCGCTCGATGCGCTGTCCGAGCCTTACGTCTGGAAGACGCTCAAACGCTCGCTCATCAGCCGGGTCGTCGAGATACCTAGCACCGGCCTGTTTCCCTTCTTCACCGTCTCCGGCATGAAACCGGAACCGGTCAAGATAAATCTCAAAGTGGTGATGGTCGGAGACTACTATCTATACCGGCTGCTTTATGGTTACGACGAAGATTTCCGGAAGATTTTCAAGATCAAATCCGATTTCGCCCATGATATGGAGAAGAACGCGGCGCACGTACGCGACTATGTGAACTTCACCAACGGATTGTGCAACCGCGAGAAGCTGTTGCACGCCGACCCGGAGGGCATGGCGGCGATAGTCGAGTTCGGCGTCGCCCGGGCGGGTCGTCAAAAGAAGTTGAGCACGCGGTTCAGCGAAGTGGCGGACGTTATCCGGGAAGCCAGCTACCTTGCGCGCAAGGACGGCGCGGCTAATATCACGGGAAAACATGTCGAACAGGCGATGAAGGACCGGATCGAGCGCGTCAGCCAGGTCGAGATACTAATAAGCGAGTTTATCGAGGACGGCCGAATCCGCATCGAGACCGCCGGCGCCAAAGTGGGACAGGTGAACGGTCTCGCCGTTTACAATACGGGCGACCACATTTTCGGCAAACCGACGCGCATAACCGCCGAGATTTCGATGGGGCGCGCAGGCATCGTGAGCATCGACCGCGAATCGAAGCTGAGCGGAAGCACGCACGATAAGGGAGTGCTCATAATGAGCGGCTACCTGCGCGCAAAATACGCGAAAGAAAGGCCGCTCACGCTGAGCGCCAGCATCTGTTTCGAGCAGTCTTACGGCGAGGTCGATGGTGACAGCGCCTCGTCGACCGAACTCTATGCGCTCATATCGAGCATTGCCGGCGTGCCTTTGAAGCAGAATATTGCAGTGACCGGCTCGGTCGACCAGAAGGGCAACGTCCAGCCCATCGGCGGCGTCAACGAGAAGATCGAGGGCTTCTTCAAGGTCTGTAAGGTAAAGGGCCTCAAAGGGGACGAGGGCGTACTGATTCCCGAGCGCAATGTGGACGACCTCATGCTGAGCAAGGAGGTCGTCGAGGCGGTGCGGAAGGGCAAGTTCCATATTTACGCCGCCAGCAAGGTAGAAGAAGGGCTCGAGATACTCACGGGCATGAAATCCGGCAAGACCACCAAGACCGGCAAATATCAGAAAGGGACCACCGACCGACTCGAGGTGGACCGGCTTGAATCGCTGGCGAAGAGCATACAGGA
>CAYVDS010000295.1:0-4140 GCA_964450145.1 uncultured bacterium
AATGGCGGGTTTTAAACCGCCCCTCCCTGGCTGGGTTTGAAGTGACCGGTGACACCTTTGCCTCTTTTCAACCAGAAACCAGAAACTCGAAACCAGAAACTCCGCGCCCTGCGCGGCCCCCCTTCGCCCTTTCGCCCGCGAAGCGCTGTCCCACTGTTCTGCGCCTCACCCGCTCTTCCTGATACCGCGCGACAATAATACACGGAATCATTCCGAAAATCAAAAACAAAGACCCCAAATGGTTGAGGGAAAGCCCTATGCTACGGCAGCATAGATACTTTGGCCCTGGCCGTAATAGGAGTCGTAGATGTGCTGATACACAAGGTCGCATTTCTGGTCAAGTATGGCGGCAGGCACGATCGGGGGGAGAGCGTGGTCGAGGGCCATGTCTATTGCGAGGCGAACATCGGCGCGTGATTGTTGGCGTTTGCGCCAGTCGAGCACGAGCCTATCGCGTTTGAGGGTTTCGAGTAGTTCGCGGGCAGCCTTCTTGATTGCCTGCTCCTCTTTCTTTGTGAACTTCATGTCGGGCTTGGTCAGCAGGTCAAATATGGCGAGTTCCTCCTCGTTGAGCTGTTCGGCCACTCCACGCTTCTCTTCTTCGTTGAGCGCTTGCGCGAAGTCCACGAGCCGCTTGAAGAATTCGTCAACATTGAGGCTACCATCGTTGTAGGCCTTGATCATCTCTTGAAATCTTTGGTAATAGTCCATTCTGCTTCTGTTCAGGCGCAGCATATGTTTCAGCTTGGCGTTCAAGAGACCTCGCAGCCGCTCCGCCTCGATTTGTTTCCGGCTTTTCTCGAACTGTTTCTTGAGCGCCTCGAAGTCAATCTTGCTCAGGTCAATGTGGCGGTCTTTGCCGTATGCCGCGAGCGGGTCTGCGATTACGTATCCTCCGCTCGCTATGGACCTATCGAGCAGGTCTTCGATCTTTTGCATTATGTCGGAGATGTCCACTCCGCCCGGTCCGATGATGAGCGAGCGGATGGTGCGGGCGATGACATCCAAGAGGAGGCAGGTTGCAGCCAAGTGCTGGGCCGTCGGGTCAGGCAGAATCGCCTTATAAAGGACGCTGACCGCGTTCGCCAGGGTAAGGTATTTCTGCTTAGTTTCGTCGTTGACCATTATGGCCGCTGCGGCGTCCTGCAAGAGCTTTCCTTTCTCGAATCCGGAAGCGGCATGAATCTTCGGGAAGCTGATTCCGAGTTTCCTGCAGAACTTGGTGGCCTCATCAATGGTCTTCTTGAGTTCCTCGACAAGTGCAGCCTTGTCTTTGATCGGGTTGTCGCCTTCCCGGACTCCGCCGCCGGCTCCTGTGCCGTATATTGCCAGAGCTTTTTCCAGACTTCGGAACACGCCGACGTAGTCAACGATGAGCCCGTTCTTCTTTTGCCCGAACACGCGGTTGGCGCGCGCGATCGTTTGCATTAATGTGTGGTTCCGCATCGGCTTGTCAAGATAGATTGTCGAGCAGCAGGGGACGTCGAAGCCGGTCATCCACATGGCGCAGACGAAGACAATGCGGAAGGGATTATTTTCGTCCTTGAACTTTTCGTCGAGGTCTTCCTGCATCATCCGTTTCCGGTGCGGAGCGATATCCACGTCTTTCTTTCGCATGTCCGCTATTTCGTTTTGAGCTTGCGAGACCACGACCGCCATGTCGGTCTCCTGCATGTATCGGAGCTTTTCCTCAATGTCCGCTTTTTCGTTTGCGGATGCGGCGGCAAGTTCATCGCGAAGGGCGTGCATGCGCTGACTCCAGTGCTTTCGGACCTTGTCGTACATCCGAACGGCTGTCGCCTTATCAATGCTGACGACCATTGCCTTGCCCCGGAATCCGCGTCCCATGAAGTGGTCGGCGATATCTTCGGCGACTTTTTCGAGCCGGTCGTCTCTCGTAATCAGGTGATATTCCCGGGCGAACTCGCGTTCCAGCTTTTTCTCCTGATCCTCGTCCAGTTCCGCTTCTTCCAGCAGGCGCTGCATATCCTCGTTCAGGTTCTCGTTCGTGAGTTGCAGTTCGGGTTTGCGGTTCTCGTAGTAGAGCGGCACAGTCGCGCGATCGTCCGTGGATTGTCTGAAATTGTAGATGCTTACGTAATCGCCGAAGACCTCGCGCGTCTTCTCTTCTCCGACTATCAGAGGCGTTCCCGTGAACGCGATGAACGAGGCATTCGGCAAGGCAGCTCTCATATTAGCCGCCAGAGCGTCATATTGGCTGCGGTGTGCTTCATCCGTAATGACAATAATGTCCCGCCGCTCCGAGAGGACCGGATGTTGCTTTCCCTTTTCTGTGTGGAATTTATGAATCAGCGTGAACACGAATCGGTGGTCTTCACGGAGCAGTTCCCGCAAATGTTCCGAACACGAGGCGTGAGCGCCTTCTTCGGTGACGGCGCCTGCGTTCACGAAATTCTTGTATATCTGGTCGTCAAGTTCCTTGCGGTCGGTAACGATAACGAATGTCCAGTTGCCCGGCATCTTGCGGAGGATTTTTTGGGAGAAGAATATCATCGAGACGCTTTTGCCGCTGCCTTGCGTGTGCCAGAAAACGCCGAGCCGCCCGTTTTTGGTTCCGATTTCCTTGAAGGCTTCGAGCGCGTTCGTCACGCCAAGGTATTGATGGTTCTTCGCGACCAGTTTAACGAGTCCTCCCTTCGATTCCATGAACAGCGTGAAATTCTCAATGAGGTCGAGGAGACGCGAGCGCTCGCATGCGCCGCGAATCATTGTCTCGAGCGAGATGAGTCCTTCTTCGCCTTCACTGTTGATCTTCTTCCAGTCGCAGAAATGTTCCCATGAGGCAGTGGCACTGCCGATCTTGCTCTGGCTGCCGTTCGAGAGGATGATGAGTTGGTTATACCAGAACAGATGCGGGATTGTGTCCTTGTAGTCGGTCAGATTCTCGCGATAGGCGGTTTCGAGCGCGCGGTGTGTCGCTTTGAGTTCGAAGAGCACAACCGGGATTCCGTTGATGAAGCCGACAAGGTCGGCGCGCCGCGTGTACATTTCGCCGGTGACCCAGAACTGAGAGGCAAGAAAGAAATCGTTGTTATGCTGGTTGTCCCAGTCTATCACGCGGACCGTTTCGACCATTTCGCCTTCGCCGTCGGGATTCGGGATGTTGACCTTGACGCCGTTCTTCAGCAGGTCGTAGATTTTGCGATTCGCGTGGGCGGGGCTCATTGCGCTGCGGTCGCGCGTGAGTTCATCGAGGGCAAGGTTGAAGACATCGAAGGGGAGGTTCGGATTCAGTTTTTCGAGGGCGGGCAGAAGCCGCGATTTCAGAATGACATCGCCTTTCGTCTCGCGGCCAAGGAAACTGCCGCCTATCTGATCGAACTCGTGGAAGCAGTCAGCGGTATGCCAGCCGAGCTTTTGGAAGAGCTCGATGGCGGGTTGTTCGACGAGACTGTCCTCGGAATAATCGCCTACCATATTGCTAATCAACCAAAAAAGAAGAAGCTCTGGGAACACGAATGTCAGAAAAGTGTCTAAAGTGTCTAAAGTGAGCTAAAGTGTCTAAAGTTGTTGAAGAGCCTTGAACACGAATAAGCCGAATCAAAGAGCGAATAGTACGAATGAAGAAGAGTCTTGGATCACGAATGAGACGAGTTCTCATCCTTCATATGGGCACCGCTTCTTGCTTTACGCGGTCTTTGATGTACCAGTGCAAAGCGCTCTCCGTCACCACATCCACCTTTACGCCGAGGAGGTCTTCGAGGTCTTGCAGCAATGCTACATGATCGAGCAGGCTTCGGTCCGGATCGAGTTCCACCAGCAGATCAATGTCGCTGCCCGGCCCGGCGTCACCTCTAGCCGCCGACCCGAAGATGCGGACATTGTACGCGCCATGCTCCGAGGCAATGCGCAAGATATCTTCGCGGTTTTCCTTTAAGAGTTTGTTCAGGTCCATGTATCTATACCCTTTACTTCTAATTTAGCTGAGTTGAGCCAAGGAAATCAAGTCATGAGCGGCAAAAATCCGTTTCGCCACAGAGCGCACAGCGCGGCGAAGCCGCAACCAAATGAAAAAGAAGAAGCATTGGAACCACGAATTTCACGGATTTGGCAAAAAAAAGAAGAAGAGACATTCTTAGCCACAGATAAACACGGATGGACACAGATTTTAGGAAAAAG
>CAYVDS010000296.1:0-4117 GCA_964450145.1 uncultured bacterium
TGTCCAGACCAGACTTTCACTGGTAAGAACTTGTACGCTTCCTTGGCGCACTCCGCGTGTATCTGCGTTCATCTGCGGTTAATATTGCTTTTCCCCAATCCGTGAAATCCGCTGTGGTTTCATCGGTTTGTTTGCTGGTTTTCTGCGACATCCAATACAATCTTGAATGTCGGTTCTGCCCCCTTTCGCTTCATCGTCTCGACGGCGCGCCTGAGCTCTGTCAGCGGGAACCGGTGGGAGATGAGCGGGGCGGTCTGCACTTTCCCGTTCCGAATCAATTCGACCGCCCAGTCAAACGACGTGCGCGGGATTTCTCCGATGTGTTCCTGTCCGTGGCAGTTGATGCCCGTGACGCGAATCTCTTGATGCCATATGGGCGCGAAGTCTATTTTCGACGCGGCCAACTGGACGCCGCTGAGGACTATTCCGCCTTGCCCCTTCACCCACCGGAGCGAATCCTGAAACGTCGTTCCCGAACCAACAGTGTCGTGAATGACATCGTATCCGCCGAGCATCATGCGGCTCCCCATCATGCCATTGAAGAGTCGCCCACCGGTATCTTCAGAAACGGCCTTATATGCGTCGCCGCCTCTAATCACCTTGTCCGCTCCGAGACGCAGCGCCATCTGTTCTTGCTGCGGATAGCGCGCGAGAACGGTCACAAGAGCGCCGGGCTCGATCGCCTTTATTACCTGGAGCACGTTGAGACCTACGGTTCCTGCGCCGATGACAAGCACACGATCCCCGGCCTTGGGGCGATGTTTGAAAACGGCGTGCACTGCGACTGCGATCGGCTCTGTAAGCAGCGCCTGGTCTTCAGTAAAATCGTCCGGAAGCTTGACCCATTGCGACCGGTGAGCGACCATATACTCGGAAAAACCGCCACCCCGATTCGATGGCAACGTCCCTTGCTCGGGGGTCAGGCACAGAGTGTAATTGCCTTCCACGCAAGGAGGACAGGGCTCGATGCCAAGCGCCTTGCAGTTCGGGAAGAAGCCGAGGTAGCTCAGCTTGTCCCCTTTCTTTAGGTCTTTTACAGCATCGCCTGCTTCCACAACTTCGCAGTGAAGTTCATGGCCGAGGAAAATGCGTTTCATTCCCGGGATGGCGGCAATGCTGACGCGCGGGTTTATGTCGATGTCAAGCAGGTGCATGTCGCTGCCGCATAGACCGCACGAAAGCACACGCACCTTCACCCACTCCGGCCCGGGCAGCGTCGGCTCCGGCAACTCTCCCATCCGAAGCGGCGACAGCGGCCCCCACAGCGCGCTCTTGCTTAACCGCGCCAGCGCTTGAGTAACGGCTATCTTCCATATAGTGACGTCAAAATATACCGATAACATTGCTCACTCGTATTTTGGATTGAATTTCCGACCATCGCTGTCAAAAACAGCTCTTTCCACCGCAGAGGCGCAAAGGGCGCAAAGGAAAAAACAAATTACGGACAAGAGCTTTCCCGAGCAAAATCGCTTTTCCCTCGGGTTCTGTTCTCTGTCCACATTCGAAATGCTCAATTCCTGTCATGATCTTCTTTTCATCTTCGTGTTCGTTGCTTCGTGCCTTTTCGTGTGACTTGTGGCTCATATCTCTTTTTCTTCGTGCTGCTTCTTCTCTTTGTGCCTTCGTGCCTTTGTGGTAAATTTCCTTTTCTTCTTTGGTTGGTTGTGGCTTTTTCACCCTTCCCCCTTCGCAATTCCCAGCAGCCTTGCCGCATTTCCCCCGAGAATTCCGTCCACTTCCTCTTTTGTGAACTTTATGCCTGCGGGACTGTTGGTTGGCAAATCCTTGAGCAGCTGAATCCAATCCTTTGTCGGGGCGACGATGCTAAAAATGGGATTATCGGTGCCGAACAACACCTTCGAGCTTCCGGCGTAGTCCATCAGGTCTCGCAGCTCGCGGCAGAAAAGCCCATAGTGCCCGAACGCGAATGCGTCCCACATCGCCAAATCGCCGTAAAGGTTTGGCTGGTGGGAGGCGAGAGCCGCCCACGGTCGCCAGTTCATTTGACCCATGTGCGCGGCGATGATTTTGAGTTTAGGGAAGTCAACCGCCAGGTCGGCGAGCAGCATCGGGTCGGCGAATTTGCAGCGCGATGGGGGATTGAGCGGGCCAGTATGGGTCAAGAGGATACCGTTGCGCTCTTGCACAATCTCAAGCAGTTTGTAGGATTCGGGGCCCGCGGGGTCATATCCGGAATCCGGATGATATTTGAGCCCCTTCATCCCGAAATCATCGAAGCACCGTCTCATCATGTCCGGGGCGTCGGGACGCCGGGGGTCAATTCCCGCCAGGGCCATAACACGGTCGGGAAATCTCTGCGCAATTCCACCAATTACCTGATTCTGGGTTTGCGCGAGTTCCGGCGTGAATATCGGGTTTGCGGCGTTGTCCACGGCGCAGATACATGTTAAATCGATTCCTGAGGCATCCATCGAGGCGATCAGTTTCTCGCCTGTAGGATCGGAATACACTTCGGACGCCTTCTCCACTAGCGCGGCCTTATCCACCTTCTTCCCCATGATCCTGGCCGCGCGCATGGGGTCTTCCACCAGATGTTCCACCATTTCTTCCGGCAGCATCGGAATAAGGTGATAATGCACGTCGACAATCATTGCAACTCCTCCTCCGTTTCGGGTGAAAAAAACATTTGAGTCATTCGCATGAGTTAATCACTGACTCATGATACATTGCCGCGACAGTCTAGTCAATGGGGATTGCTTTCCTGCGCCCTCCGCGCCTTGCGCGTCAGGACCAGGATCCAAATCCGTGTCTATCCGTACTACTCACTGTCGAAATCATGAATTTCTGTCGCGATTTCTGGCACACAGTCATTGCGAGCGAAGCGAAGCAGTCTCGATATGATGCAGAGATTGCTTCGTCGCTTTGCTCCTCGCAATGACACCTTGTTTGGTTGCGGCTATGCCGCGCTATGTGCATCTGTGGTGAAAACTATTTCTTTTTCTTCTTCTTTCCCCAGTATCCGTGTAATCAGTGGAATCTGCTGTGGTTGCCTTTGCTTCCTCTTTTGCTTTGGTTGCGGCCTTGGCCGCGCTGTGTCTATCCGTGTGCATCTGTGGTTAGCAATTCTTCTCCTTCTTTTTCTTCTTCGCTGGTCCGCGTGCATCTGCGGTTAATACTACTTTTCTTCTTGCTTTTTTCTCCATGAATCTGCGACAATCAGCGGAATCTGTACTACTAACGTTTGGAAAATCTTGAAATCCTGTCGCGATCTTCCTGTCGCGAAGGGGACTGTCCCTATTTACGGGCCGCGTTTTTCAGGCCGTAGAATAGGGACTGTCCCCGAAGCTTGGTTGCGGCTTCGCCGCGCTGTGGATTCATCGTCGCTTCTTCTTCTCTCTGGCTGGACCTTGTGTCCTTCTGTGGTTCAACCAGAAACCTGAAACCTGAAACTTGAAACTAATTCTCATATGACCGAAAACAAACGAAGAAGGGCAATCGCTTACGCCTGCGCTATTTCAGCGGCCACATTGTGGGGTGTCGGCGGGCCGGTCGCCAAGTATCTGTTCAACCACGGCGTCACAGCGCTCGCACTGACGCAGATTCGTCAGAGCCTTTCTTTCTTGTTTCTTCTCGCCTTTTTCATGGCCACCCGGCCGGGACTTGCTCGAATCGGACCGAGGGACGTCCCTTATCTTGCGGTCATGGGCATCGGCGGACTTGCCATGGTGCAGTTCTCCTACTACTCCGCCATCAGCAGGATACAGGTGGCCGCCGCGATTCTGCTCGAATACATGGCGCCTATCTTCATACTCATGTACTCTGCCTCTTTCATGAAAGAGAGGGTTACATTCTCAAAAGCCAGTTCGCTTCTATTAGCGGTCGCTGGCTGCGCGCTGGTTGCGGGCGTCTACAAGGTGGATTTCCTGAAACTGAACATCGCGGGCGTAGTGTGGGGACTGGCGTCAGCCCTTTTCTTCAGCTTCTACACCCTTTATGGTCAGGCGGGACTCAAGAAATACAACGCCATGACGTTGTTCGCATACGCTTCCGGTTTCGGCTCACTCTTGTGGTGGGTTCTCAACCCGCCGCGCGCTTTTTTCGCAGTCAAATACTCCGGCCTCACGTGGCTGGCGTTCGTCTATCTTGCCCTGTTCGG
>CAYVDS010000297.1:0-259 GCA_964450145.1 uncultured bacterium
TGAGAGATGTGGCAATATCCTTCCGAAGTTCGGGGTACATATCAACTCGGCTGGGCGCGATGTAGTCGATGCAGCCTATCAATCGAGGCTTGCCACTTGTCACGTCATTTTCTACATTCAGGTAAGAGAGCTCTGCTCTGTCCGGGTAGTCCTTAATCTCCTTGTTTAGGTCGTGTCTATCCCATGTCTGAATCTGGTCGCAGAACAAGAGAAGGCTTGCCACAGGGTCCCGTTGCCATTCAATGTGCGGGCAATTGCC
>CAYVDS010000297.1:269-4108 GCA_964450145.1 uncultured bacterium
GCTGTTGATCATCTTGGGCGTGGTGCCCGAACTGATGAGCGCATGGAAGCCGCTTCACCCCGGTATTCTCTGGGCACATGTACCGGTAAAATCCCATCTTCTGGATTTGGCAATGAAAATAGCGGATGAACTTCTTTCCGATAAAAAGGGAGTACTACAGAAATAACCCGACGCAAGCGGAAGAACTCACGGATAGTGAGGTCGTCCCGGTAGTTAAAATTAATTAACTCGCCGTCGATTGCTTCACGTGGCCCTCTGGAAAACCCTCGCTCCTTCGTGTGTTCTATGCAAAACCGCGCGCCGAAAAGCGGAAATTTCATGATGGTCCCTTCTGGCCGGTCACCTTAACCGAGGGACTCCTTATTGTCAAGTCAAAACATGTGCCTAAATCCGCCACCTAATTTTGTGAGGCTATACTTTCCGCTTTTCGGCGGTGATTTTCTGCCTTATTTCTCATCGTTTTTCTTCAAAAATGGCTATTCCGTTACATCTCTCTCCAATGTTGCCATTTGAACAGGTTCTATGGCATAAAATAGACGTGATCCACCTTTGGTCTGAAAACTGACCCCAAATTTTGGCTTTCTCACCTCATATGAACTCTCTCAACTATGCTACCCGGAAGGCGCCCAGGAAAGCATCATGATCCGGTTTCTGGCCTCAATCAGGAGATCTACCGCCGGATGATCTTTAACCAGGCGGATGATGAAATCACGTGAATGTTCAACAATACGTCCCGGTATGTTGATGAGTGAAAAGCGAATTGCCTTCATCCGTTTGGGCACCCAGGACTTCGAAAGAACCAATCGCTTCATGGCGTTATTGAGATTCAGTGACAATATCATGATCCACCACCAGGCGGCATTCTCACCAAAATCGCCAGCCGGTAGCTTGCCTCCGGCCAAATCTTCCTTCATCACCGAGTGCGCCTCCTCCGACTTTCCGCAACGCTCCCGGTGCCAATGGATCAGTTTATCGCCGTCCCAATTCATGTTCGTCACTAACCCAAAAAGCTTGTATCGCTGAGAGCTCATCTGCAACGTCGGAAAGGGCAAAGACTGCTGAGCTGGTTCCATCCCTGGCAAGTCCATCGAACCCGTGACTTCCCGGATCGCCAAGTACCGATAAACAGGGGCGTCCTTACGGTGACCAAGCGTGTTCGGAATGAAACAAACCTCCGCCCATTCCTGATTTGTCTTTATCCGGCCTCCGTCAAAGTCCTTGTAGATTGGCTGCCATTCCGAGGCAGTTACCTCCATTACCGCTTTCTTAAACTCCGGTGTCACATCACAACCAACCGCAAACTCGATCCTGCCAAATCGTTCATGTTTCCCTTCTGCACAATATCTTAGCAGCTCATGCTGATATCCTGCCGTGTCCGACCGCAGGCGAACCGTCTCAACTCCTGCAGGCAATAACGCCAAGGCATCCTGAAATACCCGCAACTGCTCGTAGCCCGCGGGCACATTCCCATCCCGAAGCTCCGTATGTAGTACCAACCCCTGTTCCGCCCACCAGGTGTTCAACGGCTGATAAGCCTTGTAACCCTGATAACTGTATAATGCATCCCGCTTCGTCGTCTCCACCAATGTGGCATCCTGATCCAACGTGGCAATCTTCCGGGGATGGCGACCTTGGATAAAAGCAATCATTTCGCTGTTCACCTTCATCAAACCGCGTAAATGCTCATTCGGTACGGGGATGAACGCTTTACCCTCTCTACGCAATTTCTCCTGTCCCGGATCATGAAACGCCGCTAAATACCGGAATACCGGACTCTGTGAAGGAACAACCCGAACACGCTCTTTACGCCAACGTCGATCCAACTCTCGTCGCTCGCGGCGCTTCAGCCCTTTCTGCTCTATCCGGCTCAATACCTTGCAAAATCCATCGTCGCCTTCCAACTTCTCCAAGTCATCAACACAATCGCCACCCGCGAGGTTCAGCAGCAGCAACGAGAGGATCATCTGTCTGTCCGTCCAGCCCTGCTGCTTGATGTGCAGATGCTTCTCGATACTTTTGCCTATCCCCATCACTGTCGCCAAGTCTAAGTAAACCGGCAATCCCCCCAGCCCTGTCAACCCACCCTCTTTTTTCTCTTCTTCATACTTGAAGGTAAGAACTCCTTGTGACATAATCCGTGCACCTCGTTGATGATAGTTTCCTTCTGGTAAAAGTAATCTATCATCCTGTTCTTACAGGATCAACGAGGTTTTTCTATTCCTTTGACGGTTGATTAAGGTCCACCCCAGTTGCCTCATAAATAAATGTTACCGAAGGGGGAGAGATTTGCGGTAACGTTGCCTCATAAAAGATGTTACCCGGGGCGGTTGTTTATGGAGAAGATTTTTTTCATCTTTTTATCCATAGTTTTTCTTAGCAGAAAAGGGTTGAGGTTTTCAAGTTGTTTGGAGAGGGAGAGTTTGACTGATTCCTGGACATGAGAAGAATCCATGATTCTGCGGTAAGGGGTTTTGGGAGGGTCATGGCGTTTGATGGTTTTCGAGCCGATTTGTTCTTTCGCGATGAGTTTTACTGAAGGGCAGAAGAAGTTGTGGAAGAGTCTCCATTCGGTGGTATAGAGGTTGTTGAGTGGCGGTACGACTTTGGGATTATCTAAGCGATCGTAACCGAGCCACTGCCTGATGTGGGTCCAGTTTTTCTGTTCGATGTGGGCGTTGTCGTCTTTGTGATAGGCTCTGCTTCTGGTGAACTGGACGGGTTGTTTGCGTTCGGTGAAGTGCCTTTGGAGGTGATAGTTGAGGAACTCTCCGCCATTATCGCAATCGAAGCCGAGTATGGGGAACGGGAGGGTTTTTTCGATATGTTTGATTTGTTCCAGGACCCCGGTTTCACCTTTGCCCCATACGGCACGTTGTTCGGTCCAGCCGGTGGCGATATCCACAAAATCGATGGTATTGACGTACATTCCCGAGACTGAATCACCGCAATGAGCGACGGTATCGGCTTCAAGAAAACCGGGCCTTGATTCGTCCCATTGATTGGTTTTAATGGGTATTTGTTTTCGTAAAAGGGACCCTGGCTTCGTGGTGCTTCGGCCCCGCGTTGTGTAATGAAATCGGATAGGCTTAAGAATCCTGTCTATTGTTGGAGGAGAGATTTTCAGTAAGGCGTTGGTAACCTCCGGAGCTAGTTCGCCGAAGAGCGCAACATATCCGGGCAGCCAGATCGGCAGCATGACCTTGAGACGTTTTGAACAAGGAAGATTAGCAGCAAGCCAGATTTCTTTCATGGGGTTAATGATTGCCTCGTTCTGATAAACGGGAGGGTTTCCTCGTTTCTTTGCCTTTGGTTTGGTGAAACGTTTGAAACTTTTGAGAACCCTGATGGCATGTTTGCGGTGGCATCCGCAGGTGGCGCAGAATTCATCCAGGATGGCGGTTTTTTCACGACGAGAGGCATTTTTATATCGTAAATGGACTGCTTCTCGATACTCTCGTTTGGACCGTGGACTCATAATTATCCCTCCTTTTGGAAGTCGATGTTCGGTAACATCGAATTATGAGTCAACGATCCCTTTTTAAGCACTCCTTGGGTAACATTTTATTTGAGGCAATGCGACTTTAATAGATTAATTGACTGATCTTGAAAAGTATGCAATATTACTATCAATGATGGCTATGTTATGGAGGAATGAGCCCACTTGAAGTGGTTGCGCCCTTCATGGAATGACCGCCGTTATAAAGTTGACAGGAGGCAGATTATGTTGAGAAGCGGTGAGATTCTCGATTTCCTGAAACAACATAAGAAAGACCTTGAAGCACGGTTCTCCGTGAGACGCATTGGCTTGTTTGGGTCTGTCCTTCGCGGTTCTGACAGTG
>CAYVDS010000298.1:0-4052 GCA_964450145.1 uncultured bacterium
GCTCGCGCTCAGCGTCTGTCAATTTCGGCGGAATCTCGGAGTCGCCGCCGCGCAGCTTTTCGAGATTCTGGTGAATGAGTCTCCAGACGCGGCCAAGGAACCGGTAAGCGCCCTCGACCGCACGGTCGTTCCATTCGGCGTCTTTGTCGGGCGGGCCAAGAAAGAGGGTATATATTCGGACGGTATCTGCGCCGTACTTCTCGATGAGCGTGTCGGGCGAAACCACGTTGCCCTTTGATTTCGACATCTTCGCGCCGTCTTTGATTATCATGCCCTGGGTGAACAGGTTCAGGAACGGCTCATGGAAAGTGACGAGGCCGAGGTCGCGGATGACCTTTGTGAAGAACCGCGAATACATCAGATGGAGGATGGCGTGCTCGATACCGCCGATGTACTGATCGACCGGCAGCCACTTGTTCACGAGGCCGGAATCGAACACGCGGTTTTCGTCATGCGGTGAAAGGTAACGCATGTAATACCAACTCGAGTCCACAAACGTATCCATCGTGTCGGTCTCGCGCTTCGCCGCGCGACCGCACTTCGGGCACGTCGTATTCACGAACTCGGGGCAGCGCGCAAGCGGCGATTCGCCCGTCGGCCTGAACTCGACGGTCTCGGGCAGATAAACGGGCAGGTCTTTCTCGGGCACGGGAACCGTTCCGCAGGTTTCACAATAGACGATGGGTATCGGCGCGCCCCAGTAGCGCTGACGCGATATGAGCCAGTCGCGCAAACGATAGTTGACCGTGCGCTTGCCGATGCCCTTTCCTTCCATCCAGATACCGATTTTCTCGATGGCGTCTCGGCTAGGAAGACCGTCGAACTCGCCGGAGTTCGCGAGGAACCCTTCGTCCTCGTATGCCTTCTCCATTGTCGCTTCGCAAAGGCCGCGTTCGGGATTCTGGACGACAACTTTGATGGGTAATCCGAATTTCTTGGCGAACTCGAAGTCGCGCTGGTCGTGCGCGGGCACTCCCATGACCGCGCCGGTGCCATATTCCATGAGGGCGTAGTTCGCTGTCCACAGAGGAACCAACTCGCCGTTGACGGGATTTACGATGTGCTTCCCGATGAACATCCCTTCCTTCTCGAGTTCGACGGAGACGCGCTTGATGCGGTCGATGCGCCGGCATCGCTCGACGAAGTCGGCCACCTGTTTCTCGATGGGTGTCCCGACCGTCAGGCGCTCCACGAGAGGATGTTCCGGAGCGAGAACAAAGTAGGTCACACCAAAGATAGTATCGGGCCGGGTAGTATAACAAGGGATGATCTGATCGGACTTTGCGAGCCGGAAGTCGATTGTTACACCGTGGCTCTTCCCGATCCAGTTGGTCTGCATGGTCCTAACGCGTTCGGGCCACTCGCCCAGATGACTCATGTCGAGAAGTTCTTCGGCGTAGGCGGTTATCTTGAAGAACCACTGCTCGAGGTCGCGCTGGGTCACGCCCGTGCCGCAGCGTTCGCACTCGCCGTTGATCACCTGTTCGTTCGCGAGCACGGTGGCGCACGACGGGCACCAGTTGACCGCCGCCTTCTTCTTGTAGGCGAGCCCTTTCTTATAGAACTGAAGGAAGAGCCATTGGGTCCACTTGCAGTACAGCGGTTCGCACGAGGCAAACTCGCGGTCCCAGTCGTATTCGACCCCCCACTGGCCGAGTTGTTTTTTCATGCGGCCGATGTTGTTCCATGTGCTGATCTTGGGGTGGATATTCAGCTTGATGGCGGCGTTCTCGGCGGGCAATCCGAATGCGTCCCACCCCATCGGCGCGAGCACATTGAATCCCTTCATAACCTTATAGCGCGCAAGCACATCGCCGATGATATAGTTTCGGCCGTGGCCGACGTGCAGCTCGGCCGACGGATACGGGAACATCATCAAACAGTAAAATGTCGGCTTGGGCGAGTCCTCGTGCATCCTGAAAAGCTTATTCTCGCGCCAATATCTCTGCCATTTAGGCTCTATTTCTTTGAAATCGTATTCGGCTTCCATTCACACTTTCCCTGACTGCTTATGTAAGAAATCCTTTAGCATAACCCGTTCAGACTCAAACAATTTATCATATTTGGCCGCTTTTCCGCAAGAAAATTCGCGCAGAGGTCAACGCCAGAACTTGAGACAAAGCGAGATTTCACCACGGGGAAGGCGGGGAGCGGGCCGTGGTTAATCGTAAAAGGAAGGCTCCATCGGCTTTTGGTCATTGCGGGCGAAGCGAAGCAATCTCTGTTTCCCTTGCTTTTCCCCTTTCGCCTTTGGCCTTTCGCCTCTTTCTTGACACCCGCATCATCGGTGGTGTAGCATTGATAAAAAGGTTTCCACAAGGCAGATAGCCGCTGCATTTAACTGAGCGGTCAAGCGGCCGCGGAAAGATGATGCGATGGAAACTTCTCTCAGCAACACAGCCGGTGTCCCGCCAATGGACGCAGCGCCGCCAGCGCCCCCCATCGAACTCTCGCGGCTCGAATGCCTCGGGGGAGTGATAGTCTCACCCGCCAAAGCATTCGAGCAACTGTCTCGCAAGCCTCAGTGGCTCATGCCGCTTGTCATTATAATGCTGTGGGCGCTGGTCGAGCTTGTCCTTAGGACGGCGGTCGTGATGGCGATGGCTTTCTCGAGGTTCAGCAGTCAGGCGGCCGGGCAACCGTTGGGATCGTTCACTCCTGTCATGAGAATCTTTGTCGTTGGTTTCTCGTCAAGTCTGTACTTTGTGGGAGGGGTGGGGGGCGCGATTGTCCTTCTTATCGCAATGACTTACGTGGTTCTCCTGCTCGCGAGAGCCTTTGGATCGAAGCCGACTTTCTTTCCGCTGCTTTCTTGTCTGGCCTACGCGGAATTTGTGCCACGATTGGCGAGAATTTCCCTCAAACATTTCATCCCGCTCATGACCGGAAAGTTTGGGTATTTCAAGGCCGAACTCCCGACCGGCCTCATGGAACTTGTCAAAGGTGTCGATTTCCCTGAGGCGTTGAATCCTCTTCTGGGGCGGATTGAGCTTTTCCATGCGTGGTCGTTTGTTCTCGTCGTCATCTTGTTGCAGAAGACCCTCCGCCTTGAGAGGAACAAAGCTGTCCTGATAACCGCCCTATACTGGCTCGTGTGCGTCGTTTTCCTGATTGGCGGCACATTCCTGAAAGGGATTGTCACCCAAGCAATTACTTCGGTGAGTTAGCGGGAAAGGATTATGAAAAGCTCGCTTTCAAAAGAGAGACTCGCGGGAAGCATCCTGTTGGCGCTCGCATGCGCGGCTATGGTCTCAATAGTAGTCGGGACTCCCGCAGCGATGCGAGGGGCATTTGAACCCGGCACCCCCGCGCCGCCTCCGCTGAAAACTGGCGCAGACGCTCCCGGCTTCGAACTCAAGTCATTCAGCGGCGAGACGGTCGCGCTCGAACAGTCTCGCGGCAAACCTGTGCTCCTCATGTTTTGGAGCGCTGGCTGAAAGCCATGCCTGCGGGAGTTTCCCGTGGTCAGCAAAGTGGCGGAGAAGTTTGGGGCACAACGTGTGGCCGTATTCGCGATAACTGGTGACAGAGATATCAAGAATACCCAGAGGATATTGAAAAAGGTTAAAGTCTCTGTCCCGATCCTCCACGATAAAGAATCCAAGGTCTTCAAGGCGTATCGCGCGAACGCAATCCCGACGCTCTACCTCATAGACCAGCAGGGGAAAATCTATACGTCCTGGATTGGCGCGGCCGAACAACTTGAATCGGAACTCACCCAGAATATCGAGTTCGTGCTCAAGGCCGGCAGTATTCTCCCATCCGTTGCAATTCAGACCGCGACCGCGGGGCGATAGCATTTCGCGTAGTGTCATAGCGAAAATGAGGCGCACTTGTAGGGGCGAACCTTGTGTTCGCCCATTCATCCATGTCGTAGGTCGGGCGAACACAAGGTTCACCCCTACAAATGCAGAACTGCGAATGACGTAAGGTGTTCTGGTCTTTGATCTTAACCAGAACCTAGAAACGAGAAACCAGTTTCTCAGGAGCTATGCGAAGAATCTCGTCAAACCCTCAAACTGACAAACTGTCAAACCTACTTTCTTAGGAGC
>CAYVDS010000299.1:0-4037 GCA_964450145.1 uncultured bacterium
AACGAGGCGCAGTCAGCCTGCTCGCCGTCGCGGCGCTGTGCGACGGACACGTGCTTATCGAAGACGTGCCCGGCGTCGCCAAAACAATGCTCGTGAACGCGCTCGCTATATCGCTCGGATGCAAATTCACTAGAATCCAGTGCACGCCCGACCTTCTTCCGACCGATGTCACCGGCGTCACCATCTTCAATCAGAAAACGTCCGAATTCGAGTTCCACCCGGGCCCGGTCTTTAGCCAGTTCATTCTCGCCGACGAACTCAACCGCGCCACGCCGCGCACCCAGTCGGCCCTGCTCGAAGCGATGGCGGAAAAACAAGTGACTGTTGACGGTGTGACGCGGCCATTGAGCAGGCCGTTCATGGTCGTGGCCACCCAGAACCCAATCGAACATGAGGGCACGTTTCCTCTGCCCGAAGCTCAGCTCGACAGGTTCCTCATGAGAATCTCCGTCGGCTACCCGACACTCGAACACGAAAAGACAATCCTCGACCAGCAACGCGAACAGCATCCGATCCGCTCACTCCACAAGGTCAGTTCGCCCGACGAGCTTCTGGCAATGCAGGAGCAGATAAAAGGAATATATATCCACGCCTCGGTGCAAGACTATGTTCTGAGGATCGTCCACGCCACTCGCGCACATCCCGACCTCGCACTCGGCGCTAGCCCAAGAGGCTCTCTCAACCTCTATCGCGCGGCCCAAGCCTTCGCTGCCCTCGACGGAAGAGATTACGTGATCCCCGACGACGTCAAGATTCTCGCGCCAGCCGTGCTTGCGCACCGGCTCATCGTCAAACCTGAAAGCCGGCTCAAGCGCCGCACACCGAGAAACGTCCTGGAAGAAATCCTTCAATCGACGCCCGCTCCCGTGACCCGGCCCGACTGGAGAAGAATGTAGGCGCAAATTTATTCGCATAAGGTTTTCGGGCTCTTTCTGCGTTGCGACTGCGAATGAATTCGCACCTACAAGATTATGGGACAGTCTCTGAGGCGGGATTTAGGCTTATTCGGGGACACCATGCGGCATGGTGTCCCCGAATAAGCCCTGTTCCGCGTGACAAGGAGGAGTTTTATCATTCCCGCCAAAGCGGGCTGACAAGAATATGAAGAAAATCGTCGAAAAGAAACCCGCCTCCTCTTCCCGCTCAAACATCAAATGGCTTGCCGGCACGGCGATACTGCTCTTGTTCGCTTATGCGACCGGTTCGGGCCTCGTGGTCTATTTCCTTTACGCCGTCCTGCTCGTCATGCTAATCTCCCGCCTCATGCTCGAAGTGTGCCTGCGAGGTCTCGAATGCACGCGCGAGGTAAGCCGGATGGAGATACCCATAGGCGAGAGGGTCGAGGCCATACTCACCGTCAAGAACAAAGGCTTCTTGCCGGTTCCGTGGGCTTTTGTGGAAGACCTGCTGCCTCAAAAGACGCCTACCACCGGCGAATACGCCCGCCTGCTCACCCTCATGCCCGGGCAGGAAGAGAAGTTGCTGTACCAAATCACCTTCAGCCGGCGCGGCTACCACCAGATCGGGCCTGCCATGATCGAGACGGGCGACCTCTTCGGTTTCTTCAGAAGATACAAAACAGGCCCGGGAAAAAACTACGTGATCGTGTACCCCTCCGTCGAGCCTCTCATGGAATACGATATAGCGGCCCGGCGGCCGCTCGGAACCGTCAAGATAACGAACCGAATATTCGAAGACCCATCGAGGATTCTCGGTGTGAGAGAGTATGCGCCCGGCGACCCGCTCAACCGGATACACTGGAAAACATCTGCCCGCACGGGCATTCTCCATACTAAAGTCTGGGAGCCATCAAAAGTAATCGGCGCGACTATAGTTCTCGATTTCCATCAGGATTCCTATGCGGGAGCGGCGGGCAAGGAGCGCGGCGAACTCGCCATCATCGCCGCCGCCTCTCTCGCAGACTTTGTCGCAAGCGCAAACGAACAGGTGGGCCTGGTGACAAACGGCCGCGATCTCGCGGAGGTGGCCAGGTGGGAATCGCTCCCGCTTCTCGGCAAAATCCGCGAGCAGGTGGCCCAGCGCGCCCGAAGAACCGAAAAATCCGCCGCGCTCGCCCCCTTCATGATCCCCACGCGCAAGGGCGCAGAACAAGGACGACTGATTCTCGAAGCGCTCGCGCGCGTCGACTACACCGACGGCCTGAGCATCGACAAAGTGTTACACTACGTGATGCAGCACATGAGCCGCGATTCTACCATTCTCCTGATAGCGCCCGCCATAACCGACTCGACCGCAGTAACCTTGGCCGTGATGAAGGAGGCAGGCTTTACCATGAGCCTCTTTATCATCAATAATGAAGTGGGATACTTCGACGCGATAGATAAACTCGCCTCGAAATCCATCGACATCTACCACATAAAGGACGTAGAAAGCCTTGCGAAATTCGCCACGCAGGACATCTATTACTGATTTCGCCATCGAGGCGCTAATACCCGTGTTCATCATCGGGCTGATATGGAGCCTCGTGGCGTTCGCCATCGCCATAAAGGGCGTATTCTATCCCGGCCAGGAGCAAGCGCTCACACGCGTATTCTTTTATTACGTCATGGGAACCGTGATGGCGAATCGGCTGGCGGGGTTGTATGGCGAGTCAGATAAGGCAACTGCGTACGGCATCGTGCTTGTGTGTGTCATGGCGCTGTTTGCCCTGACGTTCTCGGCCCGGTCCGGTTTCATTCTCGGCGGAACCGCCGCGGGCGAAGGTTTTCTCGCAAACCTCGCTATTGTGGCTGTCGTCGGCTTCGCCTCGTACAAGCTGTGCCGCGAATCGTGCTTCGACGTCAAGCCTGCCGAAAGAGAAAAAAGCGACATAGAGTTGAGAGCCGAGATTAGGGCCCAGCAGGATTGGTATCGCCGCGAACAGTATCTCGAGGAACAGGCGCAGAAAGAACTCGAGGCCGGGAAAGCCGAGGCTGCGCGGCCGCCTGAAAGGCTTCCAACAGAGCATCCGGGCATCTGGACAATATATTTCTCGCTCTTCTCGATAGTTGTCTTCGGTATCGGGCAACGATTGCTTCCCGCCGATAGCTGGCGGCTCTACTCGCTTGCGCATACGTGTTTACTGGCGAATTTGGTGTGCGCGCTCGCGCTCCTGCTGCTGACCACCTTGGCGGCGCTCAGATTCTATTGCTCGCAGAAGAAAGCGGAAATTTCGCCCGAAACCGGCAGGTTCTGGACCCTCGCCGGCGGCGCATCGGTGCTCCTTGTGGTGTCACTCGCAAGTCTTCCGCCGCGTCCCGTCCCCAAATACCTCGTGCGTTCGGCCACAAGCGCTTACGGCACCTTAACGCCTGATAAAGACGCCGAGAACAAACAGGAAGCGATATCGGGCGACACGTGGGGAGGACAGACTTTCCAGATTGAAACGGCACTCGAGAAAGAAGAGAGAGACCGGCAAAAGATGGAAAAGGAAATGGCCGGCGGCGATGCCGAGAAGAAGGAGCAGGATGAGAAAGATACAGATGACGCCGGCGAAGGCAAAACTAAGCAAAATGAGGAATCCGCCTCAAACGAGCCCCCAAGCCAGTCCGGCCGGGGAGAAAGCAATTCATCGGATAGTTCGCAACGCAGCGACTCGCAAAGCGGATCATCTTCAAGCGGGTCGTCGTCAGGCGGTTCCAGTCATTCGCAGTCCAGCGGTCCGCGTCGCACAGAAAGGAATGCCCCATATGTGGCGGCCCCGAAGCGCCCGCCGCTCCCAACACCCCCGCTCCACTGGCTCGAAACGCTCGGTAGAGGCGTGTTCCTTGTCCTCATGGTCGGATGCCTCCTGTTTGCCTTCGGCAAACTGCTCATCTCTCTCGGACAAAGCAATCCGTTCGGCCGGGTCTCAAATAGACTGAAAGGATTTGCCAACCGGCTACGGAATCTCATGAAAATCAAAAGGAAACCTCGCATGTCCCTCGAGAAAATCGAAGCTGCCCTCAAACGTGAAAGTCTCTATCTCGAAAATCCTTTTAAGACCGGCCATCTTCTCAAGCGAATGTCAAAAGCGGAGTTAGTCAGCTACACTTATC
>CAYVDS010000300.1:0-4019 GCA_964450145.1 uncultured bacterium
CGTGTCATTCGCTTTTTCATTTGTGATATTCGTGATCCAAAGTTTCTTCTTCTTTTTTGGTTTGGTTGCGGCTTCATCGCGCGGTGACCTCTGTACGCTCTGTGGTCTTGATTAAA
The DNA here is from genome assembly GCA_964450145.1 of uncultured bacterium. Lineage (GTDB taxonomy): Bacteria > Abyssobacteria > SURF-5 > SURF-5 > SURF-5 > JACRIR01. The sequence continues at coordinate 117 of CAYVDS010000300.1, forward strand.
TGGAAAATGTAAACTGCCCCCTGTGTGGTGGCAAACCATATGAAGTTGTGTTGCGCGGGCGCGACCGGATGCTGGGCAAGCCAGGCGAGTTCCGGCTGGCCAAGTGCCTCGCGTGCGGCCTCCATTATCTCAATCCGCGCCCGACACCCGATGAACTCGCGGGCTACTACGGAGAGGGGTACCTGTCACATATAGATCGCGGCAGCAAGCAAAGAGCGCAACTGAGGCAGGATTTCCGCAAGTTGAGGGACCGAATCGAGATTTCGATCCTGCAAGAATTCCTCGGCTATCCTGCGCCGTCGGGCGGCGAACATCTATGGAAGAAGCTGCTGCTCGCGCCGCTCTTCTTGCGCTTCAAGACGCACGAGCGTAACTGGCAGAAACTGCCGTATCATGGCGCCGGCGTTCTTCTTGATGTCGGCTGCGGGACAGGCCGGTTCCTCGAGAAAATGGGGGCATACGGATGGAAGGCGCAGGGAATAGACACATCGCCAACGGCGATCGAGAAGGCTAAAGAGAAGGGTCTTGACGTTACTCTCGGAGATTTGCTCGAGTCCAGGCGCTACGACGCAGCCTCTTTCGATGTGATAACCATGTGGGACGTACTTGAACATCTGCCTTCTCCGCTCGAAGCACTTCGCAGGATTCACGCGCTTCTCAAGTCAAACGGCAGGCTGGTCGTGGCCACCCCGAACATCGACAGCCTCCCCGCAAGGATTCTGAAGGAGAACTGGTTTCCCCTCGAGATTCCGCGCCACCTCGCGCTTTACTCGCCGCGAACTATCACGAGCCTGCTTGGAAAAGCAGGTTTTGTGGTCGACGAAATCAGATTCAGGCGTCGCGGCACGGGAATATTGCAAAGCATTCCATATCTTCCGGATGGGCGGATGAAGACTCTCGTCGGCCTTTTCCGAATTCGATGGGTTCGCAAGCTGTCGGGAGCACTGCTGGCGCTCACCCGCCAATCGGATGAAATCGTTGTGTTCGCGACAAAATTCGCCACAAAGGCACAAAGTCACGACAAAGAACAGGCTTAAAACCACGGATTGCACCGATTCGGAGAAAAAGAGGAAGAAAAAGAGGCATCTTAAACCGCAGATTCACGCGGATGAACGCGGATTTGGAAGAAGAAGTAAGAAACATCGGGAAATCCACAGATTTCGCAGATTCGCACTGATTCCGGAAAAAGAACATGGAGATACAGTTTCTTGTTAAAGGATTGCTCATCGGTTTATCTATAGCCGCGCCGGTTGGCCCGATCGGCGTCTTGACCATTCAGCGGACGATTGCCTACGGACGCGCATCGGGATTACTAACCGGCCTCGGAGCAGCGACTGCGGACGGACTTTACGGCGCTGTCGCGGCATACGGTCTGACCATCATCTCGAATTTCATGGTGGGACAACAGTTCTGGTTCAGATTGGTCGGCGGCGCGTTCCTGTTGTATCTGGGCCGCAAAACTTTTCTGTCGCAGCCAGCGGAAAAAGCGGCGGCAGAGAATCACAAGGGCTTGCTATCCGATTATCTCTCAACTCTCTTCTTGACCATCACAAACCCGATGACAATTCTCTCGTTTGCCGCCGTTTTCGCCGGACTCGGCCTTGGAAGTTCCAACGGAGATTTCTCTTCGGCGACGCTGATGGTTGCGGGCGTATTTGTCGGTTCGGCTTTATGGTGGCTGATATTGAGCGGAGGGGTCAGTTTGCTGAGGTCAAAGTTCAATGCATCCTCGCTGAAAATTGTGAATAGGATTTCGGGGTCGATCATTGTTGTGTTCGCAATCATCGCGTTCGCGAGTACCCTGTAAATTCACTACCCTTTCGGCGGGTTAAAAAGGGCTAAAAGGGGTGGTCGCTCTCCACGGAATTATGCAAATTTTTTTGCATAAAAACTCTCATGGGGTTAAAATAAGGCACATACGGCTAAGAAGCCAAAGAAGGAGAAGACCATGTTTAGAATGTTTCTACTTTGCTTGACCATAATCATGTTGCTCACTTCGTGCGGGTTGATGCAGTCCACACAAAACCGCAAATCCGTGCTTGATGACCCGTATCTTTCAGAAGACACCAGGCGTTGCATACAAGAAGGTAAAATCAAAGTCGGTATGACTAAGCAAGAGGTCTGGGCGGCCTGGCCCCTGCCCGATTGGACATCAGATCTCACCAGAACCTATGTCATGGATGGGGTTACATGCAATAGCTTGCATTATCCTTTGAGGGGTACTGTCGTGTACTTCAAACGTGTACTTCAAAGATGGGTACTGCACGGGTTGGTCAAGCACGGGCTGGTCAAAGTAATTTTGGGTTCCCTCCTTTCCATTAATGGATTACGCACTGGCTCAATAATAAGGGACTAGACGGGACTGAGGCGAGACCGTAAAGGGAAGAGAACCAAAGGAGAAAGAGATGAAGAAGATACTTCTTATTAGCTTGATATTGATGCTCATGAATGCCTGTTATGCCAGACAGCAGCAGGCTCTCAGGGATGACGCTTTCACTCCATTAACATTTAACAGTGATGAGAAGGTTGCCGTAATGCTGACAGATGACGGGAGTCATACGTTCGTCTATAAGACATTTTCAGCCGACAAATCCCGAAAACCGACTGAGAAGACCAAAGTATACTTGGGCAGTGGTATTGTTGTTGCTAATAAGACACAGGCAGCACTATTAGGTGTCTTCTCTCAGGTACAACTGCTCAGCACCAAGAATAAGGAGCAAGCCATATCTTTATGCAAGCAACAGAACGTCAAATTCCTAGTCGTTCCTACAATCCTGCACTGGGAAGACAGGAATACTCCTTATAGTGGCTCAGCGGACAAGATAGAAGTGAAAATAGATGTGTTTGACATAATGCGCAATAAAACAGTAAACAGCATTGTTTTTCAGGCCCACAATGAATGGGCTACACTTACAGACCAGCCGCCAGAAGATTTATTAGACGGTGAGTTTAATAAAGCAATTGCCGATATGTTTTCAGCGGGCAAATAGCAACAAAAGAGGGGTACCCAAAGCCGAACTGAGTCGGGGTTTGAGCCAATGAAGTGGGACTCCCTTTTCGACGGTTAGGGTTTGTGTTTATGCAAGAATTCCTGCACAAGAACTTTATAGGAGGCCAAAGGAGGTAACCACATGGTGACCAACGCAAATCAAGGCCCACCTGAACGGACTCAGCCGTTAGAGTGCTCCGTATGTAAGCGGCCAATTGAAAATGCACTTGCCCTCAAGTGCCCCCACTGCGGGGCATTTACCAGGGCTGGCTTGAAAGCGGAAAGCAAGAAATGGACCAAAAGCAGTATTATTGGCCTTATAGTCGTTGCTGCGTTTTTTGTCATGTTTCTTCTTGTAGCCGTCAAGGCTTCCCTTACAGGAGAATCATCACCCGAGGAAAGCTATGTATCCGCCACTCCCTATGTTGGGGTAACCCCAACACCCACTCGCCCCCCAACTTCAATACGGCTAACCGAAAAAGAGATACTCCGCAAACCCATAGAATATCAGTTAGCTTGTCTCAATGCTGGGCACTGTGTTTCAGAAGATGACCCAACAATTCCGCGTTTCAGGTTCTTGATGGACAGCATATCGGCGAAGACCACAAACAGCGAACAGGAGATAGCCGATATATCTTACAGAGGTGTCCAAGCTCTGAAAAATCAATACGGAAAGAATATGAGCTTGTTACAGCTTATGGAATGCATGAATACGGTGATTCCTGCCGAGATAAAAGGCACCCCAGGCTACAATGATTACAGAAACTTAGTAACAGTATTCCTCGTATCGTTGGGCAATTCCGACTATGATAAATAGGATAAATAGAGGAAGAAGGGGGTGAACGTGTTGACAAGCCCATCAGGGCGGCGGGATACGTTAGGGTATCTTCCAAAGAGCAAACGGGAACATCTTG
>CAYVDS010000301.1:0-4004 GCA_964450145.1 uncultured bacterium
TTGTCTCTAATAATTATGCATCCGTTGTCCGACGGATCAATCTCAATCTTTACTTGGAGTTGGAAGTTGTTACTTTCTACTCTTTCCAATTGGCGTCGATATTCCAGAAAACTTTGCAGTGAGTTATCTACAAATTCAGCTATTGCGAACCACGGTCTATAATTCAGGTGGCGAAGAATAGATAAAATGCTAACGCCTGGTCTAATGTTGACGTGATCAATGCTAATTTTGTCCACCATCTTGAAGTCATGTCCTTTCAAGTCGGAGTAATTCCCCGTAATCTTATTGATCCTTTGCTATCGAACGCCGGTGACCGACCGGGTATCATCTGTCTTACTGGTGTTGGTACTGATAGGATGCAAAAGATTCTTTGCAATCATTTCAACCAGGTCAACATTAACTGCATTTCCAAATGCATTGAAAGCCTGGCTTGGGGTAGAAGGTAAATGACGAAGTCCCTGCATACTTTGAAGGCGTGCGCACTCTCGAGGAGTCATATATCTTTTCTCCCAAGTAATAATTGGCACTTGGGTCGTAGTCATTGCTACAAGAGAGGGTGAGGTTGTTGGCTTCTTAACACGTACCCCGGACGCTCTGAATTGCACCACCAACTTCCAGAGATCACGTTTCTCGTCCTTGCAGTTCCACTCGAATTTCTGTAAGCTAGAAGAAAACTCCAAAATCTGCGGTAGCCATTCATCAATCCAATTCTTGTGATTCTGATATAGCTGGCGGTTCTGCCTGATGAAATGGATTTTCCAATCAGGAAATCGAGCCTGCTTAACTCTCGCATAAGACGGAAGTGAGTCTAATTTCCCTCTGGCAGGAATATTCCTAAGAACTTGACCATGATTGCCCTTGTATCGACGAAGTTCCTCTATTCCAAGTGCATAGGGCGTGGTCTTTTCAAAGGGATATGTGGCACCAAATTCCATCGACCATATAGGAAAAGCTGGAAAATCCTCGTCTTTCGGAAAGCGATCAAGAAAATCTTGCCAGACCTCGAGACATCGCAACACTTTAGCAGATAAGGGTCGTGCATCTTCAGGACAATGATCAAGAACGGAGGTTATTGATATCTTCGCATTTGGTTTTTCTTTCGGCCATGAGAAACCGTTCAAGCTTTGTTGACTGCCGACTATGAACATTCGCTCGCGGATTTGTGGAATTCCAAAGTGATGGGGCGAAAGACGGGCATCATCGAGGTCATAACCAGCCTTTTCAAGTTGATGTTTCATCCTGCTCCATGTTCGTCCGCCGTCATGTCTCGCGAGATTAGGAACATTTTCCAACAGGATGTACTTTGGTCTATGCTGTTTGATGATACGCAATACGTAACTGAATAGGTCCCCCCACTTTGGGCAATTCAAACCTTGTTGGTCGCCAGCCTTTGAAAAGGGCTGGCATGGAAAACCAGCGCAAAGAATATCATGAGTAGGGATATCTTCGACGGTGATTACCCGTATATCTCCTTCCGGCATCAGTCCGAAATTCTCCTTGTAAAGTGCTCTCAATGATTCGTTGCTTTCACAGGCAAAGACGCATGTATGCCCAAGTCGCTTTAATGCCAGGTGGAATCCACCTAGACCGGCAAATAAATCAATATATCGCATGTTCGTCTTCTGCCCACATACGTTAGAAGTCCTTTTGCCAATCAGGAAACGTGATTCTCTACAAAATTCTTGACACGGCGTGCGACTGCAATTGGGTCGTGCTTTATGTCGGTCTCCCACAACCGAATGACATGCCAGCCTGATTTTTCAAGGATTCTGACATTACGGCGATCCCGTAGTCTGTTGGTTCTTATCTTGGCTATCCAGTAGTGTGGATTTGAGCCTTGTTTCAGTTTTCTGCGGAGAGTGTTCCAGTTACGGCCATGCCAAAAGTCGCCATCACAGAACACAACAACATGGCAATGTGAGAAAACTAAATCTGGTTTGCCAGGCAGCGCTACAACGTTCTTGCGATACCGCAATCCCATTTTCCAGAGTTCTCGCCTCAAGAGCAACTCATGTTGCGTGTCACGATTCCGATTTGCACGTTTTGCGTGGGAACTGCCCGCGGAAGCTGGATGCAAACTTGCAAAGGATGGAGATCTTCTTGTAGTCGATTTGCCTTTCTTGGTACTAGCGCTCATGCCCTTATCCTGAGTAAGACAAGCAACCGGAATTCATGTCAATTGCTTCGCCTCAAGATGGATTCTGGTCATAGGTGCAAGACGACTGTCGGTAAGTGTGCTCTCCCATTATCCATGCTCCGGTTCCAAAACGGTAAAGTCTAACTCTCGTCTTAGGGTCTCGTTCAACTCGCCAGGAATACGCTCAGGCTCAGTCTCACTGTCGGGAATAAGACAGAATTGATCCCCTTTGAGAACATCCGTTGTGAATCTGGGTTTGAGCATGTCCACTTTCCTTGTCAAAACCCAAAACAAAAACCCGCCCTGGTGCCTGACCAGCGCGGGCGAATATAAACGCTCTTCCCCACCCGCGGCCGTCTCCGTACCTTGGGCCTTGCTAATCTGAATGCACAATAGTCGAGCGTTCGTTCCTGTGATGTTTCCGTCGGACCTATCCGCGAATGCGGGCAAAGCGCTGCATGATCCGTCGCGTCAAAGGCACAACGGCAACCCCGCGCAGAAACTGCTGAAAGACCGCTTCACTTTTCTCGGGGTCTCTGGAGAAATAGATCCCTTCGTAAATCTCCCCATAGGCCATCACGCTAATCGCCAAACCTTCGGGGTTCAAGGCAGACAGAAGCTGAACCGCTTCCGCCCGCCCTGCGAGCCAATCTGCTGTCCAATCACTGTCCACAAGGTAGGTCACAGAGAAACCGGGGGCCGCGATGAGATTCTACGACTTGCATCAAAGTCTTTCTTCAGTGCTTCCGTATCCACCAAATCACGCCAGCCACCGGCGGAAGTCAGGAAAGCTTTCTCGTCGGCCTTTGTCTTGCGAGAACTGCCACTTTTTGGACTGCTTTCGAGTGGTCGGAGCACCGCCACCGGTTTCTGGCTACGACTTGGAACGCGCGGCGTCTTACTCTTTTGCATTTCTTCAACCAGGCGCACCAGGTCTGGCATGTTGCTGATCTCTATCGTTCTCAAGGTCTTCGCCATAAGTGAGAACCTCCACAAATATTATACCACTGAATCCACTTTCATGCCCATTTTGATGCTCGTTCCGTGAGGAAAGCTGCGCGACGTACCGTACTTGCTAGTCGGAGCAAGATGCAATATTATGCGTTGCGATGACCTCGGCGAATCTCCCCCGGAATTCTCAAATCCTAAAGGTGGACAAGCGACTGAAGCGACTTTTCGGTGAGCCGCATCGCCCGCGGCGCAATCCGGTCGGGCAGCTCGTCGCGACCATGCTCAGTCAAGCCACGACCGACGCGCAAACGGCGCGCTCGTTCGCCGAATTGCGGCGGCGCTTTCCAACTTGGGAGCAGGTGCGCCAAGCGCCCGCGTCCCAGATCGCGCAAGCGGTTCGGTCTTCCGGTCTGTCGGAACAAAAAGCGCCGCGCATCAAGCGGGCGCTGCAACACATTACGCGAGAACGGGGACGGATCGAACTTGGTTTCCTAAAGAAGATGCCCCCGCCAGAAGCCAAGCGCTGGCTGACAAATATCGCGGGCGTCGGCCCCAAGACGGCCTCGATTGTTTTGCTCTTTAGCTTTCAAATGCCATTCTTTCCGGTGGATACGCACGTCCATCGCGTGACCAAGCGGCTTGGCTGGATTCCGGAAAACGCGAGCGCGGAGAAGGCGCACGAGATTCTCGCGGCGGCAATCCCGCCGAAGCTGCACTACCGGTTGCATCTCAACCTCATCGCGCATGGGCGCGCTATATGCCAGGCGCGGCGACCGCGGTGCGAGGTGTGCCCACTGATAGAGGTGTGCAGATATTATCAGACAAACTTGAACCGCGCGGTTTCTTCCTTGTTTTGACACTACTCTCATATATGATAGAATAGACATCGTAACGTGGTCTTTGCTCCCGGCTCAGA
>CAYVDS010000302.1:0-2280 GCA_964450145.1 uncultured bacterium
TGATTCTATCTCCTGTCATTCAGAAAATAGAGTTATGTCTTAGAAATGATTCCTATCCTACAATAAACGACCTGACACTATATGTTGACGACATAGCTATATCAGGGGACATTGATGGGCTCCGGGATGTGGTGGACGAAGTGTGCCGCCAATTTAGTCAAGCAGGGTTGCGAATTAGTAGGGAGAAAAGACGGGTGGTTGGGCCAGATCGACCCCAGACTGTTACTGGATACAATGTCAACAAGAAAATCTCCATACCTAGAATGGAGAGGGAGCGAGTCCGTGCGGCTGTTCATCACTTGGTTCAATCAGGGCCTACTTGCCCCGACTATAGGAAACGGTACGGTTCTGCAGTTGGGAGAATCAGGCGCGTGGGCAGTTGCCATCCCCATCTCGCTGCGAAACTAGCCGGAAGATTGAATAGCCTGCCTCCGCCAAACTGAGGGTACACTCCTTAAATGGCCAGTCACAAATGCACCGACGGGACGCGCGGCCTCTCGCAAACAATGGTGGAATAAGAAATGCCCATAAGCCCTTTCTATGCCAATAACTTCATTGACTCATGCGCCTTCGATCCCAAATACACCCCGGAGGACAAGGCATCGGCCCAGATCTTCAGTCTGTTTAGAGAAGGCAAGCTTCTGGTGCAAATTGCCCACTCAACACGAAAGGAGATCGAACATCCGAATACACCTGCTTGGGTAAAACAAGCAGCGTTAAGTCTAATCTATACTGTGCAGGTTCAACTTGCGGTTGACGAAGTCAGGAATCTCCAGAAGATTGAGTCCATTCTGGCTGGAAACGGAAAGGTGGAGAATATTCGTCAAGATGCAATGCACATCTTTGAGGCGCAAAAGTATGGCTCGTATTTCATCACGACCGATTCTCGAATATTAAGCCGGGCAGTCTCATTGCGATCAGAATGTAGCGTGACCGTCTTGAAACCCAGTGAATTCCTGAACATTGTGCGAGGGTACCTGAGCAAAGAGCTTCGCACTGAGGTCGAATCGCGCTCATCAGGACAAGTGCCGACGGAGTTGGAATCCCGGGAGGATACTCTCGCAGACGCAGTTTCTTATATGGGCTACTTGATTGAACCTGCGTCCCATCGACTCACCGATTCTGGTGAATGGACCATTGAAATCACAATTTGTCGCGACACCGGCAGACAAATCAAAATGCGTGGTTTCAGTGCTGCAGGCACTTTCAAGATGAAGGATGAGGCCATTCAGAATTGCATTGACTTTGGCAGGCAAATTATCGACAGGAGGTTTCCCGATTGCACTGTGAGTGATCTATAACCTGTCGAGCAACTCAGGGGCGTTCAGGTGGCCACTGCCAATGGGTTTCGCGACGCACGCCGGTGGCCAAAGGCGAAACCGCAGAGCAAAGCGTCATCGGCATGCCTCCTCATTAAATGCAAAACTTGAACCCAAAGCCAGATGGTGTCGGCTGGCCGTGCAAAACGGAATTCTAGGGCTTCTGTTTTTTCTCTCCCACAATCAAGTAGATTGTGTTTGCCCGAACTCCAGAGATAGCTTCCGGCGGGATGGCTTCATTCCTTGCCTTGATACCGACCGTATTCAATGCATGGATTATCTGGATGGCTGTTTGGAATTGTGCATCTTCCGTGATGGCAACAACTACATCGCCGTGCACATCACCGAGAAAAGTCGGATTGGTCTTTCCAGTTTGCCAACCCGTATCTCGAAAGACAGCAACCAAGTCGTCTGCGTAATTGCGGCTTTCGCTATCCAATAAGCGACTGGCGGCCGCTATTTGGAAACTTCCACATGCAGGCAGGAGTTGAACAAGCTTTCTTTTTTGTTCAGGAAGCAAGATGCGAGGCGCCGTTTGTTTGTGAAGGTCCGCAAGCTTGCCTCTTGTTTCCGTTAACTCATTTTCCAGCTTGACGTTTTTCTGCGTCAGATCTTGTGTTGTAGACTTGGTTTGCTCAACTTCGGAAATCAGGCTTGCCTTCTCCCGTTTTTCCAGCTTCCCGCGCTGTACACTCGCCCATATGGTAAAAACAGTCAGGACAACAATTAGCACTTGCGCGATCGGAATGAGCTTGCTCAAGATATCAGAGGAATTAAGCCATTGCATGAGTCATTCTGCTCCAAACTTTCAGTCTTCTGTTTTCGGCGGAGGCGGAGGGACCAATGATTTGAGTTTTGCCATAAGATCGGGAACGTGAGTCGTGGCAAGTGTCCACATGCGTTCTTGCTTGATCTCACCATACTCATGGGCGAGCACATTGCGCTGGGCAATCATTAACCG
>CAYVDS010000302.1:2290-3990 GCA_964450145.1 uncultured bacterium
TGCTTGAAAGTGTCTGAAATGCGACGCGATGCCTCTCCAATAATTTCCACGCTACGCTCGACTGCAAGCTGCAATTTCCGGTCTCGCAGATATTCATGATACTTTAGCCCGGCCGTGAATTCGCAGATCGATTGCGCTGCGTCAAGCATGTCCCACAGATATGCCTTGTCACGCTCACTAGGCTGCATATATGATCCTTCGCGTGGTCAGTATCGAGTGCCGGCGAAACGGGTTTCTCAAGCCTTCTTTTTCCACCAGGTCTACCTCGCGACCAAATATTGCCTTCAATTCTTCCTGCATTGTCACAATATCAAGAAGACTCCATGGAGCATCCGGCGCAAACGTCACAAGCACATCCACGTCGCTGTCGGGCTTGAAATCCTCTCGCAGAACGGAACCGAAAAGCGCGAATTCAGTCACTTTCCAACGGCGACAGAAATCGGCGATCTTTTCTTTTGGGATGTCCATCTTGTGATCATCCATTTGAATTGACTCTTTCCGATCCTTTTAATTGCCGCTCCGACGAAAAGGCCGCAGTAATTCACTGTGTCTCGACTCGGGAATGATCCTCCATCACTCGACGTAATTATATCAAAGGCGATGGATGTGTTCAAAATTCACGGGACGACCTCCCAGTTTTGGAGCAGGTCTTGCATCTTTTCAATGCTTACCCCGAGCATCTCAGCGCCAGCGGGTCTTATATTTATGCCGTACAGGAGGCGAATAACGCGTCAGGACGAAATGCGAGAAAAGAAAGCGTCTGAGCGAAAGAAATCCGTGAAAATCCGTGTGAATCCGTGGATGAAGAAGTCTCTTCTTTTTGCCGTATTGAGGGAAGTATTCCCTCAGTGTGGTCAGCTTCCTCGCTGATAATTATTGTCCTTCCGCTTGAGGGATCAACTCGGTCCCGACTACGCTGAGCTGTGATTCCAGTGAATTCTTGTCGCGATCTTTTCTTATAACTCATTATTCTGAAATGGATTCCCGCTTTCGCGGGAACGATAAGGAAGAAGATGTTCATTCGCGTAATTCGCACAATTCGTGACATTCGTGATCCAAATCTTCTTTTGTATTCGTGATTCATCTCGCGTCTTGCGCGGACGCCTCCTTCCCCTCTTCGTCTTGCTCCTTTCGTCTTTCGCCCCACTCCGGGAGCCGCCTTGAGAAGGGGTCTCCACTCTGTTATAATCCTTCACGTTCTTCAGGTCGGACAAAGCGAGGCTATATTGGATACCCGAATCGCCCGCCCATTTTGCGTGGATGCCGAAGTCGAAGCCCTATACCGGGAGCTCAACGAGCTCCTGCAAAAGAGTCGGGAGCGCGCTAAGAGCGACCTTCAGCAGTTCAAACTTGAAGCCGCGCGGAACCACCTTATGTACGGGGGCTGCGCCCTCTCCGTTGCATTCTATCCGCTAATACTAACCGGGACTCAGACGCGTCTCATCTCCACAGCCGTCGAGAAGACGCTGGGACTAATCGAGAAAGCCACTTCCCTCTTTCTTGCCGAGCGGTCGGTCAGAGAATTTTTCGGGTTCAGGCCAGAACAGATCGAACTCATCGAGGTTGACCCCGGCTACCCGCTCTCGATTCCCTGCGCTCGATTCGATTCCGTGTTCGACGGGCGAACTCTCCGGTTCACCTAGCTCAACACAGACGGGACGTCGGGGATGAACGGCGCGGAAAAAATCGCAAGGATCTTC
>CAYVDS010000303.1:0-274 GCA_964450145.1 uncultured bacterium
CAAAAACACGGTCTCTTCATCAACGCAGACCGTGAGTACAAAGAGGGCAAAGTCCAGAACAAGCTCCGGCCCGAAGACATCGAAAAGATTTCCTACGTCTATAAGAATAAAATCCAAATCGAAAACTACTCCCGTCTCGTTCCGTTCGAAGAGATTGAACGAGAAGAATTCAACTTGAACATCCGTCGATACGTGGATAACTCGCCGCCTCCAGAGCCGCACGACGTTCGGGCGCATCTCCACGGCGGCATTCCCAAATCGGAAGTCGAAGCAA
>CAYVDS010000303.1:284-3990 GCA_964450145.1 uncultured bacterium
GCACTGAACCCGTTCTTCGTTAATTATGTTGGGCTGAAAGAGAAACTTTTTAAGAACCAAAACGGGGAGTATTGCGCTTTCCAAGATTCGGTTAAAGAAAAAGAATCCATCAAAAACATTCTCGACACTTCCGATGAAATCAAGCATAAGCACGGCTCGTACTTCAAGCATGTCGAGAAATGGTGGAATAAGAACCTCCCTCGATTGGAATGTCTCTCGACGACAAAAAATGTCTTCGAACTGTACCAGGACTTTTCGCACACCATTGCCGATGTGCTCAGTAATCACGGCATCCTCGACCTCTACCAATCCCGTGGGGCGTTTGCGGAGTTCTGGAACACGCTTGCCAACGACCTCAAGTCCGTTGCGGCGAGCGGCTGGACTCCAGATCTCATTCCCGACGATGAAATCCTCCAATCCCAATTTCCCGATGTGCTCAAAGAGTTGAAGGAAAAAGAAGCACGAAGGGATGAGCTTGAAGCGATGTTCAAAGAGGTGAACGAGCTGGAAGAAGACCAGTACAACGAAGATGACTACGATATCTTCCCGAAGGATGTGCTTGCCGATTACAGAAGCCGCATCAAGGAGGAAGGGGCAAAACTGCGGGAGGTTGAGAAAGAAATCAATGCGCTGAAACGGCGATACAGCGCTGTACGGAAAAGCGTCTTGCGAAAGGTTGAAAAAGAAAAGCAAGACAAGATTGAGCGGAAGATAGCGGCATACGAAAAAGGAATTGACCCCGACCTCGACAATCTTATCGCTGAGATAGAAGCCCTCCAACCGCAAGCCGAGGAGATTGAAAAAAGAAAAGCCGAACTCGAAGAGCACATTGCAAAACACATTGAGCTTGAGAACGAGCTAAAAGAATGCAAGAATGTGATGAAAGAAATAAAGGACAGAAAAGCCGATCTCGTGGACAAGGCACGGGAGAAAATCTCTCCCGAAGAAGCGAAGGCGCTGATTCTTGCCCGATGGAAGCGTACGCTTACCTCGACGATTGATGACTACCTCAAGCAGTACCAGCGTAAACTGCTTGTGGCAGTGGAGAGTTTGTGGGAGAAATACACGACGCCACTAAATACGATTAAAGTTGAGCGTGAACAGGAGACAAACTCATTGAATCGTTTTCTAACTGAATTGGGATATGATTCCTAAGACACAGATAGGAAAAATAGCTAAAGTGCGTAGAGGTGCATCCCCTCGTCCAATTGATGACGCGAAATACTTTGGCGGCGATACGGTTGGTTGGGTACGAATTACCGATGCGACGAACTCAAGGAAATATCTTCGCAAGACGGAACAGTATCTTTCACCACTCGGAGAATCTCTCAGTTTAAGAGTACATCCAGGCGATCTTGTAATGTCAATTTGTGGGACGATTGGTAGGCCGATAATCATTGATATGCCTGCCTGCATACACGACGGCTTCGTGCAACTATATGATCTGAAAAATGCAGACACAGAATATTTGTACTATCTCCTCCAATTCCATGAGAAGGCGTTGGAAGCCAAGGGTCAGCCTGGAACACAGGTTAATCTTAATACTACGATTGTCGAAAACTTCGGTGTGTTTTTTCCAGACATCTCCGAGCAGCGCAAGATCGCTTCTATCCTCTCGACGGTTGACAACCTCATCGCCAAGACCGAAGCCGCCGTCGAGAAGTACAAGGCAATCAAGCAGGGACTGATGCACGACCTCTTCACCCGTGGCATTGATCCCGCCTCCGGCGGGACATGCCTCCGCCCGCCGCACACCGAAGCGCCAGAGTTGTATAAGAAAACAGAGTTGGGTATGGTGCCGAGGGAGTGGGAAGTCACGAACATTTTAACGTCGACATACTTGAAAGGAAGAATAGGTTGGGAGGGACTAAAAGCAAGTTAATTCGTTTTGGAAGGACCTTACTTGGTTACTGGAACCGACTTGGTTGATGGTATTGTGAATTGGTCTACGAGTTTTCATATAGGGGAATTAAGGTTTCAAGAAGCGCCCTCAATACACTTAAAGGATGGAGATTTGCTCATTACAAAAGACGGCACGATTGGGAAGACCGCAGTCGTAGAACAATGTCCAGAGAAAGCAACATTGAACAGTGGCATCTTCTTGATGAGATGCAAGGATGGGTCGTACCATAATAAATTTCTATACTACTTATTGAACACGGAATTGTTCTTTGCTTTTCTGAGAAAAACGCAAGGCGGTTCAACGATCAACCACTTGTATCAAAGAGAATTCGAATGGTTCACCTTTCCTATTCCATCAATTCCTGAGCAAGTAAAGATCATTGAAACTCTTGAAGCTCAAGAGCGCATGATCGACTCAGAACAACAACATTTTTCCAAACTCAAAACAATCAAGCAAGGGCTCATGCAAGATCTGTTGACGGGGAAGAAGCGAGTGAAAGTTGAAGAAACTCAGAGTGATTAAGCATAACCCCAAGCTTCAGCTTGTGAGACCAAGGAATAACCCCAATCCTCAGCTTGTGAGATCAAGAAATAACCCCAACCTTCAACTTGGGGAAAAGAATAACCTCAAACCTCAGCTTGCGAGACCAAGGAATAACCCCAACCTTCAGGTTGGGGAAACAACATCAAATACCCAAATGGCTTCAGCCATGAAATGAAAGGCAACACTATGTCGTATGTACGAGTATGGATTCATGCAGTATGGGGTACAAAAAACCGAGAACACTATCTCATACAGGAGATACGCCCACGAGTCCTGAGCCATATACGCGGCAACGCAACAGACAAGGGTATTTACATAGACAGACTGAACGGTATCGCCGATCATCTTCATTGTCTGATTGGACTCAACGCAGACATGACCATCGCAAAAGCATTACAGCTCATAAAAGGTGAATCCGCCTATCGGATCAACAGGGAGAGAATTACACAGGAAAGATTTGAATGGGCGGATGAATACTATGCGGTTTCCGTAAGCGAATCAGATTTAGAAAGAGTAAGAATATATATTGAGAACCAGGAAGAACATCACAGGAAGACTACGTATGCTGAAGAAGTATCAGAGTTCTTGCGAGAACATAACTTTACAAGTCATGGCTAAAGCCAATTTCTTTTTTTTGTGGAATTTCCCCACCATAAATGGTGGGGTTAGCAATGCGGCCCCCACGACGAATGGCTGAGCTATGCATGCTCCTTTGTGAGTGGTAATGAACTCATCTGCGAATAACATAACCCCAAGCTTCAGCTTGGGGATGTACAACAAGAGAAGCCGAGAGGCTTTAGCTATGAACAGTATTAACAAGTGATATGTCAGAATGTAACTCCAACCCTTGGCGAAGTCATCACTTCGTAACGGGCTGGGACAACATATTAACTCCATTCTTTAGGATGGGGACAGACAACAACAAAAAGCCAGATGGCTTTAGCCATGAATAGTATTAACAAATGATATGTCAGAATACATCAACGTAGAAAAACCTTTTTTAAAGAAACTCATTCACCTCGGGTGGAAACCCGTTGTGGGCGGGTTCCGTGGTATTATGCGACTAGAGAATCACTTTTGGACCTGCGTCCCGCGCGGGATAGCGGATCGTTAATTTGTGTTTAACCGGTTGAGCGCAATTTGAAATCGCCATGGGTCCAGAAGGTCCTTGGGCGGTCACAATAATCGCGAACTACACAGCGAGGGTCAGCGATGGCCAGTGCAGCGGCAGAATTTCCACGGCCAATTGATGGTGGCCCG
>CAYVDS010000304.1:0-3956 GCA_964450145.1 uncultured bacterium
TCTATAACCGCGGATTACACACAACGCACAAAAAGAGGGGTTCTGCAGCGCAATCGTGTTCGGACATTTGACCCTGATTGTCATTTCCAATCCAATTTTGGTGGCAATTGATTATCAAAATCTTTGGTCTTGAATCCGCCCATATGTGACCATCCCGGCAATGCGAATTCGCTCGATGCTTGATAGCCACAGACTACTATTTTCACTCCACAATGTCAAGGACCTCCACAAAGCATCTTCGTGTCAGAAAAAACATAGGGGTCATCACATTCACAAAGCCAATCCGTCTTTGAAGCATTCGCCGCCACCCTTACTCCTCAACCCAACTCACGATCATTACACCGTTTCGGCCGGAAGCCAGGGTCACGGATATTGAATCTGCCCTATTTGAACGGTTGTGCGGGATGAATGCTGGATGCGCCTGTGAAAACGGCTGGCGTCCCTATGCTATGGCTTCGAGATGCTGTTCCAAAGCATCCTCTATTATGGATGAGGCGTGTTTGATTCTTTCGAATTCCTCGGGAGTGTAACAAAGATAGTCCACATGTTTCGGAAATCGGACGGCTTTCAGTACCCGCTCCATTCGCCGGATGAAAGGAATATTCTTGAAGGAATCAGAGATTATGATCACATCGATGTCGGAATCCTCGGTGGCATTGCCCTTGATTCTTGAGCCGAAAATGAGGACTCTGAGTGGTTGTGTATGTTGAACGATCTTCGGCAAAGCCTCCTTCCGGAACCGTTCTATCCAAATGTCAGTCATTATCCTGCTCCAGTAATACTCTGTAAGCGTCTTTCAGAAGGTCAAAGACCCGTGTTGCCGATTCTATTCTCTCCCGGGCGATACCCTGGTCGTACTGTTCGTACGGCACTTCGTCGCTCACGTCCGGATATCTGGCAAGGGTGTAATCCGCGGTCAGACCGAGGATGTGCGATGTTATCTTGTCGGGCAGATTAAGATGTTGAGCCAATTCATCAACGTAATGTGTTTTGGGGATTTTCTTCCCTTCAAGGGCAATCAGCGACTTCAAGAGTTTTTCGACTGCCTGATGCGCAAGGAATGCGCCCACATCATAACCTTCGATTTCCACGTTCTTCTTAGCCATAGCGAGATCATGGGTTGCCTGCTTAAACCACTTCCTCGCGGTTTCTATCGTCATTTCTTGCCTTTGATTATACCGGGGATGTTTTCTTGTTCGCTTCGTTTGAGTTTACTGAAGGCGTTGTCCTATGTCAAGCCCAATATGAGAGGACGCTTAAAATATCGTTTCGGGGCAGCCGACACGAACACCCCTACATCGCTCGCCGCCAATTCCTTGAAAGCTGCGAGGGAACGTGGAATAAATGGACAAGATAGATAAACGAGATTGAGAAGAATCCTATGAATCTTGTATTATGTTGAGCTCAACATAGCCTGTAAATCCTGTCCCCGAGGGTCTGTAATCAATGACGGCTGACACGTGTCCGCCGGAGCGCCTTGGCAGGAGTCTCTTCCTTCAGTTCGTACTCAATCGTCTCCGGGCTAAAGTCCTGCTCATGGGGCCACGACACCCCGCCGAACGCAACCTTGACGCGACGAAAATAGCTCGGCTCTTTCAGCTCATGGAAAACTCCCTTGTCCAGATATGGCGAAACATCAAACAAACCGGTTCTGCCATCTGACAGACGGATTCTTAGTCTGCAGTCTTCCAATGGCTCCGCGGATATAACCTTGACCATGCGGTCGTCCTCACTTAAGTGGCTCGATTCTGAATGGTTGTTGACCATTAACCGCCAGTTGCCAGTCTGCCATCAACTCATCTTTATGTATCTCAGTCCAGGCTTGGACCAGCTTCATCTTTGGTTTCGGAAGATCACCGCTCAAGACCTTCCCGTCGTCAATCGCAATAAGGGCCTCGTACTCGCCGTACTGAGCATGAACATGCGGACGACTCTATTCGTGTTCCCAGCCTCTTCTTTGTCATCTGCGTCATTCGATTCTTATTCGCGCTATTTGCGTCCGCAAATTTGTAACCCCCATCCGTCCCATATGTGTTCCGGCTCTACATACACTCGTTTCCCCATTTGACCTTTTCCCCTCTTCCCCCGGAGTCTCTTATCATCAGCGTTCATCGGCGTCCATCGGCATGGTCGAGCTAGCGAGATCCCTCGCCTCGCGGGATTCCCGTCGCCGCTTCTTTGTTCAATCGAAAATCGCTTCCGTCCCTTTTGCCCCACAGATTACTCCTTTCACCCATCAATGTCAAGCTCTCGCGACTGTGCCTTTCTGTCTCAATCCTTGCTTCGTGATCTTGGTGGTGAGATGCTTCTTCTTTGTCTGTGTTTATCGGCGTTAATCGGCGGTTCCAAGTGTCTCTTCTTTTCCTCTTTTCTTTGTCCCAACCATGAACCATAAACCATGAACTATAAACCACTTCTGTCATTCGCACCAAAAATTAACAAAAAGTTCGTTGCTCGACTTTCTCACGCCATGTATCATTGCATCAAAAGGCCGGAGCAGTCACGTACCGCCCAAAGCACAAGGGAAGATAAAGAAAGGAAAGAGGTGGCTCCACATGAAAAACATACGACCACAAATAACCACAGACTCTCCTTCTCTCCGTGCCTCCGTGGTTACCGGCTTTCCGCTTTATTCGTGTCATTCGTCCGCGCTTCGCAATTCGCGCTATTCGTGTTCCCTCTTTCTCAAATCAGACCAAATGTGTCCTGAAAGAACCATGCCAAAATCAATTTTCGCGCGAAGTGCAAGATCCCGCGTCACCGCGTCACCCAAGGTGCCCGCAGCCCCAAAACGCTTGCAAATACGTTCGCATTCCTCCTTCGTAAGTCTTTCTCATCATTCATCTTTAATCATTCATCTTTCCTTCCCCTTTTCACCCTTCACCCTTCTCTCTTCACCCTTCGTCCCGCGTCACCCTCGCGTCACCCGCGTCACCCAACTGTCGCATTATTCATCACCTTCGTACTCCTGTTTCTCAATCGGCGTTCATCGGCGTTCATCGGTATGGCTGACCCCGCCTCAGCGGGGGAAGTCCCGCGCCTCGCGGGATTCCCGTTCAGGCTTCTGCGTTTTCCGGAGCGTTATGCCAAAAATGCCCTTTAAGCGTCACAAGCGTCACGTTCGTGTCATTGGCTGTCATTCGCGCCGCCTTTGTCGATTCGTGTCCATTCGTGTTCCAGTTTCTCACGACATGCGCAGAGGTGAAGCGTGGATGGCGCTTGCGGTTGCTCCGGCTTCTGCTGTATATTTCTGGCCAATTAGGGTCACACCTTTACCCCTTACTGGCTTCTTGCATGATTGTTCCGAACAATCTGCCAATCTCAGGTTGCGTAAGACCGCATGCCCGGTGAAGCGCTTGCCATATGTCCTACTTCATGACACAGTGCTAAACAAGAATACCACCGTAATTGATAAGTGCTGTCATGGAAACCACCTCGAAACGATTGCAGGAAACCACAGAGGACAGGAGAACGGATATGAACAAGGATAGCAAGTGTCCGGTGACGGGGTCCACTGCCCGCGGTGGCAGGTCGGTCCGGGAATGGTGGCCGAATCAGTTGAATCTTAAGATTTTGCACCAGCATTCTTCCAAGTCCAATCCGATGGGCGAGGAGTTCAACTACGCTGAGGAATTCAAGAAACTCGATCTGCCGGCCCTGAAGAAGGACCTCTATGCGCTGATGACCGACTCGCAGGACTGGTGGCCGGCCGATTACGGTCACTACGGGGGGCTCTTCATCCGGATGGCGTGGCACAGCGCCGGCACCTACCGCATCGGCGACGGCCGCGGGGGCGGGGGAGCCGGCGCCCAACGCTTTGCGCCCCTCAACAGCTGGCCCGACAACGTGAACCTCGACAAGGCGCGCCGGCTGCTCTGGCCGATCAAGCAGAAGTACGGCAGGAAAATCTCCTGGGCCGACCTGATGATCCTTACCGGCAACTGCGCGCTTGAGTC
>CAYVDS010000305.1:0-3942 GCA_964450145.1 uncultured bacterium
TCTTTGCGGCTGTAACCGAGAGGTTGGGGTCGATCTGGACGATCCGCATCCGTGTTTCTTCTGGCTCCTCGAGCCAGCGGGCGAACACAGAATGCATTCGTCCGGAGGCGCTCCAGCCCCCAAGCAGATTGCAGCCGAAGCTCAGCACATATCTCGTGTTTTCGATGTCCCACGCAGCGTCTCCATCGAGCCCTTGCATCAGCCGAAGGGAGATATTCTGCGCTTCCGTTGCAGATGGCATTTTCACAAACTTGCTTGAACCCACCGCGTTGATGAGTCGCTCGAAAAGCTGGTTGGTGGCGCCCTCTGCGTTTCCGGTTATGCAAGCGATCGTATGCGATTTGCCGGCGCTTCGCAGTTCCTTTATTCTCCCGGTGATTTCCGAAATGGCCTGCGACCATGAAATGGGCTGCCATTTGGGATCGTCTCGGGCGCCAATTTGCCTGAGCGGTTCTTTCAGGCGCGAGGGGCTGTAGAGCAACTGCAGGCTGGCTGTTGCCAGCGGACACACAGCGCCTTTGTTCACCGGATGATTCTTGCTCCCGTCGATGTGCACCAGTCGATCGTCGACTCGCCTAACCTCGATGCCGCATCCCCCTTCGCAGAATCTGCACGTTGTGTGTTGAACCACGGATTCCCCGATCTCGGGGGCGGGCACCCAAGGCCAGTTCTGAGTCCAGAACGCGAGGTCTCTGATCAGATGCCACGGCGCAGGCGAGAGCATGAGACCGAGCGCGCTTCCCCCGCCGAATGCCATCGTTTTCACGAATGCTCTACGATCAAGTTTCACGGTTACTCAGCCCTCTATCTTTTCGTTTGCTTTATACGCGAGCCAAGAATTCATTTATGGCACAAGAAACAAGCCGTGCTCTTGCCCCTGCTTCGATGGCAGTCTGCGCACTCATCCATTCTCACGGTCCCCCACACGTTCTTCCCCTTTTTCAGACCGCCGTAATTGTTGGAGGACGATTCGCCGCTGTACACGACGAAGCTGTATTTCGTGATCCTGTTTGTTCGGTATTCCGTGGGTTTCTTGGAAAGCCCCTGTGGCCCGTGACACGTTTCACACGCGACCCTGGCCATTCTTACGTGCGAGGAATGCGAGAACGAGACGCATTCCGGCTGTCTGAAGTAGAGGCCCCATTTCACATCTTTGTTCTTAAGCACATATTCATGGACAAACTTTTTCTCCTCGGGCGACTGTCCAAGCAGGTAGACGTGGCAGTCCACGCAAATTTCCATCTTGGGGATGCCCGCCCAGCTTCCGTCCTTATAGAAAAAGTGACAGGTATCACATGTGATTCCCACATCTTCCCCATGAAACGCATGTCTGAACTCGACGGGTTGGACTTTTTCGGCATACGACAACTTCGGAGGAATCGTCCATCCGAGAGCAACACAGATGGCGAGTCCCGTGACGAATATTCCCACCGTGATCGCGAAGTCTCGCTCGCCCTTCCTAAGATTTCTCACCACTCTATCCACCTTCTAATTCTCTTCCACACGTTGCAGTCGCGCTTTGCGCGATCATGTCTTTCTCTGGATAAATGGGCAAGAACTATGCCATCGTTGTCGCCGCCGTTCAGCGGCGGCTCCGCGCAAGCAACATCGAATCGAAAAGAAACCGCAACTTAATGCGATGCGTCATTCCGCAAGAAATTTGGGCCGGTGTTCGCCGGACACATCGACGCGCTGCAAGCGCGGCGAAAATGTTGCGATGGCGCGTTGCGCGCAACATGGGTTGCGACGCAATGCGACACGGACGCTGATGGGACGCAACTATATTTACTTACGAGCGGCGGCCCCCTTATGTGGCGGATTATATGGCCCTTGATCGGGGACATCATGCGGCGTGGTGTCCCCAATTGAGGGAAAGCGGGATCGGTGTTCTCCTTGACGCCGCGCTTTTATATTGGCGATGCGACGAGGAAAGCCGCTGGCACAGTTTTTGCCCCATTTCTAATTCGCGAAATGCGATTATCAGCGCGAGACGCAACACGACTCGGCGTCGCGACTGGGCAGAAAGGCGTTGCGCCACGTCGCCGCACTTCGTAGCGAGCATGGCAGGAGAAGGACGGTGCGAGTAGCTATTCCGTTGTTCGGCAAGAGAGTTTCTCCCCGTTGTCTATATTCTGCTAAGACATTACTGGTGCAAATGATTGACAAGCAGGAAGTCTCGCGGAAAATCGTGGAGACTCTCGACATGACCGAAGACGAACGCCTGGCGCAGCTTGTGGATTTGGAGATTGATCTGTTTGTCTGCGGCGCCATTGACGGGGAGTTTATCGAGAAGGCCGGCTCATATGGCATTAAGGTGATCGACGATGTTGCGGCCGAAGTCGAGGAAGTGCTTTCAGCTATATGTGAGGGAACTCTCAGGAAAGGGTACGGTCTAGCAATACTACCGTTGAATAACAAATCCGGCGGAAACGATGATGAAGGCTTCGGTCGCGCCGCCAAACGTCAAGACGAAGGCGCCAAGGGAGCCTTCGACTGCATAGAGTGCATTGATCGCATCTGCTTGAAGGGGAAGAACTGCAGCGATAGATTTGGGACATTGTTTTCGACAGAAGAATATTCTGCCATGCGCCATTCGATGGACGTGACCATGGATATTGCAGCGGAAACACACCGGAAGTTGTGCCGAGTGGCGGAGTTCATATACTACTGCATCGGGATGGAATACAAACACGTCGGGGTCGCATTTTGCGTGGAAATGTTTCGAGAGGCCGAAATACTGACGCGGCTGCTGCGGAGATTCTTTCGCGTCAGCCCGGTCTGCTGCAAAGTGGGAGGGCATTTCCAGCATGATTTTTTCACTGCCTCCAACGGGGTATCATGCAACCCCATCGGCCAGACAAGCGTACTTAACGCTCTGGTAACCGACATCAACACGACCGTGGGACTTTGTGTGGGCGTTGACTTCATTTTCTCTCAGCACAGCAAGGCGCCCACGTCAACGCTTTTTGTGAAGGACAAATCGCTGGCCAACAATCCGGTCAGCGCGTTGTATTCGAGATATTATATCGAGGACATCCTCAGGGAAATTTGAAAAAGTCGCGGGCAACGCGCTTATTCAGGGACACGATTCGGCATCGTGTCCCCGAATAAGCTCTATTACAGTATGCATAACAAGTGTCTCGTATAACCGAAGGAGGAGAACCATGACAACCGTGGGCGTAAACGACATAGGACTGTGCGCGCATTTTTCTCAAAAGGGTGATTGGGCGTTCGATTTTGCGTTTCGGACAGCCCGTGAAAGCAAATGCCAGTTGAACATCTTCTATTTTCTTCGCTCACCCTATGAGAAGTACAGCGAGCCACCGGGTCCGCCGCGCAAGATTGAAGACAAGATTCTTGTCCAGACCGACCGCCGGGTGCGCGAGTACTACGACAAGTGCCTCGGCGAGTTCGTCGATGTCGGCTTCAAGGTGTGCGACGAAAGCAGACACGCGAAAGAGCTGCGCACGTGTCTCATGCACAGAGAATACCAGTTGCTGGTGATCCCGTACCTCGAAAAGGGGATCACTTTCGGCAACATGCCCATTGAGGAGTTCGCATACAGGTTCCAGGCGCCGGTAGTGCTCGTCGGGCCCGATAAGCCCGACCAGTATTTCCTGAATCCGCCGGCCGTGCTCATCCTTGACAGAATGAACCTGCCCACTGGCTCATGGCAGGAGATTCAATTGGCCGCCAAAGCGAAAGCGGCAGCGAAGGTATAAGGAAGGGGAAAGAGGAAAGGGAAATCCCCCTCTTTCACCCTTTGCAAAGGGGGATAATGAGGTTGTCCCGTAAGTGACAAACGGGGTGGAATTCTGTAGGTGCGAATAAATTCGCACCCACAAAGGTTTAAGCCAATTCGCCAAGTACGGGACAGTCTCCAATGGGGGATTTAGCAAACGGCGAAAAGGGACATTTAATTTCAGATTTGAGATTGAAAAG
>CAYVDS010000306.1:0-3942 GCA_964450145.1 uncultured bacterium
AGCAAAAAAAGAAATCCACTACATTTCCCTTGACAATATACATAGCAGATTTCGCGGATTTGCGCGGATTTTGGGAAGAAGAAGAAGAGGAAGAATTCTTAGCCATAGATGCACACGGCGCAGCAAAGCCGCAACCAACCAAAAGAAAAATAAATTCTGCGAACACGAATGCCACGAATGCGAACCGAATGACACGAATGATGGAGAAGAAACTTGGATCACGAATTATGCGAATTACACGAATTAACAGCTTCTCCTTATCATTCCCGCGAAGCCTGTCCTCGACCTAATCGGGGAGCGGGAAGACGTTTTATAAGAATGAGTTATACGCATATGTTCTCGAAAATCACAATGCCCATTCACTGCTGTCCACCAAGAAAACATGGATTCGCGGAGGAAAACAAGAATGATTTACTTGGCGGAAGCACGCTTCCTGACAGCGGTCGTTTTTCTGCGGACGGGCGCTTCGCGTCTTCGTTTGGTTATTACTGTTCTTCCTGTTCGCTCTTTCGAAGTCTTCTGGACACTCTTCTTCAGGAGGTCCATAATATCGACGATCTCGCCGCGCTCACGCATCTCGACCGGCGCTGTCTCTTCCGGCGGCATAGCCATCTCGCCCTCTTTTGCTTTCTTCTCTATCCATTGTACGAGCGCGTCGCGGTACTCGTCACGATATTTCTCCGGCTGCCATTCAGTAGTCATGGCATCCACGAGTTGCTTAGCCATGTCGAATTCCTTGCCGGTCACTTTCTGTTCATCGGCTTCAGCCGGCAGTTCGAGCCCGGACACATCGCGCAGTTCGTGGTGGAAGCGAAGGAGATTGAGCACGAGCGCATTTCCCATGGGCAGGAGCGCAGCCAGATGCTGGCGCGTGTGAATGACCACCTTCGCGATGCCGATCTTGTGCGTCCGGCGAAGCGCCTCGCGCATCAATACGTAGGCCTTCTCCCCTCTCTTGCCCGGGACAAGATAGTATGGCTTATCGAAATAGACGTAGTCGATTGCGTCCTCGTCCACGAAGTCCTCCAGCTCGATCTTTTGAGTCGCCTCGACTAATGCCTTCTGGAAATCTTCATCGGTCAGGATCACATATTGGCCGTCCTCATACTCATACGCCTTCACGATGTTGTCCCGCGGCACTTCCTCGCCTGTTACTTCGTTGACCGTCTGATACCGGATACGCGCCTTATTCCGCTGGTCGAGAAGGTGGAAGCTGAGTTCTTGGCGCGATTCGGCCGTATAGAGAGTGATAGGCACATTCACAAGGCCGAATGTGATATACCCTTTCCAAATTGGTCGAGCCATGATGTCTCCTCCGGAAGGCGAAAGGCGAAAAGTCAAAGGCGAAAGGGGAAAAGCAGAAAAGAGAGAGATTGCTTCGCTTCGCTCGCAATGACAATCGCGGATAAACCCTCCTCAAGAAGAGCCGAAAGTCTTCTTTATAGTATTTTGACACCCCGCGATTGTTGCCGCTATTTCGGCGCGATGACGTTCCGACCTCTTTTACTTCTCGAAATCTGACCTCAACGGCCAGTTGCCCAAATGTTTCAGTTAGAAAAGAATGGATTCCCGCCTTCGCGGGAATGATAAGAAACCAAAGAATTCCACGAATATGATGCCCCATCCAGGCCAGGAAATTCATCGAAATTGTTTTGGGCAAAGACGCCCTCAAGAGTAAACTCACTCCAATCTTTGGAACGCGCGTCCACAAGCGACATACTACGTGACATACTTCAGAAAGACGATATGTTTTTGAAAAATGACGATGAAGGGAGCGCAAAAATGAAAATCCACATCGGTACAAGCGGTTATGCGTACAAGGAGTGGAAAGGGGAGTTCTATCCCGAGAAAATCTCGCCAAAGGAAATGCTTCGCTTCTATTCGGATTACTTCCAAACGGTGGAGATCAATAACACCTTTTATCGCATGCCGAAGGAGAGCGTCCTCATATCATGGGCGGGACAGGTTCCGGACAATTTTGTGTTCGCTCTGAAGGCGCCTCAGGTCATCACGCATGTGAAGCGGTTGAGAGACGTTGGCGAGGAGACCGGGTACCTCTTCAGGACGCTGTCGGTTTTGGATAGTAAACTGGGGCCGGTGCTTTTTCAATTTCCGAAGAGTTTCCGCGCGGACCGCGCTGCGTTGGAAGATTTTCTTAATGTGATTCATGGCAATATATCATGCGCATTCGAGTTCCGCAGCCCATCCTGGCTTGATGCTGGAATTCTGGAGCTGCTTCGTGAGAGGGGATGCAGTCTATGCATCGCGGATGCTGATGAGAATCCGGCGAATGAAATCGTCAGTACGGCGACATGGGGGTATTTGCGCCTGCGCCGTTCCGACTATACGGATGCGGATATGTCACAATGGATGGAAAGAATCCTTTCACAAAAATGGGAGCGGGCTTTCGTTTTCTTCAAGCACGAGGAAGGGGCCAACGGGCCCAGAATGGCAATACGTTTTCACGAGATTGCAAAAACACGAAAAGAAGAAGAAACTCTGGGAACACGAATGTCACGAATGAAAGACAAATGACACGAATGCAGACTTCTCAGTTCCGTTCTTGTGCGGAAAGAACAAGAAAAAGAAACTTTGAACCACGAATTACACGAATTACAAATGGACGCTGCCTTTTTGCCGCTCCCGCTTCCCGATTGCGGTCGAGACATGGTTCGCGAGAATGCGTTGAGTGGGGTGATCTGGGTCTCGTGACTTGGTGAGTCGGATTGACGGCCTGTGTCGAGGGTGGTAAAATAACCTTATGCAGATGTGTCTTAATCTTACAACGGTTCTGCGCGCAAGCGTAGAGGAGGGCGTTAGTGCGGCCAAGCGGGCCGGATTCGATGCGGTCGAGTTATGGGTCGATTCTCTTGAGAAATACCTCGACGCGCACACAACTGATGACCTCTGCGCTCTGCTCGACGAGAACCAGATAAGAGCGCTCAGCATCGGAGATTTTGAGTCGATAACGTTCTGTAATCCGGAGCAGTTCGACGAGCTTTGCCGCCGGTTCGAACGGATGGCTTCCGTCGCGAAAACCATATCATGCCCGACGCTTGTCGTGAGCGCGTCGGTCCGGCCGCGGGGCGCCGACGCTCTGGCAATCGCGCAGGAAACTGACTCGGCCCTCGGGAAGCTGCTCGATATTACGGAGTCGGCGGATGTCGGGCTGTCGTTGGCATTTCGAGGGTTTCAATGGTGCGCGGTGAACTCGCTCGAAGCCGCATGCGACGCCGTCGCTGCACACAAGGGGAGACGCATAGGGCTGGCGTTGGACACGTTCGACCTTCATGCGACGGGTGTTCAGCCGGAGAGATTGAAATCCATTGACCGCTCTATCCTATCCGTCATGAGAATGAGCGATTGTACGGATGTCTCGCACGCCATACTCTCGGAAACCGATCGTGTGTTGCCCGGGGAGGGAGTTGCGCGTATTGACGCGATGCTGGAGGCGGTGTACGGCGCTGGGTTCTCGGGGCCGATTTCATTGAAAATCCTCAGTCCGGCGTTGTGGAGTTTGAAGGCGGAGGAAATAGCGAAGATTGTGATGGCGGTAGCGTCGAAGTATTTCCCGGGGGCGTCCTGAAGGAATCCGCAGATTGCGCGGATTCTGAGAGAAGAAGAAGAAGAGACAAATCCACGAAGGAACACGAAGAGACACAAAGAAAAGAAACAAAGGGAACCACGGATTGCACGGATTACACGGATTTAGGGAGAAGAAAAAGAAGATTTCTTAGAACACGAATTACACGAATTGCACGAATGAACAGCTTCCTCTTTATCATTCCCGCGCGGATTAAAGACAGGTTTAGGGTAAAGAAGAAAAAGAAGCAAGACAGGTAGTCACGGCGCGGCGTGGCCGCAACCAAACAAAGAGAAGAAGCAAAGGGAACCACAGTAACTATGATATATGAGAGCTTGAGCCTCTCATTGGAGAGGGTT
>CAYVDS010000307.1:0-3936 GCA_964450145.1 uncultured bacterium
AGCATGCTGACGTCATTCGCGATCGCCACATGCTTGATTACGCAAAAGAAGCAGTTTCTCTCAGCCAAGGCAGAACACGGGAGGACCTGGACACAGATCGGACTTTGAACCTTTCACTGACGCGCTTGCTTGAAATTATTGGGGAAGCCGCAAGCCGCGTGTCGAAAGAAGAGCGCGCCGATCATCCTGAGATTCCGTGGTCACAAGTGTCAGCATGCGGAACCGACTAATTCACGGGTATGACTCGGTGGACTTCGACATCCTGTGGCAAATCGTCACGAATGACTTACCTCCTCTCATCACAGCGCTTGAATCGATTCTCTGAGAATCAACCGCGCGACTCGCAGTTCTTGGGATCTGGGATTACCCCAAAGAGATGAGCGCGCTAGTAACCGCGTCACCGGAAAGTGACTATTTTGTGAGCAGGTATCCGAACGCCTCGCCGGGGGTTCCTTTTGAGGAGTACGCGGAAGAAAAGCAGAGGAAAAGATTCGGATGGCAGAGGAGATCATTGAATGGTTAAAAGGGCGACTGTAAGGAAAGGCCCGAGGAAGACCTGAACTTCTATGAAGGCTGAGAATGAGTCGCTAAACGGCCCAAAGGTCAGTGATTTCCTGCGGACTCGATGGGCAAACATGGTATCTTCTCCAGAGGCTGGCGCTGCTCTACAAGATGGGGACGGTCTACTCTTTCATTTCTGGTCTTGGAGCTTTTCTTGGACCCAAAGATTCAGGAGGATGTTTGCGGCAACGCCTCGCCTTTGGGCGATTACCTGGATGCGCTCTGAGAGGGTCCAGTCCACAGCAAAATACGTAATCTCCGACCCAATATCTACTTCGAAAGACTCTTCCTTCGTCTTGTCCCAGGAATCTGATAGCTCGAGGGAGTCCCTGAACTCGCCAATCTCTCTGTAAGATGTCGCTCGCGATATTGAGCTTCTACTTTTCTTCATATTGTCTCTGTGGCCTCAGTGACCTCTGTGGCAAAATGCATTGCCCCTTTATACTTGGTTTTGCCGGTGTTCTCAACTAGATTAGATACGGAGACTAACAATATGATTCGAGTATCTGTAGAACGGGCGGTCATAGAAGAATTCTGCCGCAAGCACTATATAAGAAGACTCTCGTTATTCGGGTCCGTCCTCAGAGAGGATTTCGGGCCTGAGAGCGACATTGATGTGCTTGTCGAGGTTGAACCGGGCCATGTGCCCGGACTGTCCTTCTTTGAGATTGAGGACGAGTTATCACAACTTCTTCACCGCAAAGTTGACTTGCATACCCCCAAGTTCCTGAGCCGCTACTTCCGAGACGAGGTTTTGGCCAAGGCCGAAGTCCAGTATGACAAAGCATGCTGACGTCATTCGCGATCGCCACATGCTTGATTACGCAAAAGAAGCAGTCTCTCTTGCTCAGGGTAGAACACGCGAGGATCTGGACACCGATCGGACTTTGAACCTTTCTCTGACGCGCTTGCTCGAAATCGTTGGCGAAGTCGCCAGCCGGATATCGAAAGAAGATCGTGCCATTCATCCTGAGATACCGTGGTCACAAGTGGTCAGCATGCGGAACCGCCTAATTCACGGGTACGACTCCGTGGACTTCGACATCCTATGGCAAATTGTCACGAGCGACTTGCCTCCCCTCATCGCAACGCTTGAATCAATTTTGTGAGAGCTGAGTCCGCTGGCCTTGCTGTCGGTAAGGCCAAGTACACACAAGAGTTCCGCTCACAGAATGAGCCTTTGCCTTCTAATAGCATCGGTCACCGCTTCTTTGCCACACGTGGGCCGCGAACATGAAATGACTGGACATGATTGACAAGATGAACAAGGCTGGCGGAAATAACCTGTCAATCCTGTCCAAAATGAAAGAGTGCTTTGTACTTCGCTCCTTCGTGGATCAATCTTTCTTTCAATCCGCAACCGCCTAACCCGAAACTCGGAACCCGGAACTCAGAACCCCATGTCTTCCGCGCTGCCGGCGTGTATCGGCGGTTTCAAATAGCCCCTATCGGTGGCATTTGTCTGCATTTGTGATTCGACAGTGTGGAGAGGATCACAGACTCAGGAATTCTTCCGGCGAAATCTTAGCTTGCTTGAGGATGGCTCGCAAAGTTCCTTCAGGAATGTCTCCGGGATGATTTGGAATGGTTGTTCTTGCTCTGGTGGTTGGGTTCCACCAAATCTCGTGGCTTCCCTTGGCGTGACGGTCGAATCGAAAGCCGGCTCCTTTCAGTTTTCGAATAATATCTTTGTACCTGAACCCGGCCAATGTCCCCATCAGCCGATTCCGACCGCGATATGTATGTCCATCTCCTCTTCGGGTCCCTTAAGGCCGGGCGGCAAAGGGTCGCCGTGCTCTTCATATGATTCGACGAGTTTTCTCGCCACATCCTGAGCTATCTCTGTGGTTTCGGCAAGGGTTCTGCCCTGCGCGACAAGTCCCGGCAAATCCGGACTTGTGGCGACATAGCCCCCTTCCGCCAGAGCTTCGATGTGCAACTTCACAAATACTTCGGGCATTTTCTCGACTCCTTTGACTTTTCGCGCATCTTCCGTTTCCTCAGTATAATTCTCGTGGAAACGTCTGTCAAGAACGTTCCGAGGTCACCCGCCAACGGGGCGAAGCTCGCGCGCAAGGGTGAGGAATTTTCTCTTGGATTCATGGGGGTTTGGAATGGCCGGTTAAATGTAGTCCACGCTCGTGACGAACCATCGGCCGAATTCGAACGGAAATGTCTTGGAGAAGGAAAAGGAAATCATTCTCTCCCTAAAGACCTCAGTTCAGTGTGCTGGCAGGCGTCGGCATATCCCTGGTCAATGGAGGCAAGCAGTTTTTTGCTGGAGTTACCCAGCCTGCCAGTGATGACCGCGCTCGTGGGCTGAATAAGCACTATGTTGCGCTCTTTCTTATCCACTTCTTCTCTTATGGTTTCCATGATGGAGTTGTACGTTTCAGGATAGCTCTCGAGCCGCTGCTTTAGTCCTTCCGGCCAACCTCTCGTGAACAACTGTGTCATCAAACGCTCCGATACCGAATGGGATCGCTTGAACCCGACTGGCCGCGTCGAAATCACAATTATGTCCGTTGCCCCCGCCTCAAGAGCTTTTGTGAATCCGAGCGGAACCGAAAGAGCTCCGTCCACGTAGCGTTGTCCGGAAATCTCGACCGATTTTCCGTAGAAGAACTGTATCGCCATCGCAGCCCGCAACACTTCAAAGAAATCTGTCTTATCTTGATTGGAAAAGTATTGTGCTTCGCCCGTGTGATAGTTCGTGACCGGAACAAGGAACTCGGTCGTGTTTGATTTCAACCTGTCGATATTCAGCCTGTCCTGTTGCTTGAACACTACGTCGACAAGGTAATCGATGTTCAGCAGCGGATTCCCGAGCATAACATTCCTCAAACTTACAAGCCTCCACGTCGTCAGCAAAGTCGACCAAATATTTGTGATAGAATCGAACTGCCGCGCGACGTAGTAGGCCAAGGTGGCCGAACTGCTTGATGTCCCTATGGCCAAGTCGACGGAGGTTATGTGGAATTTCTCGGCAAGCGCCTTTACGACGCCCACCGCGTAGCTGCCCCTGAGTCCGCCGCCCTCGGCAATGATGCACGTTTTCTTGTTCATGATTATGGGTCGCCTGATATTCTTGAAGCGCAATCGCTACGGATGTTCCGAAGACGTCTCAAAGTATACATGATGACGGTGCTTTTGACCAAGGCCTCAACGCTGCAAGAGAATCTCACCACCAAGACGCCAAGTCACCAAGAAGAGGGGCATGAGAATCCCGCGAAGCTCGGGACTTCTCCCGCTGAATCGGACTCAGCTACGGATTTCACGGCGCAGCGTAGCCGCAACCAAAGCGAGCAATAAAAAAAGAAGAAAAAGAAACGTTATTAACCACGGATGCACACGGATTAACACGGATTTAGAAGA
>CAYVDS010000308.1:0-3922 GCA_964450145.1 uncultured bacterium
CCATAACACTTGTCAGTTTGTTGATTTATTCTGTAAATAGGCTCTGTCTTGCAAATATACATTCGTCGCCGCAGCAAGCGATTCTGTCAGTTTGATCGCAGTCTGGCGTTTCGGACAAGTAATCATTGGCTCTGTTATATATCTCCTTGAGAATTTTAAAAAGCCGGCTTCCCGACGAGCAACGCAATCCGTAGCTGGTTCTCCTTGCCTATCCATGTGAGTTCAAGTTTTTGGGGTTTGTTGTTGGACATCATTATATTATTTATTATTCCAATTGTTTTTTCAATTCTTCCTTGCTCGGCAGGTATAACTGGTATTTCCTGGCAAAAATCTGTTCATTATCCTTGGGCAGGGTGAATTCAACAACCGCCTTCTTGGCCTCCTTGCATAAAATTATCCCAATGGTGCTGTTTTCATCGGGGCTTTTTATCATGCGGTCATAGTAATTTACATACATCTGCATCTGACCTATATCCTGATGCTTCAGTTTCCCTATTTTCAAGTCTATAAGAACAAAACACCTCAACAGTCGATTGTAAAATACGAGGTCAACAAAGAAATGCTCTTCATCGAAGGTAAAACGCTTCTGTCTGCCTACAAAGAGAAAGCCTTTTCCAAGTTCGAGGAGAAAGTGCTCGATCTTATTGATAATAGCGGTTTCAAGATCAGTTTCTGAATATGATGATTCTTCTTTCAGTCCGAGAAATTCCAGAATATACGGATCTTTGATAGCATCCTGCGGTATTGTCAGGATATGCCCCTTTTCGCTTAATTCCTTCACTCGGTGTTTGTCACGGCTAAGCGCAAGCCGTTCATAAAGAGACGAATTGAATTGGCGCTCAAGTTCCCTGAGAGACCAATTCTGTTTCACTGCCTCAATCTCGTAGACTTTTCTTTCAGCTTCAGAAAGCCTCATCAAGAAAACATAGTGCGACCAGCTCAGGGGAAAGATTATTGGAGAAATCCGAGACATTGTCCCGGATTTTTGATCTGCAGGAGATTTGGCAGACACTATCTGCACAATTTGAGAATCAGGCTGATCTGATTCCGCAGACATCGTCTGCGTTTTCTGAATCTCAGATTTCCGAGACGGTGTCTCGGATTTTGAGTAAACAATGTAGAATTTACGCATCAGTTCCAGGTTGTCAACCGAGTATCCACGACCAAATTCAGCCGTAAGCTTCTGTGAAAGTGACTTTAATGTCTCTTTCGCATATCCCGCCCTTTTTGCCCCTTCTTGTTCATGCTCCACGATCATCCTGCCTATTTCAAAATAGGTCATCACCATTGCAGTATTGATATTTCGCGCAACAGCATTTCTCGCTTCATACAGAAGGGCTTTTATGTTCTCAAATAACTTCTGATGCGGTTGATTTCTTATTATCTTGCCCATTGTCTAAAATCCTTTATTGTGTCCTCGTCTCAAGCTTTGGCTGATTGTCCTTTATCAATTCTTGCGACAGCGTGGCAATAATCTCTTCTCCGTATTTAGCCCGTTCGCCTTTCAGGATTTCCGCACTAATCCGTTTGCCGATTTGCCAGTAAAACATGGTTAGTCCAACATTGACCGCAGCGGCAACTGTTGAACGGGTTTTTTCAATCAGCAGGCGAATGTCTTGCAGTACCCTGTTTGTCACAACCAGCTTCTTCTTAACTGTCATTTACCCTCCGTCTCCGAAATCCCGACGAGGAGCATGATCCAGCCTCGGCTGCTCATCCTTCCCTATCCATGTGAGTTCGAGTTTTTAGTTTTACTGGTCATTTACAGTTCCATTTCAGCGATTACTTTCTTCTTTATCCAACCTAAAGAATGTAATAGCTTATCACGATGCCAATTGAGTTTTGTACTCTTCGACTTGTACTGTTTCTCCAGATAATCATAAGCTGCTTCAGCAATATTCTTGTTCTCTGTGCTAGCCATAGCATATAGGCAAGGCAAATTGCGCTGCATTGTTATGTCTGAATGTTTGCTTCTCATTAACCGCGTCAACTCCTGCAAGGAGAACTGGTTGTCTTGTAACAATCTGAGAAAATACAACGCAAGGCGACTTACATCGGGATCCGGATGGTATATTAGCTCACGTAGTCTCGTGCAAACCTGGGTCTTGGGTCCCCTCAACAATAGAACACACGATGCCCGACGTACTATCGGGTGATCGTTCGTCAAGTACTTGTTTGCTAACCGCTTGGCGTAATCCTGGTGATATGGGTAAGCGGAGATAACCTCCAATGCTTTTGCAGTTACGAACCAGTGTTGCTTCGCTGCGAGACCATACTTTCTCGCACGTGAAGCTACATCTTTCGGACTCTGAGGATGCATCATCGCGATAGCTTCCAGTACGCTGCCAACTTGGTACGGAAATGGTAATTGGCCTGTCTCCAGCATTCCGAATAGTTGGCCTATCGTCTCATCATGAGTTGCGTATTCCAGTTGTGATAGATAAGACAGCGCTTTATCGAGAATCCTCAGGTCAGGGAGTTCCCTCAGTGCCGCCATAGCTGTTCTTCGCAGGTGTTGCCGACCACAAAACCCATAGATAGTCATCAACCGCCGGAAGAGCCGATTCTGTTTTGGCTCGAGATTCTTGACCACTGCCTGCGGGTTTCGTCGAAATCGTGATACATAGCGTCCCAGGCCCTGCAAGTGCATGGTGATCTGTTTGGCATTCGTTGGTCTATCTGGATCAATTCTTTCGATATTTTTGAAAACAGCCTCGACGTTTTCTAAGTCTGTGTTGTCCAGTTCATCGATGAGTTCCTTATCAGTAAGGATTTCCGTTTTGCTGCCCTGCAAGTTTAAGTGTAGAGCGCGCAAGGCGTCGTTGATCACAAATACGGCCTGACGGGCATCCTTTTCAGATCGGGTGAATACCTTGACATCATCGACGTATCGAAACCATTTGGCCTTATATTGTCGGCAGAACTTGATCAGTTCTCTGTCCAATGGGATCAAATATATATTGCCCAGAAAAGAAGAAACCTCGTTGCCCTGTGGTATCCCACGCCCAACAGGTGTGCCAGTACTGGTTATGCGGGTCCAACCGTCAAGAATGCGGAAAAGAAGTTGGATGATTTTGTCTTCTTCCCGCTTAAGCAGTAACCGTATCTGCGTTTCGAGCAAACGCAAGTCGATATTCTCGAAATATGCCGTGATATCGGTCTTGGTCAGATGGGTGTAGCCTTCTTGGGTGCAGGCCATAACGGCTGCTTTCTCGAACTCGGGCCATCGTTCATACCAAGCATCAAACGGACTAATTGAGCGTATGGTTGCCCGCTTTAGGAACGGCAGCTCAATTCTCGATTCACGGAAAAGAGAGTCCCGTTTTTTGACCCTCTTCTGCCAATCTGGATGTAGGCGGTAGGAATAAACGGAATTATTCATTTTCTTGTCGAGCAGCGGAGCCAACAAGTATGTAATCCCATGCAGAAGAATAGACTCCTCAAGGGGCAGCACATTTCCGGGGCGAACACTCAACCCGGACTTGGGCACGTCAATATCCAACAGATGGCGGGGCCTGTAGCGGTAGGCCTGTACTTGCTCCATCAAGTGCTTGAGTCGTTCACCAAGATTGGAAGCAAAATCGGCATAACCCACGGGATCAAGCACGAAATTGTCACGGCTGTCCGCATGGGCCAAATTTCATCCGATCTGCATAATTTCTGTACGGCATAATTGTTTGAACAGTCTGTTTTGAGTCATAAATCTCTATTTACTTCCGTTTCTCATTGAGAGTCGTTATGCTGGATTCTTCGGCGACGATCCTAGCACGCTCCTGTCGCAATTTCTCAGTACCTTGGTCATCGATTGTCTCTTTTGCCTGGGTAAGCTCTTTTTCACGCTCACGGAGCGAAGTCTCGCGTTTGACAATATCAGCGTCTTTCTGTGCCAAACGCTGCTCATACTCTCGACGGGCGGACTCGA
>CAYVDS010000309.1:0-1537 GCA_964450145.1 uncultured bacterium
ACCGATTCGGTGCCCGAGCTTTACAGCGCTCGGCAGCCGGTCATCGCTGGCGTTATCTGCGATACCTTCCGCAAACCTTTTGTTTATATCGCTTTTTCGAATTAAAATTTTCATAAAGGTTGAATGTTTTTGTTTAGGGGTGGTAAGATTTCATTCAGCACAAAGGGAAGGGCGAAAGGACTTAATGGGGGAACAAGACCGTTTTCGGGAATTGCTTATGGATTCAAATATTCCCATTCGCAAAATTGTTCGTTCAGAGCTTATCTATGGAGATCCCTTCGCTTACAAAGAGAACATTGAAACATTTTACGACCTTCGAGAAAAAGTATCTGCCTCTTTTAATGTTCACCCCCACAATGTTTTGGTTGTTGGCTCTGGGAAACTCGGGTTTAGCATCGCTCCAAAAAAGTTGTGGAAACCTTTTGATTCCGAATCAGATATTGATGTTGTTGTGGTGGCAGAAAAGCCATTTATTTTTTATTGGAAAAGGCTTTTCTTATTTAACTTAAACACCACACGGTCAGAAGATGAAGATTCTCGCTTCCTGAAATTCAAGGACTATTTTTTCAAAGGATGGATCAGACCAGACCTTTTCAATTTTTCTTTTGAGGGAAAGAACGAATGGTTTGACTTTTTTAAAGAATTGTCTCAAAAGAACGGACGACTTCACAAAGTAACAGGTGCTCTCTATTTCAATTTCGACTTCTTTGAAGAGTATCATTCAAGCAACTTGCAGACCATCAGAGATATGGAGACTTCGCGTGCAAAATAAGACAGGAAATGCAACAAACAAGAAGATTATTGAACTTCTTCAGGATTATCGTTCCAATCTTTTGATCCTTCGTCCACGCTTTCAAAGAAATCTGGTCTGGAATGACGCTCATAAAGCAAGTTTCCTAAAGACAATATTCGACCAGATGCCCTTTCCCGAAATCTATCTGGCTGATGGCGAGATTGACTTGGTAAATCAAAAGACCACCATTTGGGTGGTGGATGGACAACAGAGGCTTTCAACGATTTTCAATTATGTCGATCGAAAACTCGATCTTGCAAAATATGGAATTTTACCTTTTGACAACCTTGATGACGACAAACAGATTGCCGAAGAAAAGCAAAAGGCTTTCTTGAGCTACATCGTTGTGATTCGGCAGATTGGTAAGTTAAGCGATGAGGAAATTAGAGAAATATTCAAAAGAATTAACTCTGTTAACTATGCCTTAAATGCGGTTGAGATCAGCAATGCCCTCTATGAAGGTGAATTTATTTCAATTGCGAAACAAATTGCCGACAATCCCGCATTCAAAAACCTTGAGATTGTAACTGATTCAGAAGTTTCACGTATGAAAGACGTAGAATATGTCCTTCTAATTTTGGCGTCTGTTGAATTAGGTTACTATTTTACACAGACTTCTGATCTTGAAGAGATCATTAAGCGTTATAATGATGAATATCCAAATGGATCCAAAATGATTGGCTCTGTTAATGAAGCTCTCAACACGATTAATTCACTAGGGTTTGATTATGATTCTCTTTGGTA
>CAYVDS010000309.1:1547-3916 GCA_964450145.1 uncultured bacterium
GCTCACAGAAGTAATTCGACACTATTTTTCTTTCTTAAAGCCAATTGTTTTAACAACCTTTAACAAGACTCTTAAGGACGTTGAACTTCGAATTCTCACTGAGCGAACTCAAGATCCTGAGGCAAATAAATACGCGAAATTCTACAAACACATGTTTCAGCAAACCACAAGTCGTACTGGTCGCTTAGCAAGAGGGCTTGTTGTTGAAGAAATAGTCAAGGCCTCTCTATAATTGCTTCTTCCGATCCATCTTGCGTGATCTTTCGGGCCGCAGATAACTAAGCGTTTGACGGGACTGCCGAATCGGCTCTTCGAGACCGATTCGGTCTCCTCGCTTTAAAGCGCTCGGCAGCCCTTCAACGCCGGCGTTAGGCCTTTCCAAGTAGGAAAAGTTGCCTGTTTTCTCAGATTCTGCTACTGTAAAGTTACATTTCAGAGGTTCTATGCTGGATTCTAATCTATGGAATTTTGGGTGAGCATTCAATCTCATTTTGTATCAATCAACATTTTTGATTAAATTTCTATTTTGGGAGCATGCCAATGTCATACTGGGCAGAAACTTGTAAAACCCTATATGTAGTATTCTTTTTTGGTTGCTTTCTGGGATTACTTCGACCGCAACTATTTTTTGCTCAATCACGCATTAGATGCGTAGGTACTTTTTTTCTTCTCTTTAGTTTTTTCTTGATTAACAGCGCAGTCTTTTCGGGCTCGAATTACCAGGTGCATTTGCCTGCGGAGAAAGCCCAGGAAGTTTTGAAGACTATCGAAGAGAAGTCGATTTCAAGTCCTCAAGGAGAAACCTCTCAAACAATAATTCCCGAACTCAATGTGAAGAATCTTCCAATTTGGTGGTCTGTTCTGAAGGTCTTCCTAATCTTTTGCATTCCTTGTGCGTTTCTCGGTTTTTGCTTCCCCGCGTATTTTTTCTGTACCGCACCCGGTTGTTTGGACACAAGTTTGACGTGAAATCACGCCGCGCACCTTACACCATGCTGTTCCCGCATTTCCTGCGGAGTGAGGTAGCCATTCTTTTCCAGTCGCCATGCGGTGTTGTAGGTTTCGACGAAAGTACCAATGGCATCTCTGAGTTCTTCTGCATTCCTGAAGATTCGGCCATAAACGGATTGTTCCTTCAGGGTTCTGAAAAAGCGCTCAGCGACTCCATTCGTCTCGGGTTGGCCAACAAGGGCGAAGTCGAGTGAGATTCCCCAATGCTTGATCTGACGCAGGAAATCCCTGGAGGTGTATTGACAGCCGTGATCCATTCGAAGAGAAAGGCCGCGGGCTGCCCCGGCTCCGGTCATGCCGTAAATGTTGTGAAGGGCCATGGAAATGGGCTGAAGAGCTGCAAATCGACTTCCTGTCTTTGCGACATGCCAACCCACGCACTCAGCATTCCAGTGCTCGACGGCAGCGAAAATCCAAACGTTTCCGTCATCTACTGTCATCACCTGCGTTCCGTCGGTCGCCCACATTTCGCCTGGGGCTTGGGTGACAATGGTTCCGTCGTGAGCGCCATCATTCGGTATCCGACTCCTTTGCGGCGAGAGCAGGCTGTTTGCACGCATGAGCCGCAGAACTCGATTATGCCCGCTCCTCACGCCATGAAAGCGACGGAGGCGTGCCAGGACCTTGCGGTGCCCTTCACCAGTCCAAGGCGAGGAATCGAGGTCCGCGCGGATAAGGCCGAGCAACTGATCATCGCTCAAGATTGTCTTCGGTCCTCGTTTTTGGGCATTCGTTTCGGAATCAGTATTTTGTGGAGCAGAAGCCGAATTTTTCCGTCTTTCGTAGAAACTCGAGCGAGCGAAACCACCGACGTGGCAGACCAATTCGACACCATAGGGCTTGCCGGTGGATGGGGAGATCGAGGCGCTCATTTTCTCGACCTCCTGAAACAGAAAGGGCGGCTTACTCCGCAACGAGCGCGCAGAAGCTCGTTTTCCATGGTCAATTCGCCAATGCGTTTGAGTGCGAGGTCGCGTTCGACAGCTACCGGATCATCGGTTCGCTCCCTCAGATTCGCATCCATGCCTGCCAAGCTCTTTTCAAACCAGGTCTCAAGCTTTTCCACAGTAACTCCAAGCTCACGCGAGATGGCGTCAATTGATTCGCCGCGGAGAAGTCGAAGAACAACCTCTTTTTTGCGACTGGTTGTCCAGCGTTGGCTAGGCTCCAGAGGTGCGGTCGAAGCCGGCGTGGTGGCCTGCTCTCCAGTCGCCCTACGGGCTCCCTCCGATACGGCCACCACGCCGTTGTGCTTGCCATCCACCGATTGTTTCAGAGCTTTACCGTTTTTCATGAGTCCTCCTTGGACACGTTCAGTATCTCAAATCCGTGTCCAAAAAAACCGGGGCCGGCTCACC
>CAYVDS010000310.1:0-3858 GCA_964450145.1 uncultured bacterium
GACTGAAAATCCTTGTGTCCGCAGTTCGATTCTGCGTCCCGCCACTCTTTTTTTGTCCAGTGTTATCAAGAGTTTGCGCATTCCTTCATCCTATCGGTTTTTGGCGGGAAAACAAGCACTGTGTCACCTCGTGTGTCACTAATCCGCTGTTTCTGCTCATTCAGATAGACTTCTTGCGTTTGTGCCGCAAGTTTAAGATCGGCGTCGGATACTATGTCATACCGGTCAAAGACTGAGCGGGTTCTGTGGCCGGAAATCGACATAGCAACACGTTCACTGACACCACTTCTAACCAGATTCCTGACGGCTGACCTCCGCATATCGTGGAACAGCTTCTTACCAATACCCGCCTTATCACAAGCTGTCGCCCATGCCTTGTCGAAGCGCTTAACCCTGTCGCTGCCATGCTCATTCAAGAATACGTAGGGGAGCGGCGACGTGTTCCCTTTGCGGTTTTCCCATAGCCCCTCAAACATTTCCCGGAGTTCCAAATCGAGATGCACCATTCGGCCCTTATTATTCTTTGTTGTTCCTGGGTCGAGTCTAACCGTCCCATTGAATAGATCGACTTGCTTCCACGTTAGACCGGTAATCTCAGCAACACGCCAACCCGTTTTGTAACCGAACGTCGCAATGGGGCGCAGGTATTCCGCCAATGCGTCACGCAGTGCAAGGAATTCGTGAAGCTCAAGAAATCCCTGCCTGACGTTATCCTCTCGGAGGTGTGGGATTTTGGGAACGATTCCAACCTTGCCGTTGTCCCTAGCCAGATTAAGCGCTCGTTTCAGACAGGCCAATTCCCTGTTGATAGAGCCGTTCGCCGCCTTTCCCCTTTTCCGCCAATGAATATATTCGTTCACTTTTGCCGTGTTGATTTTGACAACCGGAAAACCACTGAAATATTTGGTCAGATGCTTCAATGATAATTCTAATCGACTCATGCTCTTTCGATGATTCGCCGCATAGTCCGCCGTGATAATGTCAACCAGGTTCTCGAATTTTGTACGGTCAAAGAAAGTGCCAGGCGTCCTGCCCTGCGCTACTTCTCCCTGTCGCTGTTTCAACAACCTCTGAGCAATCTTCTTGTCGGCGCTCTTTGAGCTTTCCCGGATAAGCCTGCCATCGCATCCATACCGAATATACCAGATGCCGTCACCTTCACGCTGATAAAGCCCCAAACAGATCACCCCCTCAGTTGCGGACAATCTTACTTCGCGAAATCCACTCGTTAAGGTCGGCAATCTCAAAGTAAATCTTGCCGTGCGGCCCGTTCTGTACGAAAGGCAGATCACGACACGCAACCATGTGTCGGAGTGTCCACGTAGACCGCTTCAGATACGTTGCCGCTTCTTTCAACGTAACCAACTTCGGCGCAACCTCAGTCATGCTTAGTCCCCCTTTCTCTTTGAGAATTTAGCGAGATTCGAGTCTACTAAATATCTGGAGATGCTCGGAAACTTGGCGCCAAATTGCGCAATTACTATCAACCATCCAACCACATCATCAAAAACCACGTCACTTTCCTTTCTTAATCTGAGGTCTTTCTCAGCCTCTATTTTCCACAAAATCCATTGGCCACCAAGGAAAGCAACTAAGACATCTCCCATGATTAGACGAAGAAGTTTTGTGTCTTCCTGAAGGAAAGCAATTAAGACTTTCATGTCAATGGGATTCTGGCCAGCAGGATTGGCTGGCGAAGTTCCTGCTAGGAATCTGTTTACTGCCTGGATCGCATATAGCGCCAGCTTCCTTGCCCTCGCAACTTCTTTGTTCGGCTGTCTGTAATCTTTTAGGAGCCGATAGCTGGCCGCTACCTCAGTCGCCATATCATCGGGATACTCATTCTCGACCCCTTGTCCATGCCCTATTTTCACTGGTTTTGAAGCGAGTCCCCATTGCCAATAACGCCGAATCGTCTGAGAAGAAATCTTGACCGGGTGATTCAAGCTTTCAAGTTCCTTTAGGACTTCTGACAATGTTTTGGTTTTCATGAGACTTTTCCTATCAGGCTTTAATCTATCAATAGCTGTCACATTAATATTACCATAAATCCGACATGCTGTCAAGAGAAAAGTGAACGGTCTGACTGGCCGCTTCCGACAACGGCCAAATATCTATGACATCATGGAACCCTGTTCCTATCTAAGGCGGTTGATAAGCTACCGGGATTCTAGGCGGATGCTACGGGCTTAATCGCGAAAATAAATCTGCCAGGCTTCTGATAAATAAATGCTGGAAGTTCACTTAATTTCATACTATTCTGGTAAAGACGATATTTCCCACTCGATAAGATAACAAGAGTCTTTACCAAATAGGTTGCCTTTTCCAACTCAGCCATAACGCTCGGAGGAATGATCGGAAAGCCGCCAAGCATTGGAAAGTCAGGAATGGACAGAGAATCGCTTGTGACCTCTTCATGGAGTCCAAAACGGACGATTCTTGTTTCTCCCTCTGTAACAGCTTTCTCAATGTGATAAACGTAATCAAAAACCGCCGCATAATTTCCAAGGAACTCATTCTTGAACCACAAGAAGTTCACCGCGTCCAGTCTGCAAAAGCCTTCAGTTAGTTTTATGAAGAGCGCTTCTGTGTCAACATCCTCATATCGTTCAAAGTCTTCAGGAGGGACGGTCGAGAACTTTTTTCCATTCGCCCATTCTTTGAAGTCATTGAGGAGTTTCTTTGATTTGCCACTTGCCATAGCTCACCTCCAAAGTGTTTTGCAAACGCCGCCAGCAACTAAACTGATATG
The DNA here is from genome assembly GCA_964450145.1 of uncultured bacterium. Taxonomy (GTDB): domain Bacteria; phylum Abyssobacteria; class SURF-5; order SURF-5; family SURF-5; genus JACRIR01. Next base: position 2,753 of record CAYVDS010000310.1, read on the forward strand.
ACCGCGATTGTCACAGTCCTTCATGCAAGGGATTATATCATCAGGCATCCGGCCTGTGTCAATCATCCGCCCGGCCCGTTATTCTGACCACCTTTGCGCCGCCGGTTCCGTGTTCCTCTGCTATGACCCCATGTGCAAAGACTGATACCTTATCGGGAACACCCTTCACGCCGTCCGGCCCGAGCGCAGCCAGCGCTCGATCACGAATCTTTTGCAGGTTCCGCTGAAATTCCGCGTCCTCTTCTTTTGTTCCCATAGAATGCCTTTCAATAATTTGAGCGTGGTTTTGCTCACGATGCTACCGTTGACGCCGCCAACCGTCTCCCTGCCAATGCTTTTTGAGCAACAACCACACGCTGGCGCATCCTCGCTAACGCATCAGAAGAGTATTGACGCCGTCGCTTCGCCCTCAGCGACGCCGCCAGCCCCGGAAAGAGAGCTGCATCAAAAGCAAAGATAATCTCTTGATCCCCCGCCTGCTTAATCTCAACCGCGGGAAAGCTTCTCTTTAGGTTATTGAATTTCTTCCGGCCAGTCATGAAACATCCGAGCCGACCGGATTCATACGCGAAAAAGTAGCCGTCGCCAAGCTCATTCGGCCATTTGTGGGGGATGATATACCCATTGTTCTCGTCTCGCCTCACCCGGAATGTCTTACCGTACTCAGCTTTTAAGTCAATCATGTTCGATGTCCTTTCCTTTCGGAATCAATGCCACTTCCAGCAAGCTGACCTTCCGAGCATGTCGCCGGAAAATACAAGTTCCCAGTCGATTCTTGTCCACAAAAATGACACAACAACTGACACAGTAAACGGCGCTATCGTGTCGAAAGCCCATAAAACAAGGGTTTTCTTGAATTCCCGTAAAGGATAAAATATCCTTGTGTCCGGTGAGTAATGCCGGAGTTGTCGGTACCTTGTAAGCCTTGCGGTCCTTCTGGCATCATCAAGACACCCCATCCTCTTGTTTCCTGAGCCGTCGAATAGCCCGAAGATCACCCGGAAGCCCGTGCTTTGTCGATCCCCTCAGGCCGATCCCCTCGGATCCAAGCGCGGCTGCACCCAAATGATTTTCGCCTGCTTTCGTCCGCTGTTGAGGGCTGCCTC
>CAYVDS010000311.1:0-3828 GCA_964450145.1 uncultured bacterium
CAACGCCGGAGCTAATTCGGGGACACGATGCCGCATCGTGTCCCCGAATTAGCTCCGACTGCCTAAAGGATCTCTTTAACAGCCGTCTCATGTTCTTCTCGTACCGCCTCGGGGTGGCAAAACCGAACCCGCACGCATTCGAACTGGCGCGATTGCGCCTCAAGAGAATCGGAATCCCTCCTAACCGCGTATTGTACGTTGGTAACGACATTCATAACGACATGGTCACCGCGCGCGCAATCGGCTTCAAGTGTGTGCTGCACGCGGGCGACAGGGAAAGTCTGATCCTCCGGAAAGACCATTCTGACTGTGGGGATCTTGAGCCGGATGCGATCATAAAGTCGCTGCCGCGACTATTGGAGATCATTGGTTAGTCGAAAGCCAAAGGCCGAAGGTTGAAGGGCAAAAGGGGGAAAAGCGATGCGAAGAATCTCCCTTTTGCCCGTTTACCCACTTTCTTGGGAGCCTCTGACCACGGCGTAGCTGATTGTGAAAGAAACACATGTGAAAAGCACAGCGCAAAATCCCCCCTTCCCCCTTTTTGTAAAGGGGGGAAAGAGAGACTGTCCCGTAATTCCGTAGGTGCGAATTTATTCGCATACGCGACGCGGAAAGAGCCCGAAAACATTATGGAAATAGATTCGCACCTACAGAATCCCGCCTTGGTTCGTCAATTACGGGACAATTCTAAAGAGGGCGGCTTCTTATCACATAGCGGTTATGCACGAGAGGCATGGGGCCTTTCTTCAACCCTGAACCCTGAACCAAGTTTCTTGGGAGAAACAGTGTCACCGATGAATCGCCAGCAATCAGCCGTGTGCGACTTACTTGATGTGAGCGCGCCGCCTTCTCATAGAAGAACGCTCCGGCTCGGGATGATGCATTATCACCTCAAAGCTGGCGGCGTGGTTTCGGTCATGAGAGACATCGCCCGCGCGCTTATCATCCACTCGAAATATGACTCATTGCGGATTGACATCTTCGCGAGCATGTGGGAGACGCCGAAGGCCGAAAAAACTTTCTCTCCACCAGGAATTGTCTCTCCCACGGGCATCGATAACGAGCGGGCGCAAGTGCGGATGAATGATATCCCTCCGCTCGCATACAGGAGCGAACCATATCCGGACGGGGCATCGTTCTTGAAGGCTTCAAATGAGCTTGCCGCCCAAATCCTCGAACGGATCGATGTTCGCGGCGTCAATTCCGACGCTCCCTATATCCTTCATGCTCACAACATTTCCCTTGGAAAGAATCCGACTGCCACAATGGCGTTCAACCGCATCGCCGAGATAGCGGCGGAGCGGGCTCTCCCAGTTTGGCTCATCAACCACGTTCACGATTTCACGGAGAACAATCGGCCCGACCAACTAAGGGCCTTTTTTCACTGCACCGGCAGAAGAGACGATGCGTTTGCCCGAAGCTTCATGTATCCTGCGCGGCCGAACATCATATACTTGACCATAAACAGCGCCGACATCGAGAACCTTCGCGCAATCGGAATCCCCGAGAACAGAATCTTTCTGATGCCCGATCCCATCGACGCGACCCAATTCACGCAGAAGCCGCTTTGGGAGATGAGCCGGGAGCAGCTTGCGGCGATGGGGCTCCTGCCCGCCGACTACAAGTCTCAGATAAAGAAAAGACTCGCCAATTATGCGTCGTCCACAGGTCAGGTCTTTGACGCGTCGCTCCCTATCCTTCTTTCACCCGTCAAGGTTATGCGGCGAAAGAACAACATAGAATCGCTCCTTCTGCTCATGCTATTCAAGTCCCTGGGCCGCAGCTACCAGCTTTTGATCACGCTTGACGCCAATTCTCCGCCGGACATCGCATACTCACGCAAGCTCAAGAGCTATGCAGCCGCGCGAAAGATGCCGGTTCTCACGGGCCTCGGAAGAGAATTGATATCTTCAACCGGAAAGAGGTCCGTAAAGAATGCAGAGGTTAGACGGTTCGCAATGTGCGACCTGCACCAGTTATCTGACGCTCTTGTCATCACATCGGTTGTGGAGGGATTCGGACTTGCCTATCACGAAGGCTGGCTTAGCCAAAGGCTCGTCGTCGGCAGAAGAATTCCCGAAATCGTTTGTGATTTCGAGCGAAATGGCATTAACTTCAGCCACATGTATGAGCGTCTCGCTGTTTCCCTCGCGGACATTCCAAACCTGCAAACACGGTTGCTGGAAGCGTACAGAGATAAAGTGGTGAAAATCCCCGCTGTCCGCAACGGAGGCCTTGAATTGCCAGAATCAGCGGTTGAGGACATAGTGAGACAAAAATTCTTTCGGTTTTCAGGCGAAGATTGTGTGGATTTTGCCGACCTCGACGTGGAAATGCAGCTCGAATTGCTTGACAAGGTCGCCATTGACCACGCCTTTGCGGCCCGAATGATCGACCGCAATCCTGTGATTGGCGACATGTTCCAGTTGCTAGAGGAAGGCGCCGCCGGCATGGTTGAAAACAACCGCGCGGTGGTTCGCTCGAAGTACTCGTTAGAAGCGGCCGCGCGGCGGCTAGAAACGCTTTTTGCGCTCGGCGATTCTCTGTACGGGCAGAAGAGTGAGCCGGTTTCACTCACTCATGAGAGGCACGCGGCCATCATCGAGAGATACCACAAGCCCGAAAACATGAGGCTTATCTTTTGATCGCCTGATGACGCACCCGCGGTTGGTTGCGCGAGAGACAGGCCACAATTCGGGGACACGATCCCGGATGATCAGCTTATTCGGGGACACCTTGCGGCAAGGTGTCCCCGAATAAGCGGTGAGTTTCTTAATTTAGGAGGGCCACATGAGCGACTTTTATCAGACCGGAATCATATCAACGTTGCATCGTTTGGGCAAACCAAAATTCGAGGAACTCGAAGACGAATTGGAATATTATGCGTTACAGCGTCCGATCGCGCTTGTGCTGCCGGTGACGCTGTCGGATTTGCGCGCGCCGGCTTGTAAGAAAATTTTCAAAGAGCTTACACACGTCAAGTATGTGAAAGAGTTCGTTGTTACCTTAGGAATGACCCCGAAACGGCAGATGTTTGAGCAGGCGAAAGAGCTTGCCTCGGTGCTTCCGCCCAACCGCGCGCTTGTCTGGTGCAACGGACCGAGGATGGAAAAATTGTACAAGCTTCTCGGGGAGCACGAACTTGATCCTGGAGGGGACGGCAAAGGCCGCTCGGTCTGGACCGCTTACGGATACGTGATAGCAAAAGGGGAATGCGACGTGATTGCGCTTCATGATTGCGATATCGTCAATTATTCGCCGGAGTTATTGGCGCGTCTCTGCTATCCCTGCACGAATCCCAGCATGGACTACGAATTCTGCAAAGGCTATTACAGCCGCGTAACCGATCGCATGCATGGCCGTGTTACTCGCCTATTGGTCGTTCCCATAATCAGATCGCTCACGAATATTCTCGGACACTTGCCGTTCCTCGAGTACTTGAACAGCTTCAGGTACCCGTTGGCCGGTGAATTCTCGATGATCACTGACATTGCCCGAATCAACAGGGTGCCAGGAGACTGGGGACTCGAGGTGGGCACGCTTGCTGAGGTGTATCGGAACTGTTCGATTCGCCGTATCTGTCAGTCGGACCTATGTGAGAACTACGAGCACAAACACCAGCCGCTCTCAGCAGCCGACCCGACCAAGGGTTTACTCAAGATGTGCATCGACATATGCAAGGTGCTTTTCCGAACACTCGTGAGCGAAGGAGCGGTTTTCTCGGAGGCGTTTTTCAGGACGCTGGTCATCCACTACTTGAGGACGGCCCAGGATACGGTGAAGAGTTACCAGGGCGACGCCATGATAAACAGGCTGGCGTTTGACCTG
>CAYVDS010000312.1:0-3822 GCA_964450145.1 uncultured bacterium
TACATTAACCCTCTCCAATGAGAGGCTCAAGCTCTCATATATCATAGTTACTGTTGGTTCCAATGCTCCTTCTTTTTCTTTGGTTGCGGCCACCGTCGCGTTGTATTGTCCGCGCCCTCCGTGGTAAATATTCATCGCCTCTTCTTCTTTCCCATTTCCTCTTTGACCCTTTCCCCGTTTCCCCCGCAAAGCAACCATTATTTGCCTGTTTTCAGAAACGTGATTATAATATAGAAACTTTTGGCCCGCCCATCGCGAATACGCATAAGTGCCTGTGGGCGTTTAGCTAAGCCGCCTGTTGTGATGCAATACGCTCAGCTTCTTTGGTATTCAACCGTAAAACTTGAACCATAAACCGTAAACTCTGTTTATTTGGAGCAGGGAGAGCCTCACTTGGATTTTCCTGTTGTTGAGGTGCCGTATATCGGCGGCCGCATGCTTATCGCGCTCGTCGGCGTCATTCATGTATTGATAAGCCACGGCTGCGCAGTCGGCGGTTCGTTCTTTTTAGTCTTATTGGAACACAAGTCGATACGCGAACGCGACGAACGGCTCAACCTCGCGGCGTATCGCCTCGCACGCTGGTTTTTCATTCTGACCACGTCCGTGGGCGCGATGACGGGCGTCGGCATCTGGTTCACCACCAACATGTTCTCGCCGGTCGGGATCGGCTCTCTCCTTCGAGTGTTCTTCTGGGCGTGGTTCGTCGAATGGCTCGTGTTCATAACCGAGATCGGCCTTGTCGCGGTGTACTACCTTTCGTGGCACAGCATGACGCCGAAACAGCATCTGAAAGTAGGGATCGCATACATCGTGACTTCTTTCCAAACGCTTGTGATTATCGTCGGCATTCTCGGCTTCCAGCTCACGTCCGGCAAATGGATGAAAAGCCATTCCTTCTGGGACGGATTCTTCAATCCGACATATATCCCTCAGTTGGTCAGTAGAACCGCGCTGGCCGGACTCCTGGCATGCGGGTTCTGTCTCCTCATTTTTGCCTGCATGCGCGACCTGCGAGACGTGCGCCGCCAGTTCTTGCGCTTTTCCGGCGGCTATCTATTGCTCGTGAGCCCCATCTATCTGTTCGCTACGTACGCATACTATCAGGTATTGCCGGAACGCGCGCATGATTTCATATCCGTCGCGCTTGTCACGCTGCAACTCACACAATACGCGCAATGGAGCAAGATATTTTTCCTCGCCGTTGTCGCATTGATGCTTGCCATCGGCGCCATTCTTTTCTTCAGACAAAGGACATATGCAATATTGTCGGCGCTGCCATTGCTCGTGCTTGTTTGCGCCGTGGCGCAATTCGAAAGGGTACGCGAGTTTTCGCGCAAGCCTTACGTCATCGACGACTACCTGTACAGTAATGGCGTCCGCAAGGCCGACTTGCCCTTCATATCGGAGGTCGGGGCGGTTCGATATGCGACATGGGCTTGGCGCGGGCTCGACCCCAGCGGCGGCGAGGCGGCTCTCGGGCATATGCTGTTCAGGCTGGAATGCTCGACGTGCCACACTTACACCGGCATCAACGGAGTTTTCAGAAAGACGATACTTTCCCACGGTGAAGAAGCCGCCTTAGGATTCCTCGACTCCTATCAGTTCTCGCACCCATACATGCCTCCGTTTGCGGGCACGCAGGATGAGAAACAAGCCTTGGCGCGATTTCTGGCCGAAGGGGCCGCGAAGAAATGACGAATATCCCAATCGACATACCGTTGCCGCTGCCCGCTCCCGATGCCGTCCTCAAAGCGCTGCTCGTGATAACGTTCATCATACACATCCTGTTCGTGGGGCTCATGGTCGGCGGAACATACTGGAGCGTGATTTTCAGAGTACTCGGAAAAGAAGACCCCTTTTACGAACGCCTCGCCAGAGAAACGCTCGATACGGTAACCATCAACAAGAGTCTGGCTGTCGTGCTCGGCGTGGCGCCGCTCTTGCTCATCGGCCTTGCATACACCGGTTACTGGTACACCGCCAACATGATGACCGTCCCCGCGTTCCTGTCTATCATCTGGCTTGTGATTCTTGCGTTCTTACTGCTGTATGCGTACAAATACACGTGGGACGGTCTCGGCGAGCGCGCCCCCCTCATACATTTATCCCTCGGCCTTTCCGCCTGCGCAATATTCGCATTTGTGCCGCTCATCTTCTTAACCAACATTAACCTGATGATTCTGCCGTTCAGATGGGATTCGACGGAAGGCTTCGTTCAGGCGCTGCTGCTGCCGAACGTTCTATTCAGATACATTCACTTCCTCGTGGCCGTGTTCGCGATGATAGGCTTCTTCGCGGCGATATATTTCTGGTATCGCGGGCGCAAATCCGACGACCCCTTCTACTGCCGCGCTCAAAGGCTCGGAGTGAAATGGGCGCTGGCGGGCACATTGCTGCAAGGAATATTTGGAACGCTGAACTTCATCACTCTGCCGCAGGGCGCATATTCGACGACCTTGGTCATTCACATTGTCGCGGCGCTCGTGTTCGTCGCGGCGGTTTGCATCGCGCTTATCCGCGCTCTGCAAAAGACCTCCGGCCGGCCAATCATCGCGGCTGTCGTGCTGCTTGGAATAGTCGCTCTCCTGATGAGCTTTGTCCGGCATGTCGTTCGAGAGAATCTCCTGCGCGAACCTCAGACGGTGGCAGCCCAGCGCACGCAAGAATATCAAGCTTCGCTTGCGGCCTTTCTCGCGACATACACTGTCGAGGGTGAGAGAGTGCTCAGCGGCGAAGAACTGTTCAAGCGCTACTGTACGAGCTGTCATGCGCCTGACCGCCAACTCGTCGGCCCGCCGACCCAGTACATGATTGAAAAATACACGGGCAAAAAGGAAGACATGGTGGCGTTTGTCATGAATCCCAAAAAGGTTAACCCAAAGCTGCCGGCAATGCCGACACCTCCAATAGGCAAGGATGAGATCGAACAGATTGTCGAGCACATTCTTGGCGAGGCCAATGATGTTAGGTAGCAGAAATCCATACAATACGGTTCGTCAGATGATTGGCTATATTTTGGTAGGGGCGCAGCATGCTGCGCCCTTGCAGGTGAGCGGCAGGCCATGAAGACTATCGGGATATATATGATGGTTGTCGCATGGTTCGCTGCCGTGATGGCGGTGGTGATTGCTTTCGGCCTTATGCAGGCGCCATCCATCCGGCCAAAGCAACCGATTGAGTTTCCGCATCATATTCATATCCAGAATGTGGGAATGCAGTGTTTGGACTGCCACCGTTATGCCGACAAATCAATCTTTGCGACATTGCCCGGCGCAGATGTCTGCATGAGTTGCCATGAATCCGTCGCGACCGACAAACCGGAGGTCATCAAGCTTACTGACATATACCGCTCCGGGAAACCGGTCGAATGGGTGCGGGTATATCAGGTCAAACCGCATGTATACTTCACACACAAGCGGCATGTGTTGAGCGAAATAAAGTGTCAGGAATGCCACGGGCCGGTCGAGCAAATGACGACCGCCCAGCGCGTGACCGACCTCGGCATGGGATGGTGCGTGAAATGCCACAGAACCAGGGGTGCGCCGAGAGAATGCGATACATGTCACAAGTAGGTCCAAAGTCAAAAGTGAAGGTTAAAGTGAAACCAAAGAGGAGTTCTCCGAACGGAAACCATCCAAGTGCCATTCTGAGCATTCGACGACGCTGTCGCGTGGTTGATTGTGGAAGAAACAGGTCTAAGCCCTAACAGCGAAAAAATCCCCCTTTCCTCCCGTTTGTCAAACGGGGGAAAGAAGAGCGTTTCTAAGGAGCGCCTGACCTCGGCGGGGCGGGGTTAATTGTGGAAGAAACGAGGGAAGC
>CAYVDS010000313.1:0-3773 GCA_964450145.1 uncultured bacterium
AAATGGCGGGGTTTGATTCGACCCTAAGTGGCTGGTTTTAAGTGACCGCTGACAGGCAACCGAGAATGTAAGCCTCCAACTGTTCCCTTTCGTCAAGCGAGGCGACCGTTTTCAATACCTGTGCATTGATGGAATGCGGCGAGAAGTCTCTCACTTCTTTGAAGTTGTTGTAGTGCTCTATCATCAAAAGGCGCGGCATGTCTATACTTTCTTATTAGAGCAAGGATAAGCCCCTCATGGCTTGAGCCGTTTGAATAACCCGATGGAATTATATTTAGCGACAATTAGTAAGTCAAGGAGAATTTCTTTGTGTTCCTTCGTGTTTCCTCGTGGATGACGCCTCTTTCTCTCTTTTCTCTCCTCGGCTCCCAAAATCCGTGCAAGCAATGAAATGGTTCCCATGTTTCATCTCTTTTGGTTTCTTCTTCTTTTTGGTTGCGGCTTCGCTGCGCTGTGCAATCCGCGGATCAAATCTTTTCTGGATGTTTGTGGACGAAAAACGAGAACGGGAGGGTGGCGGAGAGCATGACTGCGGCGGCGACTGCGAAGCTGGTCTCGTAGCCCGAGGCGGCGACGATGATGCCGGCGACGACCGGACCGGAGGCATGGCCGACGTCCATGATGGAACTGAGCAGGCCCATGGAGGAGCCGTGGGCTCCCTTGCTGCTGAGGTCGGCGGCGAGAGCGGCGGTCGAGGCGGTCAGGATGGACATTGCGAGGCCGAAGGCGATAAGAACTAGCGCTATAACGACAAACTGCTTCACGAGAGCGACAGACGCCACAGCCACTGAGCCGAGCACAAGCCCGAAGATGATTGAGCCTTTCCTTCCGTAACGGTCAGATAATCTGCCCATCAGCGGTTTGCTGAAGGCAATTGTAAGTATCTGCGCGCTGAATAAGACGCCTACCTCTCCGGCATTCATTCCATTCTTGATAGCGTAAAGCGGAAAGAATGTTTCGACCGCTCCGAAGGCGAAGTAGAGAGCTGCATCGCAGAGGCTGGTCGCGATAAGTGGTCCATTGGCGAGCAAATCTTTGGTTTCTCTCAAGAGCGTTCTCCACTCGAATCTCTTTTTTGCACCGCCGGCCGTTTCGTTCTCCCCCCTCCCAAGCGAAACGGCCCATTTGAGCCCGTCCAGTAATCGGCGAATCGGGTTGGGATTCTGTAGGTGCGAATTTATTCGCACAATATCTTTAGGCTCTTCTTGCGTCGCGCGTGCGAATAAATTCGCACCTACAGAATTTACGGGACGATTTCGAAGGGCGGATTTATCAGCTTCGCTCGAGAGAAGAATCAGGAACGCAAATGCAATGATTCCGAAGATTCCGCATAACAGATAGACGGTCCGAAAATCATAACTCACGATGAGGACGCCGCCGAGTAGCGGCGCGAGGAAGCGCCCGATCAGCGTTGCAGAGGAGAACCAGCCCATCCGTTCGGCCCTCTGCGACGCAAACATATCGGCGACGAGCGCCAGCGCGACCGGCCCGAAGATAGCAGTCGCGAAGCCGTGATAGAGCCTGAGCGCGGCAAGCTGCGCCGGAGTGTGAATGGCATAATAAAGGAAAGGGGCAGAGGCGAAAACGAATCCTGCCGCAAGCAGAATCTTTCGCCTGCTAACGTAGTCAGACAGAAGCCCGGCCGGCGCGCTAGTGAGAATACCGACGACGGTCGCGGCTGCAGCGATCAGGCCCACGGTCTCGGGCGCGGCGCCGAGACTGTCTGCAAACAGCGGCAACACCGGCGTCTTCGACATCGTGGAGCTGAAGATGGCGAATCCGCCAGCAGCGCAGAGGATCAGAAAAGCGGAAGGCATCGTTAACTCACCGGGTCACAAATGACATCGCGCAAGGCGCGAGCAAGTGAGGTCAAGAAAAACAAATCAAAAGAAAATGGCGGAACACGAATTACACAAATTACACGAACTAAAACAATGATTTTGACGTTCTCGTTTGCGTTGTTCCCGTATTCTGAATTCGTGTAATTTGTGTAATTCGTGTTCCAATAAGTCTTCTTGCCTGGTTATTGATCGGCCGTTATCTTCACACCTTGGCCTTGCAATACTCATACAACGCATCGTAAACGATGAATTCTTTTTCGAGAGTTTCGTGGTCATCATGACAAATGGCGCGAAACCCAGCCGCGATAGCGCGGAGACCGGCCCCTTCCGGGGCGGTGTCAATGTCTTCGGGCACGTCAGCCGCATGGACTATCTTGGCGAGTTCGAGCAGCGCGGGGTCTTTCAATTCGTATTTCTGAATAATCGCCTCGAAGCTGCACTTGTCTCCCCTGTGGCCAAGCTCGACGTCTTTCATATCGAACGGGATTCCGTCTTTGATGGTTTTCGGGTCAGTGTCATACGCGACAAACTCGAAGGCCGCGTTCTGGTCGATGAAGCGCCTTATGAGCCACGGACATGCAACCCGGTCAACCGCAACGTGTTCTCTTGTTATCCATTTCATCGTTTACCTCTCCAGACTTTGTTTTGACCATCCGCAGATTGCGCAGATTCTGACGGAGTGAGAAATATCTTGACTACTCTTCTTCCCTGTGCTCTCGGTAATTTCAGCGTCTTTTCTCATTTGTCTTCTTTTCAAAATCTGCGTTCATGTGCGTTCATCTGCGGTTACAAATGACTCTTTTTCTGTGGATCATGACTTTCCTCGCAGTTTCTTCTGAACTTGCTCGCTCTCCAGTTCCCGAATCGCGTCGGCGGCGATCCAGCGGGCGGCTTTTGAGTCGAGTTTCTGGATTTCTTTGGCGGTCTTGATCGCGAGTTTGTTTAGTGTGAGGTTTCGTTTGCCGATTTGGCGAAGCGCCCAATTAACCGCTTTCTTGACGAAGTTTCTCTCGTCTGTGGACTCTCTCTTTATTATGGGCAGGAATTGCGAGAAGTCTTTGTTGGTGGCTTTCTTGTCGTGGAACGCCAGAGCTGCCATCAAGGCGAACCCGGCGCGCTTGACAAACTCTTCGTCTCGCCCACTCCATTCGACGGCTTTGCTGAATGCGAGTGAGGTCTTGTCGAATAGATTCATACAGCACTGGTCACACACGTCCCAAGAGTCGAAGTCTCCTACCCATTTCTCCATCTGCGCTTCGGTGAGTTTGTCCGCCTCGGCGATCATTCCCGCAAGCAGTCGCGCCTCGTGCACGCCCGAGCCCCACAGCTCTAAAGCAAGGTCGTGATTCTTGCCCACTTCCTTGGCCATTTTTCTGAGAACGGGCACGGCGATTCCACAGGCATGGTCGGTCTTGATTCCGAACCGCGCCATGCCGGCGACGTTAGCGGGATTGGACATGGATTTCAGGCGCTTCAGGATTTCTTCGCAGCGCATTTCTCAAAGCCTTTCTTGGGAACGCGAATCAATCGATTTTGGATTTTAGATTTTGGATCACTGCTGTCCAAAACAGCCTTTTTCACCGCAGATTTTCTCTTCTTCTTTTTCCCAAAAATCTGTGTCTATTCCCGCATCTTGCGGGATTCATCTATGGCTACGAATTCTTCTTCTTTTTCTCCTGATCCGCGTGCATCTGCGTTCATCTGCGGTTGCAAATGCTTCTTCTTTTTCCCTCTGAGAACTCTGAGCCCTCTGTGGCTCAAATTGTTTGGTTGCGGCCTCGCCGCGCTATGCGTATCTGTGGTTCCGTCGGTGTTTTTCTCAAAGCTGAGTTGAAGTCTATAGGATTGGCTAAATGAAATCAAGTGGGGACAGAGGAGGGGGAAAAGGTTAGTGTGCCAAGAGAAGCGTATTAGTTCTTGCCGGTGCAAGTC
>CAYVDS010000314.1:0-3768 GCA_964450145.1 uncultured bacterium
GCGAGTGGAAGAGCTGCGTAAGGAAGTCGATCTCTCCTTTCTGTCATGGGTAATGCATGCTTATGCCGGACTGCACAATCAGCCGCCGGCGCCTCCGGTAATGCTCCATCATGTTCCGCGCGCAATTGCGCGAACCGTCGCGCAATCGAAGCAAGAGAAGGCGGTGCTAGTCTTGATAGACGGATTGGCCATTGACCAATGGATTGTGATGCGCCGAATTCTGAATGAGCAACGTCCGCAGCTTGGTTTTAGGGATAACGCCGTTTTTGCGTGGCTTCCCACAATCACGGCCGTCTCGCGGCAAGCTGCCTTTGCAGGGAAGGCTCCGCTATATTTCCCTTCAAGTATTCAGAGTACGGACAAGGAAGCCACCCATTGGTCTCAATTCTGGTTGGACCAGGGCCTGACACAGCAAGAGGTGGCATTCGCGAAAGGACTGGGCGACGGCAACCTTGATCTCGTCAAAGAGATTATGGCGCGGCCCAAGGTGCGCATAGTAGGGCTTGCTATCGATAAGGTGGACAAAATCATGCATGGCATGGAATTGGGAATACCAGGCATGCATAACCAGATACGTCAGTGGGTCGAACAGCAATTCATGGCGAAGCTTCTTGACCTGTTACTGGAGCATGGCTTTAAGGTTTTCCTGACATCAGACCATGGAAACATCGAGGCTAAGGGCTGTGGGCGTCCCGCAGGGGGAGTCATTGCCGGACTGCGGGGACGACGTGTCCGTGTGTACTCCGTCGAGTTGTTGAGGGCGCAAACAAAAAAGCAGTTTCCGAATGCTATCGAATGGCCTGCCATTGGGTTGCCCGATGATTTCTTGCCGCTGCTCGCTCCGGAGCGGTTGGCCTTTGTGAAGAAAGAGGAGCGCATTGTCGGACACGGCGGCATCTCGGTTGAAGAAATGCTGGTTCCTCTAATCCATATAGAGCGGAAAGCACAAGATGCATGAATAACAAGAAGACGATGATTGGCTACAATAGACGCGTAGATTATGTGTGGCTGGAATATACAGCAAATCTGATGGGACAAGGTCTGCCGGCCGCAGAGATTTATGCGGCTCTGTCCTCGTTGTTAGGCGAGCGGTTTTCTGTGGGGAGCAATGCAAGCCGGAACAGCCGTGAAAAAACCATAACCATTCTGCTCAAGACCTGGGTAAATGTCTCAAAAGAACTTGTGACGCTTCGCAATGACGCAATGACTCTACTCGCCGGGCTTCCGGCAGAGGATCGAAAGGCCGTTCACTGGGGGATGTCAATGGCCGCCTACCCTTTTTGGGGAACGGTTGCGGAGATAACCGGCAGGCTGCTTCGGTTGCAGCGCACGGCCTCCACCGTTCAGGTTCAAAGGCGGATCAAGGAAAAGTATGGTCAGCGAGAGAATGCGGCGCGCTCGGCCAGATATGTGTTAAGAGCATTCATCGATTGGAAGGTTTTGGAGGAGACAACGAAGCAAGGAGTATACCGCCAAGGGATCGTGAGGCGTATCAGTGATAGCCGGCTTATATCATGGCTGGTCGAAGCATTCCTCATTTCTAGCGGCAACGATTCGGCATTGCTTAAGTCTATTGTTCACGGTCCAGCTCTTTTTCCTTTCATTATGGAGCTACCCAATGCAAGGGCACTGGAAAAATCCGAGCGGCTCGAAATTATTCAACATGGTCTCAACGAACAAGTAGTCGCGTTGAGAAAACGTGACAATTCGAATGTTGCCAAAGGCGTTAGACCCTCTAATTCTCCACTCTTAACAGAGAAGAGGCAATATAATTTGGAATTGCACTGACTAGGTCAGATGCAAGGGAAGAAAAAGATAAGAGAATCGGGCGCCCCGGTGAAGGGGCGCCCTCGATTTTGCATTCTGACTGCGGACGAATCATTCGACCTTCACAAACACTCCATTCACGGTCACATCCTCTTTGATGAGCGCACGGGCCATATCCTCAAGCTCGAAGGTATCATTGATATGACGGGCTTCGAGGATGGTGTTGCCGCGCATGTGCCTCAGGGCATACATTGCTAAAAGCATCTCGCTACAAAGAGAGCTTGCTTTTTTTCCTGAAATATGTTATTTTCTTATTCAGGAAAATATAGGAAAATAGGAAAATGCCTACAGAAAAAGAAATGATCGAGCAATTGCGAAGAGGCAAGCTCTCATTATCCCCGCTTGCTTTCCGCTTTTTGAAGGAACAGTCACAGGTAGGAGAAAACCGTCGCCTCGATGCATTTATTGAGGTATCATGGCGGAAAAGCAGGGCAAGATTCGCTGTCGAATGCAGAGCCGGTTCGACACCCAAGGTGTTTCAGGATGGGCTCAATTTGCTGAAATCGTCTCCGCTCCCGAAGGGCTACAGGCCAATGTTGTTCCTGCCTTTCCTCAGTGAAACGCAACTGCGAGAGTTGGAACAGGAGGGGATCAGTGGAATTGACCTGTGCGGCAACGGTGTGGTGATTGTGCCCCGCGTGTTCGCCGTATTCCGCAGCGGTGAGGGAAACCGCTTTTCTTCTTCTGCTCCGATCAAGAACATCTATCGGAAGAACAGTTCGATGGTCGGGAGGGTCTTTCTCGTCCGGTCGGGCTATAACACCGTTCAGGAAGTCTGCTCGGAGATTAACCAGCGCAACATGCTGGTGGATCGTTGGGACAAAAAACCCATGAGCCTGTCTACGGTATCAAAATCGTTGAAGGCATTGGAAGAAGATTTGATCATCGAGCGCAATGGTATCATTCGCCTATTGCAGTCCGACAAGCTTCTGGAGAAACTGAGTGAGAATTATGCCCCGCCAAGAATCAAAGAACGAGTCCGTCTCAAGGTCTCCGGCGAGAGCAGGACCATTCAGGAATTACTGATGAAGCAGTCGCAGGAGTTAAGCCTGCCCTTTGCGGCCACTGGAACATCGTCGGTGGGGCAGTTTGCAGTAATGCAGCGGGGAGAGATGTTTTCGGTTTATTGCCCGCGTCTGGAGACACTGGTGGGACGGCTGCCGGGAAGCGAGTCGGACCGCTTCCCGAACCTGGAACTTATCGAGACAGATGATGAGACGGTCTATTTCGATGCCCGGCAAGATGGGAATTTCTGGTGGGCCTCGCCTGTACAAGTATATTTGGAGTTGATGGCCGGCGACAAACGCGACCAAGAGACGGCAGAACAGGTGAAGGCGTTCATCTTGGCAAGCCTTAAGGCGGCGCCGAAATGATCACGATGCCTGATCTCCAGACAGCGTTGCTCGACCTGCTTTACGAAGTACAATCGTCGGATATCAAGCTCATCATCGGCGGCGGCTTCGGCATCTATCTCAAGACTGAATATGTGCGCCGAGTGCGAGCGCGAACTCTCTTTCAGCAATGGCCCGAACCGCGTTCCACTAACGATCTCGATTTATACCTGCGGCCGGAACTACTAATTAAACCAGAGAAATTGAAACCGTTTGCAGAAGCCATCGCCAAGTTAGGTTATCAAGTTGTTCCGGGCGCGGAGAAATACCAATTTGTGAAACCCGGGCAGGGAGGCGCTCAGACTGGCAGCGTTAAAATAGACATTCTGACGGGCCCGCTGAGTCGTTTTAAGAGTACAAAGGTCAGGGCGGACAGTCGCCGTGCCCGGCCCAGCCCATCAGTGGGCATTCACGCCCATCCGGTTAACGAAGCGCCGACGCTGGAGGAGGAACTGCTGCCGGCCACATTGGAAGGAGACCTCAGTTCCGGCGAGCATTATCAAGCTGAGGTATCGCTGCCGCATCCGTACACGTTTCTGATGATGAAGCT
>CAYVDS010000315.1:0-3730 GCA_964450145.1 uncultured bacterium
TCACTTGATTTCCTTTCCACTACTGAGAACGGGAACAACGATACATGTTCAAAGAAATTATAGCCCAAAATCTGTCAGCTTTGCAAAACGCAGCCTGCATACGCATCCCGCAGCAAAAGGATCGAAAAAGGGCCGCGTAAGGCGCGGGGCTTCAAAGCCAGGTCTACACATTGCATTTTCTTTAATTTCTGTCGTGATTTTCAAAAATATATGTATATAACTCCTTGTTCTGAAATGGATTCCCGCCTTCGCGGGAATGATAAAAAGGAGGTTGCTCATTCGTGTAATTCGTGTAATTCGTGGTCTAGGATTATCTTTTTTTCTTCTTCCCAAATCCGTGCAATCTGTGAAATCCGCTGCCTCTTCTTCTTGTTTGGTTGCGGCTACGCTGCGCCGTGTGAATCCGTGGTTTAGACAGTCTCTTTTTTTCTTCTTCTTTTCCCCAAATCCATGCAATCCGTGGTTGCTTTTTCCTTTCCCCGTGCTCTCCGTGATCCCCGTGGTTTTCTCTTGCACGGTTGACTGACCATACTAAAATGAATCCTTGTTGTGATTTTCATAAGAGAGGGTCAAACATGCATAAAGAATCATCTGCGCCGATAGTCAACGCTCCGGTGGAGCTTGCATCCGAAACAGCCACGAGAATGGCTGAGGCGGCGGCTGTCTTTCTTGCGTCGTTGAGCAAGGAACAAAGGGAAAAGATGCAATTTCCTGTCGAGAGTGAGGCCCGCCGGAGTTGGGATTATCGGCCCGGCGAGCGAAGGGGAATATCCCTCAAGGAGCTTGACAGCAGCCAGCAGAAGCTGGCGTATTCGCTGCTCGCATCGGGCTTGAGCAGACAGGGGAACGCCAAGGCGCTCATGATCATGAGTCTCGAGAAAGTGTTGGGCGAGATTGAAGGTCCGGGAGGATGGAACCGAGACCCGGACCTCTACCACATTTCAGTGTTCGGTTCGCCCTCGAACGAGGCGCCGTGGGGATGGAGGATTGAAGGGCATCATCTCTCGGTAAACTTCCTTATAGCCGAGGGCAAGCGAATTGTTCCAACTCCCAACTTTTTCGGCGCTAACCCTGCGCGGGTCTTGGGTGGCCGTCTTGAAGGGCTGCGCGTGCTTGCCGCAGAAGAGGATTTGGCCCGCGTGCTGCTCGGGTCAATGGATGACAATCAACTGACGAGAGTTGTGATTGACCCGCGCGCCCCCGCCGACATTCTCACGGACAACAGTCCGCGCGTTCGTATTGACGATCCGACGGGTCTATCATATGAGGACATGAGCGAGGCGCAGCGAGGCTACTTGATGGACCTCGTGTCGGAATATATTCACCGCGTGCCCCGCGACGTGGCGGACATGCAAATGGAGCGGCTCGAAAAGGAGGGCACGCGTTACCTTCACTTTGCGTGGGCAGGCGAGACGAAGCCGGGTGGCCCGCACTACTACAGAGTGCATGGCCCCAGCTTTCTGGTCGAGTATGACAATACCCAGGACAACGCGAACCACATCCACACGGTCTGGCGCGATATACAGGATGACTGGGGTGAGGACTTACTCAAACAACACTATCAGCGATCGCACAAATGAGGCTTCTCCCCCATTCTGATCTTCTGGATTCATCATCCATCATTCATCATTCCATGTGTTCCAGTATCATCCCCGCCACGTCGGTAA
Source organism: uncultured bacterium (assembly GCA_964450145.1). Classification (GTDB taxonomy): domain Bacteria; phylum Abyssobacteria; class SURF-5; order SURF-5; family SURF-5; genus JACRIR01. The sequence goes on from CAYVDS010000315.1 coordinate 1,668, forward strand.
TATTGAGATTTTCCGGCGGCTTGTGCGCCGACCACAGAAAGGCGTCGTCCCATGTGTGCATGCCGGTAAGTACGCTGCGCCCGAACAACGCGGTTTGTTTGAGCGAGCCTTTGATGTCGAAGCCGTATTTTGAGACGGCCACGAGGTCCGGCCCCTGAGAAGCAAACGGCCCATCATACACAGCGTCCCGTTCGAACACATGCTGCATAATATGTTCGCCCTCGATTGTAAGCTCGGACAGGCCCGCCTTTATGTCGGTCAGTATCGGGCGGACATCCTCCGGCTTGACTGAACCCTTCGGATATTTGCCTGCCATGTTCAGATAAATGCGTGATGGGTCGAGCGCAAAGGCGCGTGTGCCTTCGGCGACGGCCTCGAGCGAGTTGGCCTCCGGGGTCTGGAGCTTGAGGAACCCCTCTTTCTTGAGCCAGTTGTTCAAATAGAACTCGCTTTTCACTCCGGTGAAGCCGTGGTCGGAAAGAATGAAGAAACCGGGAGTCGGGTCACTTGCGTCGGCAAGTTTTCGGAATTTCGCGTACATACGGCCGACAAAGCCATCCACCCTTCGATAGTAATCCAGAAACGCTTCGTGGTAGGGATGCGCCTTGTCATCGAGCGCCTCCCAGAGGTAGTGGTGAAGCCTGTCGGTCCCGGTGACTACGACCTCGAAGAAATCCCAATCCTCATTTTCCCAGAAATAATTCGTGATACGCTCGCGCGAGTCGAGCGTCTTGATAAGCTCGGCGGTCAGGTACGCATGGTCTTTCGCGCGTGTCGTGTCGATATCAATGATGTAGCCGTCCTGTTCGAGCTTCGGAAGGATGGACGGCGGATGCACGGCCTTGCGCAGGCTTATCGCAACGAAGCCCGAGATAAGGACTCCTTCTATCGGGCGAGCTGGATATGTCGAAGGCTGATTGATGACAACGCTCCGCTTTTTCCGCTCAGCAAGCTTGTCCCAAATAGTGGGGGCACGGAGATCACCGAACGACGGGAAACGCAGACTGTAAGAGTTCGGTTTCAGATCGGTGAATCCGAAAATGGAATGCCAGCCCGGGTTCTTGCCCGTCATGAAGCTCGGCCAACTGACGGCTGAGATTTCTGGCAGGGTCACCCGCATCTTACTCAGATTCCCCTCGCGGACTATTTCCGCGAGCGCCGGCATCGTGCCGTCTTCGGTGAATCGTTTTACAAGTGTATAGGGTACGCCGTCAAGTCCGATTACACAGGCCTGCTTTTTCTTTTTTTTCCAGAATGGGGTCATGTTTGTTCAGTGCCTTCTATCGTTTGTCGATACGTGAAAAGGGCGCAGCATGCTGCGCCCCCCAAACGTAAGTCAGATTTCTTTCACTTTTCGCCTTTTAGCCGTTTCCTCTTTTCCCCCTAAATATACCCAAGCGACCGCAGCCGCTCCTTAATCTTCTCCTCTTCTGCGTCGGAATACTCCTGCGCTGCAGATGGGTGGATGTGTCCCAATATCTCCAGCGTCTTGACAATCTTATTCAGACTCTGATCCACTGTCTCTTTATCGGTCTCGACAACAATCTCGGCGTCGAGCGGCTCTTCGTAGGGGTCGTCGACTCCGGTAAAGCCCTTGATCTCACCCCTGAGCGCCTTTTCGTAGAGTCCTTTGGGGTCACGCGCTTTCAGGGCCTCTATCGGGCATTTGCAGTATATTTCGACGAACGACCCGATGAGCTTACGATTCTCGTCACGGATGGAGCGATAAGGCGATATGGCCGCGGCTATGGCGACCACGTCGTTGCGGGTGAGCAAGTGGCACACGAAGCCAATCCGTCGGATGTTGATATCGCGGTCCTCTTTTGAATACCCTAGCCCTTTGCTGAGGTTTGTGCGAACGACGTCGCCATCGAGCACCTCCACCTTACACCCACGCTCGAGCAGAATCTCCTCGATTTTTCGGGATAACGTCGACTTGCCTGAGCCTGACAGGCCCGTGAACCAGATTGTGAATCCTTTCATTTATTTGCGCCTCCCAAGAAAGTAAGTTCAAGGTTCAAGGTCAAAGGTTCAAGGTCAAAAGAAACAAAAGAGAGATTCTT
>CAYVDS010000316.1:0-3723 GCA_964450145.1 uncultured bacterium
ACATTTTTTTCACTATCGCTACAGGCGTAGAACATTTTAGGAAATAAAATTATGCTGCCCCTGACGTTCAAGGTCGACGAACAGCTGTACGCCATTAACGCGAAGTCCGTGGTGGAGGTCATCCCGCAAGTAAGGACGAGGGCGTTGCCCGGCACCCCCGACGTTGTGCGCGGTGTCTTCAACTACAGAGGAACGCTGGTCCCGGTGATCGATGTCACCCACATGCTTTCCGGAAGACGGACGAAGGAGCAACTCAGCGCGAGAATCATCCTGGTGAAATATCCTGAGGACGCCGAGTCAGGACATACGCTGGGACTGCTGACTGAGCAATCAACGGAAACCGTCGCCCGCGACAACGCCACCTTCTCCGACCCTGGAATTGAGAACAGAGGAACCCCTTGGCTCGGGAAAATTTCCGTCGCGGGAAAAGATATGATTCAACTTGTCAGCATCGACAATCTGCTGACAGACGAACTGAAGAGCATACTGTATGATAGAAAAGACGCTTAGAGATGCAATCGGGTTGAATTTCGACTCCATCGGCCGAAAAGGAGTCGAGGCGGTTATTTCCCGGCACATGCGCAAAGCCGGCATCTCAAATGAAAAAGATTTCCATGCGCTTCTGACCACGAGTGGAAAACATTTTGACGAACTGACCGAGGAACTGCTCGTTCCCGAGACGTGGTTTTTCCGCTATCAAGAGTCTTTCGCGTTCCTTGCGAAGCATGTGAAAGAGCTCCGTGCGAAACCTCAAGACACGATACGCGTTTTGTGCATTCCCTGCTCGAGCGGCGAAGAGCCTTACTCCATCGCCATCACGCTTGTGGAGACAGGCGTCTCCGCCGATCATTTTCTCATCGACGCATGTGATGTGAGCGGCTCATGCCTCACGCAGGCAACGCACGGCATCTATGGGACGAACTCTTTCCGTGGCGGCATTCCCCCGCATATCCTTGATCGTTTCTTCAAAAGCGATGACGGGCGCTATGAAGTGCTTCCGGAACTTAAGAAGAAAGTCAGTTTCCACAAGTGCAGCGTGCTGGATCCGCTTTTTCCCGCTGGGCGTCAACCGTATGCAATCATATTCTGCCGCAACCTGCTTATTTACTTCCCGCCGGAAGAGCAAGCGAAAGTGATTCGAATTTTATCAAGCCTGCTTGTCGATGACGGGATCTTGTTTCTTGGCCATGCGGAATCCGCCGTTCTTGACCGGAAAGAGTTCGCCTCCGTGAACCATCCCTCCAGCTTCGCCTTTAGAAAAATCGCACATCACCTGCCACCGTCACCTCCCGCCCCGAAAAAAGAATGCGGAAACGTCGCCACGCCTCCCCCACCTCACGGGAAATCAGCGCGAAGCTCCGATATGAGAAAGTCGGCTAAAAAGAACGAGGAGAAAATCGCTTCCACTCCCGCAAGCGCCGCCGCACAACACACTGCGCTGCTGGCGGAAGCCTCCGCCTCAGCGGACAGGGGCGATCTTCAGGCCGCCGAGGTTCTCTGTCGGCGATATCTTGCGCATGACAAGCTCAATCCTGCCGCCTACTTTCTGCTTGGCGTGGTCAGCCTGTCTGAAGGACGACTCCAGAGCGCGGAGGACGCCTTCGGCAAGGCCCTCTATCTACAACCTGACCACTACGAGGCGTTGGTGAACCTGTCGCTGCTCAAGGAGCGACAGGGAGACAAGGCTGAAGCGATGAAGATTCGGGAACGGGCAGAACGTGCGGCATCTTCCAGCAGCTGATGCGCACTAAACATAAAAACGGTTTAAACCAATGTAGCAACACAGAAGGCGCCTCAATGCCAACTATCTCAATGTTTTACGGGATCATCATTCGGATGTATTTTGCTCCTGGCGAGCATAATCCCACTCACTTCCACGCTTACTATAATGAATTTAAGGTTCTTATCGACCTGAATACGCTGGAGGTCATGGAGGGCACATTCCCGAAAAAGCAGTTACGTCTTGTTCAAGCATGGGCAGAACTTCACCTTGACGAACTTAAAGCTGACTGGGAAATGGCAATGAACGGTGAAAATCCTTACAAGATCCAACCACTTCAATGAGGAGAACGTATCGATGTATTATGGTATTACTGAGGCTAAAGCAACTGACGATTACAAATTATTGTTATGCTTTGAAAATAATGAACGCCGAGTATTCGACATGCGGCAAGTACTGAATATTGGTCGTTTTGCAGAACTTAAGGACATTTCTGTTTTCAAAAGCGTATTCATCTCATTCGACACTGTCGAGTGGAACAACGGTTTAGACCTTGATCCCGAATATCTCTACGAGAAGAGTCGAAAGATAGAGGCGGACGAATAGCTTCTGCCAATTCAAAGCAAAGCTGATACATTAGGCGGCTGCAACTTTCAACTTTAAACGTTCAACGTCCAACATTCAGCAAGTGGTTGTTTTTCCCGAACACTGATCACCGAACACCTTGAGTCCCATACGCGTGCATGTAATGAATAACGACACCACCAACGGCGCACAGCCAAACGACTCGTGCTGGAACGTCATCGGCGTGTGGGGGACGAACACCGCTCGCTGCACGCGCCTTGACGAAGTCACGCATTGCAGGAACTGCGATGTTTTCGTCGCCGCTGGCAGGGATTTGCTGAACCGGGAACCGCCCCCCGGCTACCTTGAGGAATGGACGGAACTGCTGGCGAGAAAAACAAACGCACAAGATTCGCAGTATGTTTCACTTGTCATTTTCAGGATAGAAAAGGAGTGGCTGGCGCTGCCATCAAAACTGTTCAAGGAAGTCGTCGCGCCCCGCGCGATCCACAGAATCCCCCATCGCACGAACGACGTCCTTCTTGGTCTGGCAAACATTCACGGCCAACTGCACGTATGCTTTTCACTGAAGGCGTTTATTGGAATTCCCGACTCCGCAGAACGCGACGGCATCACTGGAACATCAGCGAGAATGCTGGTCGCGCAAAAAGATGGGGAGTGCTGGGTCTTTCCCGTCGACGAGATTGCAGGCGTCTGCCGATGTGGCGCGAATGACGCGCGGAATGTGCCTGTCACCGTCGCGAAAGCGGCGGGAACATATACGCGGGGAATTCTACTTCACGATCAAAAGGAAGTCGGTTTGCTGGATGACGAGCTGCTTATATACGCCTTAAAACGGAGTATGCTGTGAGCGTCGGAACTGACATGAACGATTTTTCAATGATGGGGCTCTTCAAGCTGGAGGCCGAATGCCAATGCGCCGCGCTCAACGCTGGGCTTCTGGCGCTGGAGAGCAATCCTTCAGCCCTTGAGGTGATTGAACCGCTGATGCGGGCGGCGCATTCTTTGAAGGGGGCGGCCCGCATCGTCCAGCTGGATCCCGTTGTGAAAATCGCCCATGCGATGGAGGACTGCTTCGTCGCCGCCGGAGAAGGCAAACTGACGTTCACGCCTGACCATATCGACACGCTGCTTGAATGCGCCGATTGGTTTCAACAGATAAGCGCCTGCGCCGAAAGCGACCTTCCCGCGCGGTTCGCCGCAAGCGCGGAAAAACTTGCGGCGTATGAGAAATCCCTCTCCGCCATAAAAAATCATACTGCTCACGCACCTGCCACTACCACGCAAAGCCAACCTCCCATGAAACTAATCACCACAAGGCCTAAGCGCGCCCACGGGAGCGCGGCGAAGCCGGACGCTCCCTGCGTCATTCCCGGGAGCGGTGGTGTTTCTCTCATGGTTGAACCTTGCCTCGGCGA
>CAYVDS010000317.1:0-3636 GCA_964450145.1 uncultured bacterium
GAGAGGGGTGCGGATTGGACAGGGCATTTTTGATTCTTCATTGCTGCATGGCAAGTAGGATGTTTGAGTTTGTATGATTTCACATAGTATAATCCCACGGGTGAAGCCGAGGAGGACATGAATGAAGATTATGCACAATGTCTCAATATACAAGATGGACGCGGGCTTCGGTACAGCGAGTGCCGTTGCGTGGGACGAGGGCAAGATAATCGCCGTGGGGAACGAGGCGGAGTTGTTTGGGCAATTCCCTGAGGCGGAAAAGATCGACGGAACCGGCTGCACTGTGCTGCCGGGCTTTATTGATCCCCACATTCATTTTATCCATGGCCAGCTTTATCGAGGCGCCGTTGACTGTTCACCTGAAAAAGCCTCGACGATCGAAGCCCTCAAGGAATTGCTGCGCGAGTCGGCAAGGAACACTCCCAGGGATCAATGGGTTGTCGGCCAAGGGTATGATCCTCTGAAATTCACCGGGGGGAAGGCGCCTACGTGTCATGATCTGGACGACGCCTGCCCGGATTCTCCGGCCGTAATACTGCATTACTCATGCCACGAGTGCATAGCAAACTCAAAAGCGCTGGCACTTGCCGGGATAGAGCGCCAGACACCGAATCCTTTTGCGGGCGAGATCAAGAAGGACAGCAAAGGAAATCCGACCGGTCAACTGATTGAAAAGGCGATGACCTGCGGTCGAGACGCTCAGCACCAGAAGCCTTATTGCGCATAACGAAGGCAGGTTAATGGAGAAGCTTCCGGGCGCGCAAGAGGAGCTTTTCAGTTTTGGCGTCACCCGAATCGCCGAGCCCGCCGCTGTGCCGGCTTACGAAGCCATATATCGCAAGGCGCTCGAGGCCGGCTTGCTCAGGATGCCTACCGTAATGTATCCGGCCAGCGCAAACGGCCTGTTGGATTTGCCGTGGGACCGGTTGGAAGATGCAACCACGGGCAGCGGCGATGACCGACTCAGGGTGGGGCCGCTAAAAATCTTCCTGGACGGCGCAGATCGACTGGCGATGGTCTTAAATCCCGTACAATTTGCAGGGACCATCTTCAAGACAGTTGCGCGCTCGATCGGAGCGATGTCGACCGTCCCCCTCAGAGTTTCCATGCGCACTCCTTTTCGGCTCGGCAAAGACTGGAGATTTCATGGCGGAATCATGATGGCCCCAACGGAGAGACTTCATGAACTGGTTTCGCAGGCCGTTGACAGGGGTTTTACCCTCGCCTTTCATGCGGTCGGCAATGAGGCAGTTGATCAGGCGATCAAAGCTGTCAGTCATGTCAGGGAAAGGCATAAGAGCTATCCGCCTCCCCGTATAGAACATGGCATTTTGCTGGACGACGGACTAATTCGCAGAATGGCCGACCTCGAGATCGCCGTCGTCACACAGCCTTGCTTCCTGAGATACCTCCGCAGCGAAAACACTCCCGAGCTTCCGGGAATAAAGCTGCTACCTTTAAGGTCTCTCATCGACGCCGGGATTAGAGTGTCGGGCAGTTCCGATTGGCCTGTCGCATCCAACCAGCCGCTGCTTGCGATTGAACGGGCTGTAAGTCGCGTAACTGAAGGCGCTGAACGATTACAGGAGAATGAAGCAATCACCGTCAAAGAGGCGATAGCGATGTATACCAGAGAGGCGGCCCATGTTCTTGGATGCAGCGAGGATGTCGGAAGCCTTGAGGTGGGAAAGCGCGCCGATTTCATCTTGCTGTCAAAGAATCCTTTCGACCTGAAGCAAGGGGAATGGGATAGACTGAACGTCAAGAAGACGTACCTCGGAGGAGAAATTGTCTTTTCGCGCGATTAATGCCTGTGCCAATGCCGTTCACTTAAGGGTCATCCGTCCGTGAGGTATCGAACGAGGGAAATATGGGGACACCTTGCGGCAAGGTGTCCCCACATTTCCCTTCTCAGGAACCGGCCTGGACGGAAGTTCTCTCCGACCTGACAAAATATGAGACAATCCTCAGTCCTAAAGCGCAAAACAAAAGGATCAAGAACGGAACATAGAATTCAGGCCGTCCGCGCGGATTGAGCAAGAAATATTTTTCAGTCTGATCCAATGTGAAAACGAGCCAAAGAAAATAGAGGCCGACCTTATGGAGCGCTTTCCAGTTTCGAGGCGCAAGCTTCGAAGCATATTTAACAAAAGAAGTAATCAGCAGGAGGATCAGAAGCAAAATTCCGGTTCCACCGATAAAAATATCCGAGAGCGAGATTTGAGCCCAAATTCGCGGACTATCTATCAAAAACTGTAAACCGATCAATGTAAAATGGGATTGAATAAGTGTTATGCCAAATATGCTCGCCAATTGCCTTCTATATTTAAGCAATTGAAGGCTGTATTTTGAACGCGCCAAGTTGTTGAGGGGAGAGGCGATGAAGATGAAAGAGAATAATACCAGCGAGACTTTTGATGAGACCCGCAAAGTAATATCAACTCCCTTATACGAGAATCCGTACCAACCGATGAGCGCCGCCTCCAGAGCTAAATAGGCCAGTACCGAAACAATAACTGCCAGATTCGTTTTGTTTGACTTCATAGCTTACTCCTCGTAGGAAACTAAGTTCCGAGTTCAGGGTTCCGAGTTTCGAGTTAAAACCAAGAACCTCAGCGTGTTACGTCATTCTCGCATTTCTTTTTATCATTCCCGCGCAGGCGGGAATCCATTTGTTCCAGAATTCGGGGACACGATGGGGCATCATGTCCCAGAATTCTGGCGCGTTTCTCTCACTATTAACCACGGCCTGCCGTGGTCTGGCGCTCCCAGGTGTTCCGGAAAAAACTAGTATATCAGACAGCAACGGGATATTGCCATTAAGATCTGAGGAATAGTGGGGTGAGGAATTTTCTTGGAAACATGCAATTCTTTACTATCGGAGACAGGGAATTGGTCTTTGGAGAGTGTTGTATTTCTGCGATTATGACAGCGCCCTTGACATTCCATCATGATTGGTTTATATTTGGAGATGGTAATTCCAAATATGGACTATAAATGGAAACGATAAGAAGATTTCTTAAGCCGGAAAAGCAGAGCTTTTTCTTGCTCGGGCCGAGGGGCACGGGCAAATCCACGTTTATAAAGAAAGCATTCCCAAATGCGCTGTATATAGACCTTCTCCTCCCTGACGTCTTCAGAAATTATGCCGCGTATCCAGAGAGATTGCGGGAAGCGGCTCATGCGCAAAAAGAGAAAAAGACCATAGTTGTGGATGAGGTCCAGAAGGCGCCCGAACTTCTTGAAGTGGTTCATAGTCTCATCGAGGAGAAACGGGGCGCCCAGTTCATACTGACCGGCTCAAGCGCTCGCAAGCTTAGCCGAGCGGGCGTTAATCTGCTTGCGGGCCGCTTGCTTATGAAACACATGCACCCATTCATGGCCTCCGAGCTCAAAGAGCTTTTTGATATCGGAAAAGCGCTGCAAGTCGGTATGATACCCCTCGTTCTTGATAGCGCGGACCCTGTGGCGACGCTTCAGGCATACGTGGACCTATACCTTAGGGAAGAAGTGCAGATGGAGGGTCTAACGAGGAACATAGGCGCCTTTTCCCGCTTTCTCGAGTCGGTGAGTTTTTCCCACGGCGCTGTTCTCAACATAAGCAATGTGTCTCGTGAATGTCAGATAGAACGCAAG
>CAYVDS010000318.1:0-3607 GCA_964450145.1 uncultured bacterium
AAGTAAGTCGTCAAGCTTCCCGATATCAACCCTGACATATTTGCTCTTGTCTTTCGGCAATCCCACGAATGGACTCACCATGTCGCCAACGCTTTTAGGGGCATCACTTGACATCGACTTTCTTAGTTTGAGCATGTCGATCTTTTGAGCCGCCTTCAGCGAAGGAATATAGGTCAGCATGATATTGCCCGTGATGTACTCTTCTTGCTTCCTTCCTTCCTTGACATTGAATGTCGTGATCTTATGGAGCTTGTCGGGACTCTTGACGGCCAGTGTTCCCTGACTGCTCATAGTCTGTCCCCGGCTCGACACGCTCTCTTTCACATCGACTATGTAAGTGGTGACGGTTTTCGCTTTTCGAACAACATCATCCATCATTTGCATGGTCTTTGTATCCGCTTCAGCGATTACAGAAGACGCAAAGCCGATGAGGATCAGCGAAAAGAATGCGCCGAGAATAACCCGGCTGAATTTTGGTCGTAGGCGAATCATAAGAGAACTCTCCGGCTTCTGTATTGGCATTGTCGAAAATTGGGGACACGTTGCGGCATTTTTGGAAAATCGGGGACATGATGCCACATCGTGTCCCCGATTTTCCAAATTATGCCGTTCCTGCACTGAACAGGCAACATTCTACACGATTTTAAGTCTAATAACAAACGCTCTTGAGCGTTGGGGCCCACTGCTTTCGTCCAGATGACGAACGTTGCAAATCCCGCGCAAAGACACGGGTTTTGTCGCTTTCATAACTATCAGAAGCATTTGCAATTTGGGCCCGAATGTGGTAAGCTTTTTGCCAATTCAAAGAGGTGTGGTGTATTCTTTTTCGGCACGAGGGCGCTCCTTTCGGCTTGGCCAAAGAGGAGGCAAATCTCGTTTGCGAAGACGAATATTGCGGGGTTTGTCTCGTCTAATCTTTATATGCGGAGTCCAGCCTTGACGAACCGAGCCGCGGGACGTATCCGGTCAAGCGAGCCAAAGATAATTAAGGGCTATGAACCTTATTCGATCGGGTCAGGCCGGCGCGCGTGCCTGCTGGTTCACGGGATCGCGGGCTCGCCGGCGCAGATGCGAGGCCTTGCGGAAGCCCTTGCCGCGTCAGGAATTAAGGCGCGCGGAACTCTGTTGCCCGGACACGGCACCCATCCGAATGACCTTGACAGGGTCGTGTGGCAGGACTGGTACGAACACGTCCACGAAGAATATCGAAGGCTCAAGAGCGACTATGAGGACGTTTCTCTCATCGGTTTTTCGATAGGAGCTGCCATTTCCGCGCATTATGCGGCCCACAGTCCTGTTGATAGGCTTGTTCTGTTAAGTGTTCCTCTGTGCCCATTGAACGACAAGTTCCCGACCGGCCTTATGCTCCGAATGTATGGCGCCTTTTTCAGGACCGTGAAGGGAAGGCCTGAAAAACTCGTCGACGCGGACGGGGAACCTTTTAGCTACGTTTATGACCGGGTGCCGACGGCGATCCTCCACACTATGTCCGAACTGATCGATATTGTGAGAGACAGGCTGCATCGCATTTATTCACCCGTTCTCATCATCCAATCGCAGAACGACAAGGTTTCGGGCAGCAAAAGCGGTCCGCTGGCCTATCGCAGCGTGAGCTCGCCCGAAAAACGGCTAGTCATGCTTAAGCGCAGCGGGCATAGTATCATGATGGACGTCGAACAAGACCTTGTCTTCCGGGAAGTTATCGGTTTTCTGAAGGGGGAAGCTGGGCAATGAGGGCGCGTCCGCATTTGAGAAGAGTTCAATCTCTGAGAGTCGCGGCAGTATTGACAATTGCGGCAGCGATCTTTATGTGCGTGTTGGGCCGGGCCGCGGCGGCGGACGCCGTTCAATCAGTTAACGGCGGGAAGACGGCTCATGAGGCCAGGGACAGCCGGGTAGTCGCCGTTCTTTTTTCGGTAGGCACGACAGCGGATGCGCGGAAGCAATTCAGCGGCGTACCGAATCTTGATTTGCTAAAGGTGAACGGCGTTCCGATGATAACCCACGTTTACAACGCCTTGCGTCAATCCAAATACGTTCAAAAAATAGTAGTTGTGGCCGCCCCGGAGATCGAAGGGAAGCTCGAGATAGGAGAGAATCCGGAGACTTCGTTCCTGATTGATAAGGGCGACGCCGCCAAGAACGTGCAATTCGGGATCGGCGAGGTAGAGACGGGTGATCTCATAATGTTCATTCCCTCGGATTTGCCGCTCGTCACCCCCGAGGGGTTGGACCGCCTGATCGAGCGGGTGCTCGAAGAAAAACATGTGGACGTGGTCTTCCCAATGGTGGGCAAGGCTGTCTGTGAAAAGAAGTATCCGCAGGAGAGGCGCACGTACGCGAGTTTCCGAGAGGGACAATACACGGGCGCCCACATCGAGTTTGTGAGGCCCGATTTATTCCTTGAGCACGTCGACCGCGTGAAGGCGAATAAGGACAATCTCTATAACGTTTACCACATGAGGCGGAACGCGCTTGGGATGGTGAGGTTTCTCGGTCTCCGGCTCACATTGAAATACGTTTTTGGCTCTCTCTCGACGCAAGATGTCGAACAACACATTCTCGACACATATCACGTCACCGCAAAGGCCCTCGAGTGGGATGACCCGGACATGGCCACTGACTTGAGCGAGCCGGCCGACATCGAAATGATACAGCGCGCACTCGAACAGCGCGAATTGGCGCGACCGCGCAGCGCACCCGCGAATCCAAAGACCAGGCGCGGTCAAATCTGAGCCGCCGCGCATAAGCAGTCGCACGCAGCAAGGTAGAATCGGCTATTCCCGCTGCACTTTGGGCGGGATTCAGGAATCAGGACAGGAGGATTAAGGCAATGCACGTGGACCACATGATGAATTACCTGAAAGCGAAGGGGCTGTCTTACGTTATTCCCTCGCTGTCCGGAAACGGCCATTTGCTCGAAACCGTCATAGACAAACTCAAGGAAGGCGCCTCGGCGAAGGCGCTCGCCAACCTGAAAAGCCACGACTCCGACAAGAGGCAGAAGGTAGCCGACAGCATGAATATGTTCTTCGAGATGGTCAAGCGCAATCTGCCTCGCCTGTCTCCCAATACCCAGCGAAAACTTGCTTTCAACATGTTTTTCAATCATATGACCCTCGGGCAGGAGGCGCGTGACCGGTATCGCGAGAAATATGGCGAGCCACCGCCTTTCTTGCTCGTAATAAGCCCTAGCATGAAATGCAACTTGAACTGTTTCGGCTGCTACGCATGGGAATACAATAAAGCCAAGGAGCTCACACGCGAAGAGGTCAGCGGAATAATCAGGCAGGCGAAAGAAGAACTGGGTATCTATTTTATAACGATAACGGGCGGGGAGCCGACGATCTGGCCGCATCTGTTCGACATCCTTGAAGAACACAACGACGTCTTTTTCCAGATATATACGCACGGGATGATGATAGATGACGCGATGGCGAAGAAGATGGGCGAACTCGGCAACGTGCATCCGGCGATAAGCATCGAGGGCGGTCCGCGCGAGACCAACGAGCGACGCGGTCAGGGCGCATATGACAAAATATTGGCGAGCATGGATCGACTGAAGAGAGAAGGCGTGCTCTTCGGTTTTTCGGTGACGCACACGAGG
>CAYVDS010000319.1:0-3592 GCA_964450145.1 uncultured bacterium
GCTTCAGTCATGGAAGACATTGTCGCCGCCGTGGCGATATGCATCGAGTACAGATGACAAGTTAAGCCACAGAGGTCACCGAGGTCACAGAGCCGGAACGAAAGAAGAAGCAACGGGGAATCTGCGGATTACGGGGATTTGGGCAGGTAGAAGAAAAAGAAGCAGTATTAACATGGACAGGATTGACAAGATTGACAAGATGGGCAGGAAAGAAAAAGAAGAGGACAAAGAAAAAGAAGAAGACAAAGGAGAAGTATCAACAGCGGATGAATGCGGATGGAGGCGGATGAAGAAGGGGGGATTCGATTTTGTATCCCCGATCGGAGTCGAGGACATGTTTTGGATTGGAAGCAACGAAGAGTGATGCACGAAGAACACGAAGGAAGGCGAAGGTTGTCGGGCGTATTTGTCTTGCCGGGGCGGGCACGGAATTTGAAAAAGTATTTCTTGTTTGTCAATGTGTAGACCTGACCCCTCCGCTTTTTTGTTACCAATTAAGTTCATTAATTCGCAAAAGAGACTCGAACAGAACGGCCTCAAGTTTGTCACTTTTTGCAAGGGAAAGAGATATGAAGATAATTTGCTTGCATCAGAAATCGCTCAACTTGATTCACTGAGCGACATTCGAGATCAACGGCTTGTTTATGACGAACCTGGAGGCCCTGCGCGAATTCTTTATCTGAATGATGGCAACGTCGGGTTCATTCTGTCTAATGGGGAGAAAATTGGTGAATGGATGGGATGGCTGGCTTGGGTCGCGCACAGCAGTGGCAGGCTTCGTGCGTATGAAATTTCATTTGAAAGCTCATGGACACGAGAAGAAATCCTTATGGCACCCGGACAAGCTTACAGCATACTCGGAAACAATGTGTTTCGAGATAGAGGAAGAAAGCATAAGTCAGTTCAACTCAATCTGGTAAAACTCGGCTTTCTCAAAAACCCTAGTCAATATCGCTCCACTCTTCTGGTGTGTCCATCCTTGAACGAAAAAATTCGTTCGACTTTGATTTCTGGGAAATGTACTGAATTGCGGTTCGATCACAGAAGCTCAACACCGGTATGACCAGTGAACATTACGTTATGATATAAGTCCAAGGAAGAAGGAACGTAGTTATCAAGCAATGCGTGGGAAGAGTGAGTCGGGCTTGGAGCCTTCTTCTGAAAGCCACTTTATCCATTCCTCCATCAACTGGAGGTCTCGACCTTTTGCACCAGCCTTGAGGTACATCGCGCGGGCTTGCGTTAGAAAGCTCAGGGCTTCCTGCCTTTGCCCTCGTAAGGCATAGGCAATGCCGAGGTTGCAGAGGACACCCGCCTCTCCAAGTGGATAGCCAACGCGATGGAAGATTTCAAGGGAAGAATTGTATGACAGAATCGCCGCTTCCAAGTTTCTCTGCATCGCAGACACGATCCCGATATTGGCGAGGGCGGCAGCTTCTCCAATCGGATTGCCGATCTTCCTAAAGATGTCAAGTCCTTCCTTTAGGGCATCCAGTGCTTCTTCAAAATTCTCTTGATTCTGATGTACGCTCCCAATATTGACGAGAACAGCAGCCTCACCCATTGGGTTGCCAACCCGCCTACAAATCTTGAGAGCCGCGTTGAGCGAATCAAGAGCGTCGTTAAACTTCCCTTCTCGCTTTTCGACGATCCCGATATTGCCGAGAGCGGCGGCTTCGCAGAAGAGACTGTCAACTTTCCTGCTGATCTTAAGTGCTGTTTTGAGCGAAACAAGTGCTTCGCCCAGTTCCCCCTGATCTTTCTGGACACTCCCAATCATGATGAGGACTGCAGCTTCGCCAAGTGGGTTGTCAACTCTCCTGTAGATCTTCATTGCTGTCTCGAGCGAGTGGAGTGCCTCCTCCAACTTTCCTTGATTCTCATCGACACTTGCGATGCCGACAAAGGTTGTAGCCTCCCCAAGTGGACTACGCAAGCTCTTGTAAGCCTTGAGTGCTGCGTTGAGGGAGTCGAGTGCTTCCTCCCAATTCCCTTGGTCCTTTTGGAGATTCCCTATGATAAGGAGAAAGACCGCTCGATATTTCTCGTTTTGATTCTCTTGCGCGATTTGAAGTCCTTTCTCAAGAGCAATCGTTGCAGGGTGGAACTCGGAGAGGTAATAATGGGATAGACCGAGGTTCAAATAGGCTGACATTGTTGGTAGCGAATCAATA
Organism: uncultured bacterium; assembly: GCA_964450145.1. GTDB lineage: Bacteria > Abyssobacteria > SURF-5 > SURF-5 > SURF-5 > JACRIR01. The sequence continues at coordinate 2,175 of CAYVDS010000319.1, forward strand.
GACAGTCGGTAGCTCGCTACGGCTTCTGGATATTCGTACCTTTCGAAATGTTCCTGCGCCGCTCCAAAATGGTCCTTTGCTTGCTTCCTCAGACCTGACGCCGCGTCCTCAAGCTCCTTTTCGAATCCGGCAAGAGTGGCCTTTTCCATGGGTTTGCCGCCGGGTCCAATGACTATTTTTGCAGGTTCCTCCTTGTATATTCCGGCACCTGTGGCCGAGATAGCCGCGAGCATGGCGCTGACAACGGTAACCGCCAGCAGATGAGGTTTTTTGCTCCCTAGCCTCTTGAGACGGGGCCACCGCTCCCATTCCTTTTCCGAAAAAGTAATCCCAAGAAGTAACCCGCAACATGTGGCCAGAAAACCGAACAGGCCGGTTAAGATGATAAGCAATGCGTTCATGAGTTGGATTCCATCACAAAGCCGGGTCCATGGTGCGTCATCGTCGTCCTAGCTTCTTGCAGATTGGATCAACGGGTTTCTCTTATGAACCCCTGAACCCCTAACTGTTCTTATCTTTCAGGTTACCCTTGGAGTTGGGGGCTCATTTGGGCAACACGCCATAAATGGGTGACCCCAATTGCCTTGGCTGAAAGAAAAATGGATTCCCGTCTTCGCGGGAATGCTAAGAAAACCACAAATTCCTCGGGACAATTGAGGGTCAGCTATATGCTTGAATGTGCCCGTCTGTGATCGCCCCGGCAATATGAACGCGCTCGATTCTTGATAGCCACAGACTACTATTTGCACTCACAGATGTCAAGCGGCCGCGAAGCGGCGAAGTTACGAGTCAATCTATTTTTGGATTTTAGATTTTGGATTGGAAGCAACGAAGAGTGATCCACGAAGAACACGAAGGAAAGCGAAGGGCGGCGGGCGTATTCTTATTGCCGGGACGGTCAGGTCTGGCACAGTCAAGCATGAATATTTGACTTATAGCAATATAATATAGTTTGCGTAAATACAAAACCGGTATTATGTCCCCAGAGTAACTCCATTGGAGGAGGCGATAGCCAATATTCGTGAAGCTGTAGAGCTTTATCTGGAAACAATGTCGGAAGAGGAAAGAAGAGAAGCGCTCAGCGCGGAGATTCTCACGACAACGCTGGAGGTAAGAGTTGCCTAGGCAGAGAACCCGTACCGCGGAGGGCGGAGAGGAACGCAGAGGCAAATGTCTATTAGGAAACCAGGCGTCCATGAGATGTTAAGTGGCAGTGTGAAAGAGGAAACGGGCAACGAGAAGACGTTCCAGTTATGAGTTTATTGAGGGGTAAGGATGACTCCGAAAGTTTAAGATACGGATTGGCTTTGTAAATGTGTAGACCTGACCCTGAGCTTTTCCCTGGATGCGAGTGTCGGCAACATCCCTCTCCCACTCTATGAGAAACTGTTTCTCTTCGGCCAGGGAACAGAACGTCC
>CAYVDS010000320.1:0-3572 GCA_964450145.1 uncultured bacterium
GGGCTGAGCGCGCGAATCACCTGGGCGCCGGCGAGATATTGTTGACGAGCACGGATTACGATGGCACCCAGAAAGGATACGACATCGAGCTGACCCGCGCAATAGCGGGGCGGGTGTCCATTCCGGTGATCGCATCCGGGGGCGCCGGTACGCTCGAACACCTCTATGAGGGCCTTATCGAAGGTAAGGCCGACGCCGTGTTGGCAGCCTCGATATTCCACTATCAGACCTATACTATAAAAAAGGCGAAAGAGTACCTGAAGTCGCGCGGCGTTTGTGTGCGAGAGTATGAAGAGGTCAAGAGATGAGCGTTATCGACGACCTCAAATTCGATAAGGACGGCCTCGTCCCGGCAATCGTGCAAGACAGCGAAACGGGAGAGGTGCTGATGATGGCGTACATGAATCGTGAGGCCTTCGAATTGACCGTTCGAACCGGAAGGACTCACTTCTACAGCCGGTCGCGCAAGAAACTCTGGTCGAAGGGAGAGACATCCGGCAACACCCAGTCGGTCGTGGAAGTCTGCACTGATTGCGACAGCGATACGATTCTGATAAAGGTACTGCAAAAGGGAGCGGCCTGCCACGAGGGTTACAAGTCGTGTTTCTTCAAGCGACTCGAAGACGGCGCGAAGTGGAAAATTGTTGGTGAACGCATGTTTGATCCTGAGAAGGTCTACGGGAAGAAATAGCCGATGTATACGCCCACACTCGAAGAGTTCAAGCGAAAGGCCGGCGAAGGGAACCTGATTCCGGTCTACCGCAAAGTGCTCGCTGACCTCGAAACGCCCGTGTCGGCTTTCCTGAAGATAGACAAGGGCAGCTATTCATTCCTGTTGGAGAGCGTCGAAGGCGGCGACCGCATTGCGCAGTATTCTTTCCTCGGCTCGAACCCTTCAGTCATTTTTCAGGCTAAAGGCAGGAATATCACAATCACAGAGGACGGGGCCGTAACTCGGCTCGAATCTGATAATCCGCTCTCTTGTCTGAAGGAACTGATGGCGCGATTCAAGCCGGTTCCGGTCGAGGGGATGCCTCGTTTCTTTGGAGGCGCGGTCGGGTACGTCGGCTACGACACCGTGCGTTTTTTCGAGAAACTGCCGGACGACACTTATGATGATCTCGATCTGCCCGACATTTTCTTCGTAGTCACTGACAAGATTCTCATCTTCGACCATGTGAACCACAAGATAATGGTTGTGTGCAACGCCAAGGTTGAGGGTGATCCCGAGACTGCGTACCGTGCGGCCACTCGAGAAATCGACGCGATGGTCGAGGCCTTGCAGAGCCCGCTGACATACCCGAAATACCTGCCTCCAAAGCCGCCGCCCAAACTCGAACTTTTATCGAACTTCACAGAGGAAGAGTTCGAAGATATAGTGAAGGCGTCAAAAGAATACATCCGTGCGGGTGACATATTCCAGGTGGTGCTGTCTCAACGCTTCTCGACGAAGGTAACGGCGCCGCCATTCGACATTTATCGCGCACTCCGGTCTGTCAATCCGTCTCCTTACATGTTCTACTTGAATTTCGGCTCGCTCAAGATCGCAGGCGCTTCACCCGAGTTGCTTGTGCGTGTTGAGGAAGACGTGATTGACCTGCGCCCGATCGCGGGCACTCGCCCCCGCGCGCTGAAGGAATTCGACGACTCCGAACTCGAACGCGACCTGCTCTCCGACGAAAAGGAACGCGCCGAACATATCATGCTCGTTGACCTCGGCCGGAACGACGTCGGCCGCGTGGCCGACATGGGCTCGGTCCATGTGACCGAGTTCATGGTCGTCGAGCGATATTCCCACGTGATGCACATAGTTTCCAATGTCAGGGGGACTCTCCGGGACGACCACGATTGCTTTGACGTTTTGCGAGCCACCTTTCCGGCCGGGACTCTGACCGGAGCGCCAAAGATTCGGGCGATGGAAATCATCGAGGAACTTGAGCCGCTCAAACGCGGCCCCTACGGCGGCACCATGGGCTATCTCAGTTTCTCCGGCAACCTCGACACGTGCATAATCATTCGCACTCTGATTATTAAGGGCGACATGGCATACGTGCAGGCGGGCGCCGGCATCGTCGCCGACTCAGACCCTACAAACGAGTATTACGAGACTCTCAACAAAGCGCTCGCCGTCGTCAAGGCCATCGAGATTGCGGAAGCGGGGCTGTAAACCGTGCAGGGCGCGGAGTTCCGCGTTTCGAGTTCCGAGTTCCGAGTCGGCAAAGCGAAAGGGAAGAGAATTAAACCGTAAAGGCGCAAAGCTCGCAAAGGAAATCAGAAGAGCTTGCGCGATGTACCGAGGATACAAGATTACGAAGGCTGGATGTCATTCTGAGCGAAGCGAAGAATCTAATCCAAAATCTAAAATCCAAAATAGGCGAACGGGCTCTCGATAACACGCGCGATGACCGCGTGGGAACAGCATGCACAGATCGGTAACAAGAGGCGCTTAATGATTTTAATACTCGACAACTACGATTCATTCACTTATAACCTTGTCCAATACGTGGGCATGTCGCGGCCCGATTTTGTTGTCTATCGGAACGATAAGATAACCATCGACGAGATTTCCGCGCTCAATCCGGACCGTGTCATCATCTCACCCGGCCCGTGCACGCCACTCGAGGCGGGTATCTCGAATGATGTTATCCGCTCGTTCGGCCACAAGATTCCCATTCTCGGCGTGTGCCTCGGCCACCAATGTATCGGTTACGCTTTCGGCGGCGACGTTGTCAGGGCTGACCGCCTTATGCACGGCAAGACCTCGATGATCTATCATGTCAAGAACGAGCTTTTCGCCGACGTTCCGAATCCGTTCGAGGCCACCCGCTACCATTCTCTCATCGTCAAGAAAGACACCCTGCCGGATTGTCTCGAAATAACCGCGTACACCAAAGAAGACGAAATCATGAGCCTCAAGCACAAGCAGTTTCCTATCTACGGCGTCCAGTTTCACCCCGAGAGCATTCTCACCCGCGAAGGCCTCAAAATCATCAACAACTTCCTGCGCATTAAATCCCCGCGCTGACAATCACAGATGCAAACCACAAAGGCGCAAAGAGCGCTCAGGAAACTTCAAAACTGGGCGTGGATTCGTTGTTGGTAAGCATATCTTCGCTTAATGAACGATGCATAAGCTTTCACAAGAGGATGGGATTTAAGGAGTGTGACAGGTTTCTCACCCCCGCGTCCCCACTATCCCGCAATCCACATGACAGTCGCATTGATCCACCACCGCCTGTCTTAGCAGTTCCACGGCTTGCTCTCTTTGCTCCGCCGGTATGATATCAAGATAGAGTGGTAAAGCCTGGGAAGTCTGGCTCAGGTAGATATTGGTGAGCAGCCCATTCTCGATAGTAGCGTAACGTCCGAATTGTGAAACTCTCTGTTAAAAGCATCCTTTATTTCAGCCGCGGTTCACCTACCATGGATTCAGATATGCACCGTCCTTGACTTTTGGACGCATGGCTCTCTTGCACGTTTCGGAAATCGGAACAAGCGCGCCCTACCACACTTTTCTTATTGTAGCCAAGCTCTTCAGATAGTCATCTTCCTCGAGGTTTGCGGTAACGCCA
>CAYVDS010000321.1:0-3560 GCA_964450145.1 uncultured bacterium
AATGTGCTTCAGGCATTGACCGAGATTCTGCCCAAGCAGCATGGCTGCGAAATCTATACCGTCATAGCCTCACCGCCCGATCTCCCTGCTCGGCTTCAAGGCCGGTTCCGAAGCCTTCCGCTACTGGCTGGCTCCGGAGCAGAGCGCGATTACCACGTTATTTGTGCGCATCGCGTCCGAAAGTACAAACCGGACATGGCAGATGAGGCCAAACGTTACTATCACGATTTCTATAACGAATTCGCTTTTTATAAGCCAGAAACCGAAGAGAGCTTTCTGGAGACTTTTCCATTTCATCCTTTGGCATATGAAACTGTCCGCCGATTTACAAGCAGTGTTCAAGACATGCCCGGAGTGCGCTTAGGCTTGAACATCTTTTATGATGTGATGAAGTCCGATGCTGCGCTTGCTATGGATAAACCGCTCACACCCTACGACGTCCACAAATTTAGCCCGAATTTTCAGAATGCTCTTGCTGGGCCGCGATTTGGTGAAACTCGGCGGCGCTACCTCGACGCTTTGGGACTTATTCCAGGCATATTCCCTGATGAAGAAGACCGACCTGTTGCGTAAGCCATACTTACCATACTCTATCTCCAGTTCGTGATCTCAGGAGAGCAGGCTGTGCCAATGTCCGCTACAGAGCTAGCGGACGCCACCTTAACTGCTACGGGAGCAATCACGGGAGAGCAACGAATACTCGTCATCCTTGGAGAAATGGCGGGTAAGATTCCGCAATTGGAATTCGACCCTGCCCATCATGATAAAGGTTCCCGTTTTATCCCTCGGCAGACCGGTCCAACACCTCAACAACTCTTGGACAAAAAGAAGAATGAAATAAGAGGACATGATGGGGAGATTAACGAGTGCTGGGTAAAGCTCATGTTTGCCTCCCCAACTGAAACTCGGGGACAAAAGGCCCTCTTCTCCGGCTATTCTATGGACAAGGCTTGGGATGATAATGTGGTGGCTAACCAAGTCAGCTACGATGGCGAGATAATTGTGGCAAGTTCATGGAGACCGGATCTCGGGTTCCCAATAAATGACCCCTACAAACATTTCCGCCTGGTTTATCTTCTCAATGGTAATTCCTCAATTGCCGCTAACCTGCAGGACCCTCGAACTGTCGTAATTGAAGCTGCACCTCTGAGTGACAAGCTAAAGGACTTTTGCTGCACGTACTTGTCTGCCAAATCGCTGTTGACAGAGTTTGACCCCCAAAGGCAAAAGGGCCCCGAGGCCGCAGACATCCGTGCATTCGCGGACGCGAAGTTCATTGATGCCCTTTCAAGTATCATTCACTATCTGATTGAGCCTTTTCAGCGGGGAAAGGCCCACACAAAAGACGGTCTCAATCTAGATGTGCTAGGCGCTCTCAGCAAGCCCACTCCTGACCAGCGTCATTTTGCTCTGATCCGGCCCGCGCTGGAGAACGCGTACAAGGATTTCCCCCAAATCTTTGATGTCAATAGAATCGAGAAACATAATGACGCGGCTGATGCAAGAAATCTGTTTCTGGGGTTGGTACAGGGGGATACAAGCAAAGCTGTACGAAGCACTCTCGAACAAAAAGCTGTCGGGCTCGGTTTATCAACCCCTGACGACCCGAAGAGGCTGAATCCGCAGAACTCACAGCTTTTCAAGATTCTAGATCAACGACTTGCTAAGAGTTCAGCCTTGGTTCTATGGCCGTTGGTTAAGGAACTGGCGGCCTCCCCATACGGAATACCTCCACATTTGCTTGCTGCAATCTTGCTCATCTATGTTCGTTTCCGAAACGTACCAACTCCGGTCGAAATCCAATTGAATCCTCAGCATAGACTGGCCAGTCAGAGTGGAAGACCTCTCAGCAAGAACTTGATTACCCGTTCCAATGTAGTAGAGTTATCATGGCAGACCGGAATGGAAAGCTCTTTCGACAGCTTGGTTGCAGTGTCCGGACCCGACTGGAACAGTATCCAACCCTTCGCCAAGATTCTCTGGGCCGAAGCAAAACCTGTGACATTTCCGCAGGACATAGATAATCAGATTAGTGGCTTCCTCAACTTCCTGAAGAGCCAGCTTCCCTTAGCGCAATCGGCCGCCGCAAACCTAAAAACCCTGGCCGATGGACTGGGAGAACCCTTGCCTGAAACAGACAACCAATACATTAAGAAGTTCGAGGATATCTGCGCATCACCTGACTTGGAGACTTTTGAAGAGCGGAGAAAATTGGTTCATGTGGAACTCAATGGATTCAAGGCAGGGGCTGAACGATTTGAAGCCTTGCGCCGACTTGCTTCCATGTCCACGCAGGTGATTCAGCTTCTGAACGCGCTCAAACAATCTGACACAGGCTCAGATCAGGAGCTTTCCACTCAGAAGAGCATGCTGCTGACCCGTTATAAACTGGCGAGCATGATCTGCAATGAAACCGTTGTAAAGGCACTACTCAATGACACAGAAAAAGTTCTAGAACGCTTAAGAAACGCTCAGCAGGTACACTCCAAACGAATGAGAGAGAGTCTCATAGAACTTAAGCAGTCTCTGAAAGATACCAAAGTATTGTTGACGGGGCTTGGTCAAGTCAATCAACTGACTACTCTCGGGCCTGCTCAAGGTCATGACCTTGCGAACCGGCTTGATAAACTTCTCGATAGCGTTGAGAAAGAGCTATCAGGCGCATCAACACATCACCGCTCGCTCTCTTATGAACCCCCGAAAGAAGAAGCTTTGGAAATTCACCAAACAAGCAAGCAGGCCTTCGAAAATCGTGTCTCCCTCTTGCGCAGCCAACTGGAAAAGGCGATTCAAGATAAAAGTGAGGACAAGATTAAGACACTCCTCGACCTCCTCCAACTGAACGAACTGCATAAAGCAGCAACAACCATCACTCCGGCCATGATCCAAACGATCAGGGAAATTCTCGATAAGGCGCGAACACAGGTGGTGAAATCCCACACGCTTGAACACATGGCCGACCGTTTCCCGGCAGTCAGCAGAGAAGATATTGATAAATTCATCGCTGAACTGAGAAAACTTCTCGAAAAGGAATTTGCTGATAAGAAACAAGAGGGCAAGATAATCCTGCTCAGTTTCAGGTAGTCCGGAGGGAGTATGGTAGAGGATAAGACAAATCTTGAGAGATTTGTCCGCGCTCATGGTCGCCCGTTTGACCCAGATACGGATACTTACAGCAAGGATTCCTACAACAAACCGGTAATAGCGGGAAAGAACACTGCCATCTATAACGCCCACTCATATCACACGAAAGTTCCGTATCAGGGGATAATTCCATTCATAGAGCATTATACGGAACCGGGTGACTTGATACTTGACCCGTTTTGTGGCTCCGGGATGACAGGAGTGGCAGCCTTACTGGCGCCTTCAGGACCACGAAAGGTTATCCTCAGCGACATTTCGCCCGCAGCGGTCCACATCGCCCGAAATTACTGTGCGCCATGCGATGTTGATGAGTTGAAGAAGGAATTCGAGAGGATAAGAAAAGCGGTTAAAGAGGAGTTCGATTGGCTCTATGAGACTTACCATGAGGAACCAGAAACCGGAGAGAAGCTCCCGGC
>CAYVDS010000322.1:0-3534 GCA_964450145.1 uncultured bacterium
AATGGCGGGGTTTGATTCGACCCTATGTGGCTGGTTTTAAGTGACCGCTGACAGCGATTGACAGGGACATCCGAACACATGTCCCCCCTCTCCCCTTCCGTCTTAAGTGACTCCCTCGCCGGCCCGGACGAGAAATTGTTCGTGTCCATGCGCCGTGCGGGATTGCCCAAGAAAGAACACATCGAGCGTTTTATTGGAGGATAAACTGAGGTGGTGAGGAACCCTCTGTCTATGCAACGTTTGGAGCGTGGCATTAAATTCACAACAAATGGTATTTAGAAATAATAGGTATTGCGTCCCCGTAATATTCGCTTCAACAGACTTGTCCACTCCTCTTCGCAATCCTGTCCTTGCCACCCTTTCGCTCTGCAAAATTCGTAACACTCCTTACCATATTCTTCGTCGATTCTTAACGCAAATAGGCGCAGCCAGTCGTTAGCTTTCATATCTGCCTCCTTATCCCAGAGCGGGATGCCTTTGCTTCTGTTGTGTTTTCGGAAAACGGATGCAGGTATCTTCCCAAAAGTAAGACCTGCGGACGGAGGACGTTCCTTTCGTCAATGTGGAAAGTGACAATTATGAACCAGTTCATAGCATCGGGAGCCCAACCCGCCCTTCCTGCATTTTCTGAACCAGACTGCGCAGGGTAGTTGGTTCTGCAATCTGTTCTCTCCTAACCGACCTAGCTTCACAACCGACAAAATCTTCAAAGAACGACTGTAGCTTCAGTTCTATTTCGTGTTTGAGCCCTGCGCACAGTTGGTCGTCCAAAGAGGTCTTTTCATACAAATCCTTTTCAAAAACCTTCTTCACGTCTTCCCATACTGACAAAGTAACAATCTCGTCATCAAACAACCGCCAGTCAGTATCGGCAAATATTCCTTGACCCTTGGCATAGCACATACTTACTCGGATTGGCCAACTCGCTTCAATCGGAGAACTGATTGTGTGACAGAATTCTGGCAACCAGTATTCGGCGATTTTCTTTTTGCTATCGTAGTGCACCAAAATTTGCCTGAGGTCAACACCAATTTTGTAAGTGTAATCAATCTTAAGCGCACCTATTACCCGAAAGTCACCTTCCATGATTTCCTCAGGGCTGTTTTCCCACAGTCTGGGACTCTCCCATCTCACAGGTGCCTTCTCGCTGACTCTCATGAAATAATCAAACGGCTTAGTCTCGGTTTTCCGGATTTCTGCGAAGTTCATCTCCCATATCCAGTTCATGTCAAGAATTCGTGTGCTTTGATTCTGGATATCCCGTTTCAATCGTTCCATTTCGGCTTGCAGGCGTTCGCGCTCGTCTCTGAGTTGTCTATTGTCCTTTTCAAAATCCTTCATGTCTTTTTCGGACACTCGCATTTTTGTTCGCACAACTGTGACCGATGACAAGAGGAGAGACATGGCCAAGACCCAAACCACTTTGCTCCACAATGGTAGAGGCAGCATCGAGATCAAAAGAATCATGGTGCCTAGCATTGTGTAGATGAGCAGTGTCTGGGCCCACTTAGCTATTCCATCTTTTATCCCGGGCAGAGAATCAACGCGCCATTTCTTGACGATGTGTACAGTTTGTCGCGCCGGCCAGAACGCTACACGCAAGATTGTCTTGAAGTCATTCATATATATCTCCCGTCGCATGTTCTTTCGTGAAGATCACGGAACTTGGCGAATTGCTTAACTTCCATGACTCACGGCAAGATGACAGACGGTTGTTGTGCGACCCTCTCTCATCCGCAGAACGGCAGTCTTTTCCTGTTCTCGTCGGATGGAATCTCGCAATAGCACATTCCTTCCGGCATGGGGAGTTACACCGTAAAGCTCGCAAGCGTGACTTACTGCCCAATTTCTGCTGTTGGGCTGTGAGGCATCTCGAGCGCATACGCTCGCGAGTCCGGCGGCCTCACTTCCTTTGTATCGATCCAAATAAGAACGATGGCTTCGGGCCGTGTTCTGGTTCGGTTTCGTCGTCCAGATGGGCATCCGACTTCATGAAATCCGCCTTTGCATTGCCTTGAATTTAACAGATTTGTTTGTCCAAAATCAAGCGGCAGGACCGAAAAGGGGAAAGTAGAAATCCCGCCAAGCGCGGGACTTCCACCGCCGATGTGAGATTAGGACACAAAACGAAAGGCTATAGCTTGGCGAGGGAGAAAAGGAAGACCGAAGTCTTATTCGTGGTCTCCGACAGCGAGGAGATGCTCAAGAGTGACTATGAGGGGTGGAAGGTCCAGTGTGACCGTATCCCATGTTCTATCAAGGTCAATATCGAAATACACGTGTATCAGCCGATTTCTCATTCCAATAATAACCGCCCATGGGATTTCAGGATGCTTCTCCCGGCATTCCTTTGAAACTCTTGCAGATGCTTCTCCGATTATTTCGATACACTTCAGCAGGGAGAGAGTAAGCATTCGGTTGGTGTCAAGATCACTACGTGTGTTGTTTCGAGCGAAAAGGGTCGCCTCCCTTGCGGCATCAAGCATATGACGCAGACGCACGAGGTCATTCTTTTGCATACAGGATTTCCGCCGACTCCAGCACTTCTTGCCGGAAATAGCGGCTCAATTCCTGCGGGGTCCGCAAATCTACTTTGCAGCCAAATAGTTCGGAAAGCTCTATTTCCATGCCCGCCATGCGAAAATAGCCGATTGCTTGCCCCGGCTCAAATTCAATCAGGACATCAACGTCGCTGTCTTCCCTGAAGTCGTCGCGCAGCACAGAGCCAAAGAGCGAGAGTTTGCGGATATGATTCTCTTTGCAGAAATCTTCTATTTCTTTCTTGGGTATTGCGATATGCGACCTTTTTCCCATCGTCTCACCTCGGTCTCTCTCATTGTATGCTACGGAATCATCCCGTAAAGCTCGTAGGCAATTCGCTATTCCAATCTAATCGTCAACCTTGTACTATTATAGCTTTTCCTTGATCTGATGATCAAGCTGAGACGATGCCGGATCGAATGAAAACATTACCTGTCTCTGATATACTCGTGCTTACGGACACCTTCGATATTTTCCATGGCTGAATGAACCACGACCAACATGACCCACGAATGTTATTCGAACAGCACTCACAACATCATTAGGGCGTACATCAGATGATGGACGATGATTCAAAAAGCGGCGCTCAACCTGAGCACAATCCAGAAAACCTGAAACGAATTCTTGAGGATAACGCTCAGCTCCGCGAGGAAAACGAGCGACTTCGCCGGATGTTGGGATTGGCTTCTGGGTCTTCTGCGCCAGAGGAATTGTCGGAATCGAAGGAAATCTTTCCGGTAACAGAACCGCTTCCCGCAGTGAATTCAAGTTCCTCTGTTCAGGAGAAGATACACCTTTTCAGAAGTCTTTTCAGAGGTCGAGAGGATGTCTTCGCCGTTCATTGGATGGATGAGAGAACGGGGAAGAAAGGATACTCTCCGGCCAAGGTAGGGAGATACGGGAAAGCAGCGAAATCCAAACAGAAGTACCTTCCTCTGACAGATGACATCGTCCGCGATCATCTATCAGGAAACAGGGTTGTGGGCGTCTATC
>CAYVDS010000323.1:0-3531 GCA_964450145.1 uncultured bacterium
AGGGCCTCACGGACGCGTAACTAAGCACGTCGCGCTCCTAATTCTTTAGCCAGTATCTTTTCTCGAAGGAATCGGTTGAGGGACGCGCCGATGGCCTTGGTTCGGGCGAGCTCGACGCGCACAATATGAATTTTGATAAGTACTACGTCGATTCAATCGGCCGCGTCACGAAGGAAGACATCAAGAAAGTCGTCAACAAATATTTCAGGCCTGAGAATTCCGTCACTGGGGCCTTGGCGCCGACCGGAAAAGAAATTGCCTTCGAGAGCGAAACCAAGGAAACGGCCGCGCAGGTCCAAGAGCCGGAAATAGAGGAGGTGACGCTGCCGAACGGCCTCACGCTCCTGCTGCGCGAAGATCACAGCGTGCAAACCGTCGCGGTCCGGCTTACCGTGCTCGGTGGCGCCAGAGCCGAAAACAAGAGCAACACCGGCATAACCAATCTCATGAGCAAGACGATGCTCAAGGGGACAACAAGTCGTACCGCCGAGCAAATAGTGACGGAGATCGAATCGAAGGGCGGAAGCATCAGTTCATTCACCGGACACAATAGTTTCGGGTTCGAGATCGAGATGCTCAGCCGCGACGCGGAGACCGGCGTCAATATTCTCAGTGATATTGTCGCCAATCCGTCCTTCCCGCCCGAAGAAGTCGAGCGCGAGAGGACCGCGGCGCTCGCAAGAATAAGACAGGTTGACGACGATATTTTCCCCTCTTCCGTCAAGCTGTTCAGGCAAACGATGTTCGACGGACATCCCTACAGCTTCCAGGTCGAGGGAGAGGCGGACGTTGTTAAATCAATCACTCCCGACGGCTTGAGGCAATTTCATTCGCAGGCGGTCGCCGCGTCCGGGATGGTGCTTTCGGTCTTCGGTGACGTTGATAGGGAAAGGATCGTCGCGCTGGTCCGGAAGAATTTCGGACAGCTTGAAAGCGGTTCGAGTCTTAGGGTAGAAAGAACATCCACGCCATTCCCCGAAGCCATCGAGAGAGCCCACAAATTCATGAATAAGGAGCAAACGGCCGTTCTCGTCGGTTTCCCCGGAGTGAGCGTTGATAATCCCGACCGTTACGCGCTCGAAGTCCTCAGTAGTTTCCTCAACAGCCAGGGCGGCAGACTCTTTCAAGTGCTCCGTGATGAGCGCGGGCTTGCTTATTCCGTCGGCGCTTTCAATATTCTCGGCGTCGAGCCGGGCGCCTTCGTTTTGTACATCTTCACGGTTCCCGAAAAACGGGTCGAGGCCGCCGATGGGCTGCTCGAGGTTATCCGCGACCTGCGCGAAAACGGCCTCGATGAGGAGGAACTCGAGCGCACGAAAACCGAGGTCATGGGCAAACACGCCATCGAGTTACAGACCAACGGCCAGATCGCGGCCGAGGCTTCTTTTGATGAACTCTATGGTCTCGGCTATAATAATTACCAGCATTATGACTCAAAGATACGCAGTCTGACCGTAGACGATATCCGGCGAGTCGCCTCAGAAATATTCGACGTGGATAGATACGTGATTGTCGACGTCGGGAATTACGAGGGGCAGTAGGGGAAAATCCCCCCTCATCCCCCCTTTGTAAAGGGGGGAAGGAGGCAGTCCTGCAATTCTGTAGGTGCGAATTTATTCGGACGAGGGCTTCGCAAAAGGCCGTAAACATTCTGCGAATAAATTCGCACCTACAAAGGTTTAAGCCAATTCGCCAATTACGGGACAGTCTCGAGGGAGGGGGTTGCGAGTCCCTGAGCGGTCGGACAGTGATTGCTGAGAGCTTATTCGGGGACATGATGCTTCATCGTATCCCCGAATAAGCGAATCAACGCGGTTTGCCTAACCGTCATTGAAAGGAGAGTGTTGGAATTGGAGTGTAACAAGGAGCGCAACCTTCAGCGGTGCAACTGCACGTATGAGCCTTGCAGCAGGAAAGGAGTCTGTTGCGAGTGCGTAGCGTACCACCGTTCAAACAAGGAACTGCCCGCGTGTTTCTTCACCAAGGAAGCCGAGCGGACATACGACAGGTCCTTCCGCAAATTCATCCAGACGACCAAATAAGCCGGCCGCAACGCATTACAATGCGAAGTTTGGATAAGACCTCTCCATGGTTATCATTGCGAGGAGCGATGCGACGAAGCAATCTGCAGGCTTCTTGAGAGATTACTTCGCTCGGCCTTGCGGCCCTCCGCTCGCAATGATAATTGGGAGAAAGCGGCCAGAAAATTGGGGACACGATGCCGCATCGTGTCCCCGATTTTCCCGAAACCCGAAACCGCTTCGCTACGCCTTTAAGAAAAGGACCAGTTGTTCGAGGAGCTTTTCCACACTCAGGTTTGTGCCTGCCACCGACCAGACCATCAGAGCCACGCCAAGGGCGAGGAATATTGAGAAAGGCCCAAGGACCGTTATAATTGCCGACGAGAGAGAAGTCCTATGGACCTCCTTGAGTCCCACCGTCATCAGGACCAACTGCCATATCCCGCCGATTATGACTCCTGCGACGGGTAGAAAATAGAATACATTCGTGCCGGTGCTGTAACACACTACGCGCACGGTCGCCTCGAAGCCGCCGTGTTGACGCGTGAATAATGACACGAACATGTGATAGATTGTGCAGGCCACTAGCAGCAGCGCCAGCGCGAAGAGAGGCGAGAGAAGGAACAACACGCCCACGAATATATATGTTCTGGAAAGCTGAAATGAGACCTGAACCAGTTCGCCCCCGAGAAACTCTATGAATGTCGGATAGATGAATAGCAACAGTTTCCAACCAACGCCGCCCGCCGAGCCGATCAAAGTCCAAAACAGTCCGTAGAGCAAAGGGCTCCGATAGTTGCCGCCGATAGGAACCCCGCGGAAAAAGCGCCTTGGCGAAAAAAGCGTCTGTTTCCATGTGAGGAAAAGCGCGTTCAACCGGCCTATCTGGCGGCGATATTCCCAGGCCACATAAGGCCGTGCAGCCATCGCTTGTGAGACGGTCTGCCGCTTCGGCTTTTCTGCTTCTTCGGGCTGTTTGGCCTGAGCGGCCGGGACCTCAGCCGCGGGTTCTGCTTTGGGCGGGGCTTGCAGACCGGTCTCACAGGGTTCGCACAGAAGCCCTTGTTCGGCCTTGATTGCGCATGCGTAGCAAAGTGGTTTCCCGCAGCACTTGCAGTGGCCTATCGCATCCGCGTCATAATGAAACGCGCACTTGTCTCCCGCTTCTTCCTGAAGACGATGACCCGTCTGCCGAACCAGGTCGGAGGAACGTATGATCTTGAACTCTTCCTGCTTGCTGTGTGCGTCGAATACGAAACGACAATTGGGGCAGACGTGGGTGTGCGAATGGTCGGAATCAAACTCTGTATTGCAACGGATGCATCTGACGATCATCTATGTAGGAATCCGCCTCTTTCTCCCCGCGTAAGGGTTCACTTCTTATGGGGCGGTTCGGGAACCGCCGCCACAATAATATTCACACACCTACCCTTTTCGGCGTATGGGTCCTGACGTAGGTGCGAATTTATTCGCACGGCTCTTCTTTTCAACTAATCAGTAAACCGGAGTG